>NZ_JANJUE010000018.1 GCF_024710765.1 Pseudoxanthomonas sp.
CCCCTCGTATGGGCGCTCCCATCGCCTGCAATGCCGTCATGTCCCGATAGATGGTCCGGACCGAAACGCCCAGTTCGTCCGCCAACGCTTCTGCCGGTACCGGGTGTCTTCGGCCCCGCAGATGCTGCAACAACGCAAACAGACGCTGTGTCTTCATGGACCTCATCTTACCCTCCTGACAGGTTCTGTCAGCAGGGCGCGCTACCGTGGGCGCCCGCTATCTCCTTGGATGCATCAGGCATGACCAATCCTCTCTGCTACGAAATCGTCACTTACCGCGTTGACGATGCGCACGCCGCCGACCTCTCCAGAAACTCCACGCGTGATCGGGTGAAGCACTACCCGGGGTTCATCGCATGGACGCCACTGACCGCCTCAGGGGACGCCCTTGAACGTGTGGACCTGGTCGCATGGCGGTCGAACGACGATGCGAAAGCCGCAGCGCAACGTGTTGGAAATGCTCCAGAGTTTGCCGAGTTCCGGGCTTCAATCAACACGCTCGTGCATATGGGGCATTACAGCCAGAGCGCTGTCGGTACTCGTGAAATGGTACCGGGGCACGGCGTCGAGATCGGGCACTTCCGCCTCAAGCCCGGCATCGATGAAAGCACGATGCGCCAAGCCTACTCCGCCATGGTGGAGACCCATCTTTCCGGTCAGCCGGGCTGGTGCCGACAGCATCTGATCAAGCTGGAAGACGGCAGCTTCATCGATCTCGCGCTCGCCGACAGTCGCGAACGTTCACAGGCCCTGTGCGCAGGCTGGCAGGGGCAGCCAAGCTGCGAGGCATTCCTCGCGCTGATCGAACCGGCAAGCATGCGTTTTGGGGAACTGCTCTGATCCCGGATGCATCCGGCCCGGCGTAATCCCGCGCAAGCCCGACGCCATCCTGGTCGCCCATGCGCGGCCTGACGGCCGCGGATTCAAAACACATGCGGCCGGTTGGGCAGTTCATCCTCGTCCGGCTGGCTGCCGTCCTGCGGATAGAACGCCGCCAGCAGGTCCGAGACCGCGGTGATGCCGCGGATCACCGCCGCTTCGGCTTCGCCGGCCCGCAGGCGTTCCTCCATCAACTGGCAGACCCCGCGCCACTGCTCGTCGCTGACCCGGCCGCGCAGGCCGCGGTCGGCAACGATCTCGATGCGGTGATCGGCCAGCAGCAGGTAGATCAATACGCCGTTGTTGGCTTCCGTGTCCCAGGTGCGCAGGCGGGCGAACGCCTCGTGCGCACGCTCGCGCGCGCGCATGCCGCGCAGCACCGCCAGCAGCGGAAGATCCGGTTCGACCGCGAACATCACCTCGCCGCGATGGCGCTGCTCGCCCTGGTGGATGGCATCGGCGATGCGCTCCAGGCTGTCGGCCGGGAACAGCCGCCGCGCGGATGGCGGGAACAGATGGCGCAGCAACCGCATCACCAGCTCCCCGAGGCGCCACCGCCTCCGGACATGCCGCCACCGCCGCCCCAACCGCCTCCACCGAAGCCGCCACCGCCGCCAAATCCTCCACCGCCTCCCCAGCCGCCGCCGCCCCAACCGCCCCAGTCGCGATGGCGCGCATAGCGTCCGCCACCTCCGCCGCTGGAGACCGACAGCAGGCCGTAGATCAGGCCGAACACGCCGGCGACGCCGGCCACCGGCAGCAGCGAGGACAACAGGAAGGCGGTGCCGCCCGCGGCGCCACCGGTGAACAGGCCGCGGATACCGGCCGGCGCGCGGCCGAACACGCCGCGCACGATGGTGGCGATGATGAAGGCGGCGAACAGCGCGAACAGCCAGTCGCCACCACGCGAGCGCTCCGGGCGATTGTCGCTGACCGGCGCGGGCAGTGCCTCGCCGTCGATGAGTTTCACCAGGACGGCGGTGGCGTCGATAATGCCGCCGCCGTAGTCGCCGGCGCGGAACCTGGGCACCAGGTACTCCTGGATGACCCGGTTGGCGATCGCGTCGGGAATCGCGCCTTCCAGCCCGTAGCCCGGTTCGATGCGCACGCGCCGGTCGTCCTTGGCGACCAGCAGCAGCACGCCGTCATCCACGCCCTTGCGTCCCAGCTTCCATTGTTCGAACACCCGCAAGGTGTACTGCTCGATGGCTTCCGGTTCGGTCGTGGGCACGATCAGCACCTGCAACTGGCTGCCCTTGCGCTGTTGCAGCGCCAGCGCCTGCTGTTCCAGTTGCTGTTTCTGCGCGGCGTCCAGCGTGCCGGTGGTATCGACCACCGGCGAATCCAGCGCGGGAATGGCCGCCAGCTGCTGCGCCGCCTCCGGCAGCAGGCAGCACCACAGCAGCACACAGGCCAGCGCGCGGCGCAGCATCGGCGCGATCGCGACGGGGTGTCAGTTGGCCGACGCGGGCGCAGGCTGCGAAGCCGGCGGCGCAGAGGGCTGCGGCGCGGCCGGCGGTGGCGGCGCGGTGCCGAAATCGACCTGCGGCGCCTCCTGGATCTGCGCCTCGTTCTCGACCGTGAAGTTCGGCTTTTCCTTGTAACCGAAGATCTTGGCGGTGATCACCTGCGGGAACGAGCGGATATAGGTGTTGTAGTCCTGCACCGTCTCGATGTAGCGGCCGCGGGCGACGGTGATGCGGTTCTCGGTGCCTTCCAGTTGCGCCTGCAGGTCGCGGAAGGACTGGTCGGATTTCAGGTTCGGATAATTCTCGGTGACCACCAGCAGGCGCGACAGCGCGCTGGACAGTTCACCCTGCGCCTGCTGGAACTGCTGGAGCGAAGCGGCATCGTCGGCATTGACCTGGACCTGGCCCACCCGCGCGCGCGCGTTGGTCACGTCGGTCAGCACCTGCCGCTCCTGCTGGGCGTAGCCCTGCACGGTCTTGACCAGGTTGGGAATCAGGTCGGCGCGGCGCTTGTACTGGTTCAGGACTTTCGACCACTCAGCCTTGACGGCTTCGTCTTTCTGCTGGATGGCGTTGTAGCCGCAGCCGGACAGCAATACGGCCAGTGCGACCAGCACAAGCGAACGGACGAACAGACGCATGGCACCACTCCTTCGGCAGGGACGGCGGCATTGCAGCACCCGCCGATGAAGGATGCAACCGCGCCTCCGGCTCGGCGCCGCCGCCGTTGCCGCCCGGCCCCGGAAAGCAGACGCCCGGCGCAAGCCGGGCGTCGCTGGAACCGGGAGCGGCGGCCTTGGCCTACCAGTTGCCGGCGCCCGGGATGTGCTTCTTCGCCGCACGGCGACGCATCAGCAGGTTCAGCCATTCGACCATGACCGAGAAGCCCATGGCGAAGTAGACATACGGCTTGGGCACATGGATCTCGAGGCCGTCCAGGATCAGCACCACGCCGATCAGCACGATGAACGCCAGCGCCAGCATCTTGATGGTCGGATTGGCATCGATGAAGCGGCCCAGCGGGTTGGCCGCCAGCAGCATCACCGCCACCGCCAGCAGGATCGCCGCGACCATGATCGGGATGTGCTGGGCCATGCCGACCGCGGTGATGACCGAGTCGAGCGAGAACACGATGTCGATGATGGCGATCTGCGCGATCACCAGGCCGAACACCGCGGACGCCTTGGTGGTGGATGGATCCTCGTCCTCACCGCCGGTGATCAGCTCCTTGATTTCCATGCTGCCCTTCACCAGCAGGAAGATGCCGCCCAGGATCAGCACCAGGTCACGGATGGAAATGCCCATCCCGGCGATGGTGAACAGGTCGTTCTGCATCCGTGCCAGGAAGGCCAGCGAGACCAGCAGCGCGATGCGGGTGACGCAGGCCACCGCGATGCCGAAGCGACGCGCACTCGGGCGCTGGTGCGCCGGCAGCTTGCTCACCGCGATGGAGATGAACACCAGATTGTCGATGCCCAACACGATTTCCAGCGCGCTCAGCGTCACCAGGGTCAGCCAGACGTTGGGGTCGGCCAGGAACTCGAGACTCATTCGATTTGCAACCTTGCTTGATCAGGAAAAAAGTTCGGACAGGCGGGGCCACAGGATCAGGCCCCAGCACAGCAATACGTTCATCATCAGCACGAACACCGCCGCCGAGCCCATGTCCTGGGCGCGCCCGGCCAGTTCGTGGTGCTCCGGGCCGTAGCGCTCGATCACCGCCTCGATCGCGGAGTTCAGAAGTTCGGCGGCCAGCACCAGCAGGCAGCTGCCGATCAGCAGCACGCGCTCGACCGGGGTCTGGCCCAGCCACAGGGCCAGCGGCGCCAGCACCACCAGCAGGTAGACCTCGAGCCGGACCGAGGATTCGTGCAGCCAGGCTGCGCGCAGTCCCTGCATCGACCAGACCGCCGCCTTGAGGATGCGCCCCGGACCCCGGGGCATGTGTCCGATTTCGTCCGCCATTCCGGGATCTCCGCTCAGCCTGCGACGAAGGCGGGCGAACAGGTCGGAAAACGGGTCATCACGTCAGCGGGCATGGAATGCGGAGGGTCGGAGAAGGTCCTGATCTTGCCATATCGGGACACCTTCCCGGCACGTATCGGTTTGCCTTTGGCCGTCCCGGCTGCTTCACTGGCCCTTCCCCCCGCCGTCCGGAGCCCCGCCGATGCCCCGCTTCCCGCTGTCCGTCCGCCGCCTGGCCTGCCTGCTGCTGCCGGCCCTGCTGGCGCTGTCCGCCTGCGCCACCTCGCCCGCCGGTCCCGGCGCGAAACCGGCGCCCGCCATACCCGCCGAGGTCTCCAATGCCGAGTGGGAAAAGGACATGCAGCGGTTCGCGGCCGAGGACGCCGCCACGCCGCCACCCAAGCACGCGGTGCTGTTCGTCGGCAGCTCCTCGATCCGGATGTGGGAATCGCTGGCCCGGGATTTTCCCGGCGCGCAGGTCATCAACCGCGGCTTCGGTGGCTCGGAGATCCGCGACAGCACCTGGTACGCCGATCGCATCGTGCTGCCCTACAAACCCGAAACGGTGGTGCTGTACGCCGGCGACAACGACATCGCCAGCGGCCGCACGCCGCGGCAGCTGCATGACGACTTCGTCGCCTTCGCCGACCTCCTCCACCGCAGACTGCCGGCCACCCGCCTGATCTACATCTCCACCAAGCCGAGCCCGTCACGCGCGCACCTGCTCGATGCGCAGCGCCAGGCCAACGCCCTGATCAAGGCCGAGTCCGCCCGCCGCGGCTTCGTCTACATCGATGTGTTCACGCCGATGCTGGATGCCGGCGGCAAGCCGCGGGAGGATCTGTTCCTGGCCGACCGGCTGCACATGAACCCGGCTGGTTACGCGATCTGGCGCGAACTGCTCGCGCCGTACGTGAACTGAGCGCGCGGCGTCACAGCCTCATTCTTCCCGGCGTTCCCGTCCCCGCCTAGACGGGAACGTAACCCGGGCGGGCGTAGGGTCGGCCTCCCGCAGAGGAGACCCGTCATGGCCACCACCACCTACCGTCCACAGGGCTACCACAGCGTCACTTCCTACCTGATCGTCGATGACGCCGCCAAGGCACTGGATTTCTATCGCGACGCCTTCGGCGCCGAGGAAATGTACCGGCTGCCGATGGGCGATCGGATCGGCCACGCCGAAACCCGCATCGGCGACACCGTGCTCATGCTGTCCGACGAGTGGCCGGACATGAACGCGCTGTCGCCGAACAGCCGCGGCGGCGCCACGTCGAGCTTCATGATCTACGTCGAGGACGCCGACGCCGCCTACGCGCGCGCGGTCAAGGCCGGCGCGCGCGCCGATCGTCCGGTCAAGCAGGAATTCTGGGGCGATCGCATCGGAACGGTCGTGGATCCGTTCGGACACAAGTGGTCGCTGTCCACGCACGTCGAGGACGTCGCGCCGGAGGAGATGCAGCGGCGGATGGAAGCGTGGTCGCAGCAGCAGGCTTCTTCCTGACCCATCCTCGTTCCCCTCCGGAACCCATTCCGGAGGGGAACCATCGATGACCGGGCTCCGGGCGGCTACTTGCGCCGCGACCGCCCCGCGTCCTGGTGCAGGCTCAGCAGGTTGCGGTCCGGATCGACGAAATCCAGCGACAGTCCGCCGTCCGGCGACTCGCTGACCGGCACGACGATTTCCACCCCGCGCTGCGCCAGCGCTTCGGCGTAGTCGTCGATGCCGCCATCCAGGCTGAACACCACCACCGGCGAATCGCCGGGCCGGACCGGCTGGACGATGAAGACCAGGGTCAGGCCGCCGACCTCGGCCAGGGCGAACGGACCGTCGTGGCCGTCGATGGCATTGACCGGCAGGCCGAGGGTGTCGCGATAGAACGCCATCGAACGCGCCAGATCACTGACGAAGAACACGATGGCGCCAACCTTGCATTGGGAAAGCATGGGAAATCCTCCTTGTGGTTGTAGTTCCGTCTATCCGTTGCCGCCGGGACGCCAGGTGTGACCGGGCCGGCGGATCACCAGCAGATGGCCGTCGGCGTCATGGGTGGCCAGGCCGGCGCTGCCGCCCAGCGCGGCGCGCAGGCGACGGCGGATCAGGCCGAACTCGAGGTCGGCGCTGCGCGCCGGGTCACGCACGTAGGCCAGCGCCAGACTCTCGGCTCGCGCTTCGGGCGGCAGTGCGCCCAGGGCCTTGCGGATGCGGCTCAGGCGTTGCCGGAACGCTTCGGGTGACAGCGCCAGGATCCAGCGGATTTCCTCCGCCGACAGGCCGTGCAATGCAAGCACAGCCACCCGCCGCAGGCCGGTAGGCCAATCCCGCAGCCAGCCTGCGGAAGGAAGGGCGTGCGCCGGCGGGCCCCCGACGACAGCGGCTTCAGCGGCTTCGTCCGCCGCGCTGGCGGCCTCGCGCCGGCGGCGACGGCCCGCCGTGCGTGCCTGCATCGCGGCGAGGTTGCGCATCGTCCCGGCCAGCCAGGGCGCGTCGGCGCGATCCGCTTCCAGGGCCGCGACCAGGGTGTCCTGCACCAGGTCCTCCACATCGGCCGCATGGCGCGCCAGCCGGCGCGCCTGTGATTGCAGTTGGCGGTAGGTCTCCAGGTCCATGCGCCGATGATGCCGCAGAAGCGTGGACGACGGCGGACGACCTCACTGCGAGCGCAGCGCCTCGATCGGATCCAGTTGCGAGGCCTTGCGCGCCGGGTAGTAGCCGAAGAACAGGCCGGTGGCGACCGAGAACCCGGCCGCCAGCCCGATGACCTGGCCATTCAGGGCGACCGGCAGTTCGCTGAACTTGCCGACCAGCAGCGCGCCGACGATGCCGATCGCGATGCCCAGCACGCCGCCGATCAGCGAGATCAGCATGGCCTCGGCGAGGAACTGCCGACGCACGTCGCCCGGACCGGCGCCGACCGCCATGCGCAGGCCGATTTCGCGGATGCGCTCGGTCACCGACACCAGCATGATGTTCATGATGCCGATGCCGCCGACGATCAGCGAGATCGTCGCGACCGCGCCGAGCAGCAGCGACATCAGGCGGGTGGTGGCGGTGCGGGTGGCGACAATCTCGGAAATGTTGCGGACATTGAAATCGTCGTCCTCGCCCGGCGCGATCCTGTGGCGCTGCCGCAACAGCGCCTCGACCTCACCCTGCACGTAGCCCAGGTCCTTGGCATCGCCGACGGTCAGCGCGATCTGCATCACCGCGCTGGGCGGCAGGCCCATCGAACCCATCAGGCGACGGCGCGCGGTTTCCAGCGGCACCATCATCACGTCGTCCTGGTCCTGGCCGAAACCACCCTGCCCCTTGGGCGCCAAGGTGCCGACCACGGTGAACGGCACGCGCCCGATGCGCACGCTCTGGCCGATGCCGGTCTCCTCGCCGAACAGTTCCCGGCGCACGGTCTCGCCGAGAATCACCACCTTGCCGGCGCTGCTGTAGTCCTGCGCATCGAAGCCCTCACCATTGGCGATCGTCCAGCTGTTGATGTCGAAATAGTCCGCCTGCACGCCCTGCCAGCTGCTCTGCCAGTTGTTCTCCGCATACACCACCTGGCTGCTGCCGCGCAGCGCGCCGGCCACGTACTGCACTTCCGGGATTTCGTTGCGGATTGCGTCGACGTCGCCTTCGCGCAGGGTGAAGAAACTGCTGCCGCTCATGCGCACGCCACCGCCGCCGCGGCCGGCACCGGGGTTGATGTCCAGCCGCTGTGATCCAAGGCCGGACACCAGCTTGTCGATTTCCGCCTGCGTGCCCTGGCCCACCGAGACCATCACGATGACCGCGGCAATGCCGATGATCACGCCCAGCGAGGTCAGCGCGCTGCGCATCCAGTTGCCGCGCAGGGCGAATATCGCGGTGCGCAGGATGTCGGTGAAATTCATGGGATTCGGGATTCGGGATTGGGGATTCGCGGAGCGCGTGGATCGATCATCAAGGGGATCAGGGAAAGTTTCATGGAGTGCTTCCTCCCAATCCCGGATCCCGTCTCCCGAATCCCGGCTCCTCATGCAACTCGCCGTCGCGCATCACCAGGATTCGATCGGCATGGGCCGCCACGTCGGCGTCGTGGGTGATCAGGATTACCGTGTGGCCTTCGTCGCGCAGGCGCTTGAACAGCGCCAGGATTTCCTCGCCGGTCCGGCTATCGAGCGCACCGGTGGGTTCGTCGGCCAGGATGATCGGCGGTTCGTTGATCAGCGCGCGCGCGATCGCCACGCGCTGCTGCTGGCCGCCCGACAGTTCGCTGGGACGATGCCCGCCGCGTTCGGCCAGCCCGACTGCCGCCAAGGCCTTGCGCGCCCGCTCGGTGCGCTCGTGCGGCGGTACCTGCGCGTAACCCAGCGGCATCGCCACGTTCTCCAGCGCGCTCATCCGTGGCAGCAGGTTGAAGCCCTGGAACACGAAGCCGATCTTGTCCCGGCGCAGCACCGCCAGTTCTTCCGCATCCAGCGTCGCCACGTCGACGCCGTCGCAGTGGTAGGTGCCGGAAGACGGCGTGTCCAGGCAGCCGATCAGGTTCATCAGGGTGGACTTGCCCGAGCCCGAGGGCCCCATGATCGCGACGAAATCGCCGCGTTCGATGCGCACGTCCACGCCCTTGAGCGCGATCACTTCGGCCTCGCTGCCCGGCGAGTACACCTTGCGCAGCGCCTGGGTCTGGATCACCGGCACGCTGCCTGCGGTGGCGGTCACGGCATTCATTCCCTGGCGCGCTCGCCGACGATGACCTGATCGCCGGCCTTGAGGTCACCCGCGACCTCGGTCGCACTGCCATCGCTGGCGCCCAGCCGCACCATGATCCGCTCCGGCTTGCCGGCCACCAGTTTGTACAGCGGGGCGCGCTTGGCCGCCAGCAGGGCCTTGAGTTCGTTGTCCCAGCGCTGCTGCTGCGCGGGTTCCAGCGTGGCACGGAACCCGGCGAAATCCTGCTGGAAGCGCTCGGCCATGCGCTGGCGCTGCTGCGCCTGCATCGCACCGCCTGCACCACCGCTCGTCACCATGCGCGGACCGCCGCCGCCGGGACCACCGCCGAACAGGCGGTTGCCGCCGCCCTGCTGGACCTGCGCCATCCGCGCCGCCTGGCGATCGCGCACGGCCTTGACCGCCGCATCGAACGCGGCGCGCTGTTCGGATTTCAACTGGAGGCTGCCGGCGATCCGTTCCAGATCCTCGGTCACCCCGCCGCCACGCACCTGCGCCACTTGCGGTGCGCCCGGCGCCTGCGCGTCCTCGCTGGTCGGCTTGTAGCGCAACGCCGCGTTGGACACCTTGAGCACGTTGTCGCGCTTGCTGACCTCGATTTCGGCGTTGACGGTCAGGCCCGGCAGGAGGATTTCGTCGCCGTTGTCGACGGTGACGACCACCGGATAGGTCACCACGTTGTTGGTGGTGGTGGCGGCCAGGCGCACCTGCTCGACCAGGCCCTTGAACTGGCGATCCGGGAAGGCATCGACGGTGAAGGAGACGCCCTGGCCTACCTTGACCTGGCCGATGTCGGCTTCGTCCACCGCCAGCTCGATCTTCATCTTGCGCAGGTCCTCGGCGATGGTGAACAGCTCCGGCGCCTGCAGGCTCGCGGCCACGGTCTGGCCGGGTTCGATGCTGCGGGTCAGCACCACGCCATCCACCGGCGAACGGATCACGGTGCGCTCCAGGTTGACCCGGGTGGTCTGGGTGGAGGCGGTCTGCTGGCGGATCTGCGCCTGCGCGGAATTCAACTGGGCGCGGGCCTGGTCCAGCGCGGCGCGGGCCAGGTCGACATCGCTCTGCGCGACCAGCTTCTGCTGGCCCAGATCGGCCTTGCGGCGATAGTCCAGCTCGGCGTTGTGCAGGGTCGCCTGGGCCTGCGCCAGCGAGGCGCGGGCGGCGGCGATCTGCGCGGTGCCCTGCTCGATCTGCGCCTCGTAGGTCTTGGGATCGATGCGCGCCAGCACGTCGCCCTTCTTCACCGGGCTGTTGAAGTCGACCAGCACGTCGGTGACCTGGCCGGAGATCTGGCTGCCGACGGTGACGGTGGAAATGGCGCTCAGGGTGCCGGTGGCCGAGATGGCCACCCGGATGTTGCCGCGCTCCACCTCGGCGGTGCGGTAGGCGCCCTCCTCGGCCTTGGCCTGGCGGCCCTTCCAGTACCAGGCGCCCGCGCCCAGGAGGGCGAGGACGACGATGCCGAGGACGATGCGGGGGATGAGGGAGGAACGACGGCGGGACGGCTGGCTCATGCGGTCGAGTCGGCAATGTCGGGAGGGAGGTCTGGGCGCATTAACGCATGCCAGGTGAGTCGGTTGACAGCTGGGGAACGACACCCGTTCCCGTTGGGCTGCCACTCATCTTTCCCTTCCAGGACGCTCAGGTGAAACGGATGGTCGCGGCCGTGCCCTTGCCCAGCTCACTCTCGAATTCGATCTTCCAGCCGAACCGGTCGCAGAGCCGGCTGACGATCGACAGGCCCAACCCGCTTCCGCGCGGACGCGAGGGATCGGCGCGATAGAAGGGTTCGAACACCCGCTCCATCGACTCGGCCGACATGCCGATGCCGGTATCGCGGACGACCACCCGATCCGCCTCCACCACCACGTCGATGCGCCCGGCATCCGTATAGCTGCACGCGTTGCGCAGCAGGTTGCTGACCACCACCTGGAACACCCGCGGCGGCGCATGCAGGCGCGGCTTGGCGTGGCAACTGACCTCCAGGTCGACCGGCTTGCCGATCAGCAGCGCGCGGGCGTTCTCGGCTTCGTCCAGCACGATGTCGGCCACGTCGAAATCCTCGCGCTGCGGCTCCACCTCGGCTTCGCGCGCCAGGATCAGGAAGGCGTCGATGACCGCTTCCATGTCGCGGCCGGCGCGCTGGATGCGCTGGAGGGAACGCACCACCCGCGGCGATGCCTCCTCGGCCATCGCCATGTCGCTGGCCACCCGGATCACGGTCAGCGGGGTGCGCAGTTCGTGGCTGGCATCACGGGTGAAGTCGCGTTCGCGCGCGACATGCGAGGCCACGCGCTGGGCCAGCCCGTGCAGGGCCGACGCCAGCTGGCGCGCTTCGCCCTGCACTTCCGCCGGCAGCCGATCCGGCGCCAGGCCGCTGACGTCGGGACGGCGCGGATCCCATTCGGAGACCTGCCGCGCCAGCCAGCTCACCGGCGACACCAGTCGCTTGGAGGCGCGATAGGTCAGCCACGACACCACGTAGATCGCGATCAGGGTCAGGATGATCGGCAGGGTGCCGAAATAGAACGCCAGGCGCTCGGCCTGCGAGCGCAGGAACACCAGGTACAGGCGACCGGCCGGCTGCTCGTCGACCAGCACCAGCATGTCGTCGTCCTTGAGTTCGTGGAATCCCGGCTTGAGCCCGCGCAGGTTGTCCGGCAGCACCAGGTTGGAGTGGCCCTTGACCACCAGGTAGCCGCGCAGGTTGTGGGTGTTCGGCGGCGGCTGCGCGGTGGAGGCGTCGTACAGCTCCCAGAAATGGGTGGCCTCCTCCTGCAGCGCGGTGTTCATCAGACTGTGCTTGATGACCGCCGAGATCAGGTAGACGCCCAGCACGATGGCGAGGCTGACCATCACCGCCTGCAGGATGAAGGCAATGCGTAGCTTGCGCGGCAACCCCTGCGGCATGGCGGCTCCTCTCCCCGGCCGGATTATGCCGTGGTCGTCAGCCGATGTCCGCGATCCGGTAGCCGGCACTCTGGACCGTATGCAGCAGCGGCTTGTCGAACGGCTTGTCGATCACCTTGCGCAGGTTGTAGAGGTGGCTGCGCAGGGTGTCCGAATCCGGCAGCCCGTTGCCCCAGATTTCGCGCTCGATCTCCTGCCGGGTGACCACCCGGGGAGATTCGCGCATCAGGATGGTCAGCAGGCGCAGGCCGATCGGCGAGAGCATCAGCTCGTTGCCGCCGCGTGTCGCGCGCATGCTGACCGGGTCGAGCACCAGGTCCGCCACCTTCAGCACCTCGGCACCGACCTGGCGGCGCTCACGCCGGATCAGCGCGCGCAGGCGCGCTTCCAGTTCCTGGATCGCGAAGGGTTTGGTCAGGTAGTCGTCGGCGCCGGAGCTCAGGCCGGTCAGCTTGTCGTCCAGGGTGTCGCGGGCGGTCAGCATCAGCACCGGCGTGGACTTGCGCGCCTCGTTGCGCAGCTTCTTGCAGACCTCCATTCCATCCATGCGGGGCAGCATCAGGTCCAGCACGACCACGTCGTAACTGTTCTCGGTGGCCAGCCGGTAACCGTCCAGCCCGTCCGAGGCATAGTCGACCTCGAATCCCCGGCCCTCCAGATATTCACCAACCATTTCCGAAATATTGCGGTTGTCCTCGACGACCAGAACCAGACCCGCGGTTTCCTGTGAGTGGCGCATACGTGCTCCCTTGTGCTT
Organism: Pseudoxanthomonas sp.; assembly: GCF_024710765.1. Lineage (GTDB taxonomy): Bacteria > Pseudomonadota > Gammaproteobacteria > Xanthomonadales > Xanthomonadaceae > Pseudoxanthomonas_A. The sequence continues at coordinate 12,689 of NZ_JANJUE010000018.1, forward strand.
CAGCTTTGTGAAGCTACCCGGCTCCAAGTTGAGGTCGCGTGAAGGCCCCGGCTGCCATTCAGCCCGCAGTGAAGCTAGGCTGGCGCGTCCTCCATCCGGTCCCGCCCCATGCTCGCCCGCGTCCTGCCCCTCGTGCTGCTGCTCGGCTCCAACGTCTTCATGACCTTCGCCTGGTACGGGCATCTCAAATACCGCAGCGCTCCGCTGTTGCTGGCGATCGTCGCCAGCTGGGGCATCGCCTTCTTCGAATACAGCCTGATGGTGCCGGCCAACCGGCTCGGCAGCACGGTCTACTCGGTGGTACAGCTGAAGACCATCCAGGAAATCCTGACCCTGGTGGTGTTCGCCGGCTTCTCCACCTGGTACCTGGGCCAGCCGCTGAAATGGAACCACTACGCCGCGTTCGCCCTGATCGTCGGCGCCGCGTTCCTGATGTTCTACGAATAGGCCGGCGCGCTAGCTCGCCGCGTCGCCGCCGCGCCGCACGATCGCGACGATGAGATCGGCCAACGCCTGCCGCGCCTGCGCCGCCTCGATGGCCTGCGCGGCCGCGGCGTAGGACAACGATTCCGCCGCGCCCAACAACGCCCACAGGCTGGCGGCCGGCAGCTCGCGTCGCGGCGCGAACGGCGCCAGCAGGCCATGGCACTTGGCCATGAAGGCGCCCTGGTACTCGCGCTTGATCCGCTCCATTTCCGGCGAGCCCGCCAAGGCGGCGACCACGCCCGGGATCTCGCGTCCCTGCGACAGCACGCAATCGACGTAGCAGGTCGCGATGACCCGGGCGCACGCCGGCAAATCCCCGGCGCCCTGGCGAAGCGCCTCGTCCATCAACGCGGACTGGCGCGCGTCGAAATCCTGGTAGAGCGCCGCCAGCAGGCCTGCGCGGGTGCCGAAGTGGTCATACACCACCGGCTTGGTGACGCCCGCCGCCTCGGCCAGCCGGCCGAGCGACAGCGCTTCGGTTCCCTCTTCCCCGATCAGCCGCCAGGACACGTCCAGCAACTGCCGGTAGCGTTCCTCGCGTGCGAGCCGCCGGCGCGGCACGGGCGACTCGACGGCGGCGGGGGCTTCGGTGGCATTGCGGCGGCTTGACATCGCTATATACCAAAAGTAAGTTACTGTTCGTAAGTTACTTGAAGTATATACGCCCTCGCCCCACTCCGGAGCCCCCCCATGCATGCCCTGATCGTCACCGCCCATCCCCTGCCCCACTCCTTCACCCATGCCGTGGCCCGCCGGCTGGCCGAGGGCGTGGAGGATGCCGGACACACCAGCGAGACCGCCGACCTCGCTCAGGAAGGATTCGATCCACGTTTCACCGCGGCGGACATCGCCCGCTTCCAGCAATCGGGGCCCGCCGATGCCGACGTGCGGGCCGAACAGGCGCGCATCGATCGCGCCGACGCGCTGGCCCTGGTGTACCCGGTCTACTGGTGGTCGATGCCCGGCCTGCTCAAGGGCTGGATCGATCGGGTGTTCTCGCAGGGCTGGGCGTACCAGGAACGGGAGGGGCGCGACGAACGCAGGCTGGGCCATCTGGCCGTGCACCTGCTCGCGATTGGCGGCGCGGACATGCGGACCTATGCGCGGCATGGCTACTTCGGCGCCATGCGCACCCAGATCGATCACGGCATCTTCGAATACTGCGGCGCGCGGGTGTCCACCTCCGAACTGCTGGCGCCGCTGGGAGACGATGCGCGCGAACGCCACCTGGCGACCACCTTCGACATCGGCCGCCGGATGCTCGCCGCCAGGCGCGAACACGGCCGGGCCGAGGTCGCCTGAGCCCGCCGGCTCAGAAGCGGATCCGGCCGGTCAGGATGTCCTTGAACATCACCCAGTCGCCGGCGAAGGAGTAGAACGGATGGCGGAACGTGGCCGGGCGGTTCTTCTCGAAGAACAAGTGCCCGACCCACGCAAAGCCGTAGCCGCAGAACAGCGCCGCCAGCAACCACCACGGGTTGCCCGAGACGACCGTCCACGCCACCAGCACCACCACGCCGCAGCTGCCGATGAAGTGCAGGCGCCTGGAAGTACGATTGCTGTGCTCGCTCAGGTAGAACGGATAGAACTCGCGGAAACTGGCGAATCGGCCCATCGATCGCTCTCCCGTCCTTCAATGCGCTGACAGGCGGGATAATGGCCCCGCGCGCGCATCGGCGCAACGCCGCGCCGGCGACTACGCCGGTCGCGGCGCGAACATGATCACGGCCATCCCGAGCAGGCACAGGCCCGCGCCCAGCAGATCCCAGCGGCTCGGCTTGACCGCGTCCACCAGCCACAGCCAGCCAATCGCGATGGTGACGTAGACGCCGCCATAGGCCGCATAGACCCGGCCGGAAGCGGTGGGATGCAGGGTCAGCAGCCAGGCGAACAGGGCCAGGCTCGCCGCCGCCGGCAGCAGCAGCCAGGCGCTGCCGCCCTTGCGCAACCACAGATACGGCAGGTAGCAGCCGACGATTTCCGCCAGCGCGGTAATGACGAACAGCAGCAGGGTCTTCATCCGCGTCCTCCTTGCCGGCAGCGCCGCGCGCAGTTCATCCGACCGCGCCGCGTTCCTGTTGCTTGGCCTGTTGCCACAGCGCTTCCTGCTGCTCCAGCGACAGATCCTTGAGCGCCTCCCCGCGTCCGGCGGCCTGCGCTTCCATGGCGCGGAAGCGACGCTCGAACTTGAGGTTGGCGCGGCGCAGCGCCGCACCCGGATCGACCTTCGCGTGGCGGGCGAGATTGGCGGCGACGAACAGCAGATCGCCGATCTCGTCCTCCAGCCGGTCGTGGTTGGCCGCCACGTCACCGTGCGCCAGTTCGGCCTGGACCTCGCCGATTTCCTCGTGCAGCTTGTCGATGACCGGCGCCGGGCCGGGCCAGTCGAAACCGACCCGGGCGGCGCGCGACTGCAGCTTCACCGCGCGCTGCCATTCCGGCAGTCCACGCGAGATGCCGGCCAGCGCGGACGTATCGGCGTTGCCGGCGGCGGTGCGCTCGGCCTGCTTGATCGCTTCCCAGTTGCGGGTCTGCGCTTCGGCGTCCGCGAAACTGTCATCGCCGAACACGTGCGGATGGCGACGGATCATCTTGTCGCAGATCGCCGCGACCACGTCCGGGAACGCGAACGCGCCCTGCTCCTTCGCCATCTGCGCATGGAACACGACCTGCAGCAGCAGATCGCCCAGTTCATCCTTCAGATCGTCCAGGTCGCCGCGGTCGATCGCGTCGGCGACTTCGTAGGCTTCCTCGATCGTGTACGGCGCGATGGTGGAAAAGTCCTGCTCCAGATCCCACGGACATCCGCCGTCGGGATTGCGCAGGCGCGCCATGATGTCGAGCAGCTCGCGGATGTCGCGCGGCTCAGGCGGTCTGTTCAACGGCGCCATCCTCCAGCCATTCGCGCCACGGCAGCGCGGGATCGCCCAGGGCGACGAAATCGCCGTTGAGCAGGGTCTCGCGGCGGTTGTAGCGGAACGCGCGTCCATCCGGCGCCAGCAGCGCGCCGCCGGCCGCTTCCAGCACGCACTGCGCGGCGGCGGTGTCCCACTCGGAGGTGGGGCCGAATCGCGGATAGACATCAAGCGTGCCTTCGGCGATGCGGCAGAATTTCAGCGAGGAACCCAGTCCCACCAGTTCGATGTCGCCCATCCGCGCCAGCACCGATTCGGTGCGCAGGTCGCGGTGCGAGCGGCTGGCCGCCACCCGCAACGGCGGCCTGGCCGGCGCGCGGGTACGCAGCTGTTCGTCCACCTGGCCGCGCCGCCGGTAGGCATGGCGGCCGCGCTCGGCGTGCCAGATCTCGCCGGTGACCGGCGCCTGCACCACGCCGAAGATCGGAATGTGCTGTTCGATCAACGCGATGTTGACGGTGAACTCGCCATTGCGCTTGATGAACTCGCGGGTGCCGTCCAGGGGATCCACCAGCCAGTAGGTCGGCCAGGCACAGCGGGTCTGCCAGGGAATGTCGGCCGCTTCCTCCGACAACACCGGCCACTCCGGCGTCAATCGTCGCAGGCCTTCGGAGATCACCCGGTGCGCGGCGAGGTCGGCTGCGGTCAGCGGGCTGTCGTCGGCCTTGCGGGTGACGTCGAAACCCTGTTCGTACACCGCCATGATCGCGTCGCCGGCTTCGCGGGCGATGACGAGTACGGCTTCGTGCAGGTCCGAGGTCATCCGACTCATGCCGAGGTACGCAACCATTCGCGGACGATGAACAACGCCGCCAGCGAACGGCCTTCCGAAAAATCCTCGCGCAGCATCAGCTGGTCGAGGGCATCAAGCTTCCACGGCACTACTTCCAACTCCTCGGGTTCGTCTCCGGGCAGGCGCTCCGGATACAGATCACGTGCGACCACCAGCCAGGACTGGTGGCTCATGTACAACGGCGCCTGGGTCAGGCTGCGCAGCACGTCCACGCGCCGCGCGCCGTAACCGGCTTCTTCCTTCAGTTCCCGGTCCGCGGCCTGCTGCGGCGTCTCGCCGGCGTCGATGCGGCCCTTGACCAGGCCCAGCTCGTAGCGGTGCACGCCGGCCGCGTATTCGCGCACCAGCAGCACGGTGTCCGGGTCGATCAGCGGAACCACCACCACCGCGCCGTGGCCTTCCGCGCGGACGCGGTGGAAGCGCCGGCGTTCGCCGTTGCTGAACTCCAGATCCAGCTCTTCGACGTTGCGCTCCAGCGGGCCGCCGCTGCGCTCGGTCACGCGGTGGATGATCGGCAGGCGACGGCTCATGGCCGCTCCCCGCCGACAGGAACCGGGCGACGGGACGGCAGGCACGCCGATATCATGGCGGGATGGTGGCGACGAATCATGAAACCCGAATGCTAGCAGAGGCGGACGCCTGGCGTTCGCGCGATCTCGCGGTGCTGTGGCACCCGTGCACGCAGATGCGCGAGCATCCCCATACCTTGCCGTTGGTTCCGATTGCCCGGGGCGAAGGCGCCTGGCTGATCGGCCAGGACGGCCGCCGCTACCTGGATGCGGTCAGCAGTTGGTGGACCAACCTGTTCGGCCATGCCGAACCGCGCATCGCCGCCGCCATCGCCCGCCAGGCCGGACAGCTGGAGCAGGTGATCCTGGCCGGCTTCAGCCATCCGCCGGCGGTGGAACTGGCCGAGCGCCTGCTCGCCGTCGCGCCGCGCCAGCCGGGACGCGCGCCGCTGGCGAAGGTGTTCTACGCCGACAACGGTTCGGCGGGCGTGGAAGTGGCGCTGAAAATGGCCTTCCACTATTTCCACAACCGTGGCGAATCCCGGCGGACCCGGTTCATCGCGCTGGAGAACGGCTACCACGGCGAGACCCTCGGCGCACTCGCGGTCGGCGACATCCCGTTGTACCGGCGCATCTACGCGCCATTGCTGGCCGAGGCGCTGTTCACCCCCTCGCCCGACGCCTGGCAGGCCGAACCCGGCCAGAGCGACGCGGAGGTCGCCGCGCGCGCCGCCGATGCGCTGGCGGATCTGCTCGACCGGCATCCCGGCGAAGTCTGCGCGCTGATCCTGGAGCCGCGGGTGCAGTGCGCCGGCGGCATGCGCATGCATCACCCCGACTATCTGCGACGCGCACGCGAACTCTGCGACGCGCACGGCGTGTTCCTGATCGCCGACGAGATCGCGGTCGGCTTCGGCCGCACCGGCACCCTGTTCGCCAGCGAGCAGAGCGGGGTCATGCCGGATCTGCTGTGCCTGTCCAAAGGCCTGACCGGCGGCTTCCTGCCGCTGGCCGCGGTCCTGGCCACCCAGGCCATCTACGACGCGTTCCTGGACGATTCGCGCGAACGCGCGTTCCTGCATTCGCACAGCTACACCGGCAATCCGCTGGCCTGCGCGGCGGCCCTGGCCAGCCTGGATATCTTCGCGCAGGACGATGTGCTGGTCCGCAACCGCGCGACCGCCGCGCGCATGGCGGAACTGGCCGCGCCACTGGAAGCACTGCCGTGGGTGGCCGACGTGCGCCAGGCGGGGATGATCCTGGCCGTCGAATTGACCCGCGACGGCGATCGCCGGCATCCGTTCGATCCGGGCCGACGCATCGGCCTGCACGCCTATCGCGCCGCGTTGGCGCGCGGCGTGGTGCTGCGCCCGCTGGGCGACGTGCTGTACTGGATGCCCCCCTACTGCGTGGACGAGGCGCAACTGGAACTGCTCGCCACCACCACCCGCGCCGCCATCGAGGAAGCCGTCGCATGCGCCTGACCCGTTGCCATGTCGATCTGCCGCTGGCCACCGCGCGGACCTTCACGCTGCCGGAAGCGGCGGCCAACCACCTCACCCGGGTGCTGCGCCTGCGCGAGGGCGACGAGTGCGTACTGTTCAACGGCGATGGCCAGGATCATGTGGCCCGCCTGCTCAGCGTGGGCAAGCGCGAAGTCCAGGTCGAGGTGGTGTCCTCGCTCGCGGTCGATCGCGAGTCTCCGCTGCACCTGACCCTGATCCAGGGCATCGCGCGCGGCGAGAAGATGGACCTGATCCTGCAGAAGGCCACCGAACTCGGCATCGCGCGGATCCAGCCGGTGAACGCCGAGCGCACCGAGGTGAAACTGGATGCGGAGCGCCTGGACAAGCGGGTCGCGCACTGGCGCAGCGTGGTGGTCTCGGCCTGCGAGCAGAGCGGACGGGCACGGGTTCCGGAAGTGTCGATGCCGACGGCGCTGATGCCGGCGGCACAGGCCTGCAATGCCGCGGACCTGCGCCTGCTGCTGGATCCGGTTGGCGATCTTTCACTCGCCGGCCTGTCGCCGCCGGCCGGCGCCGGCATCGTGGTGGCGATCGGTCCGGAGGGTGGCTGGTCGCCACGCGATCGCGAGATCCTGCTGGCGTCCGGATTCCTCGGCCTGCGCCTGGGTCCGCGCATCCTGCGCACCGAAACGGCGGGGCTGGCCGCCATCGCGGCGTTGCAATCGCGCTACGGCGATCTCGCCTGATCGGCGTCCATCACCGATGCGGCTGGCGCCGTCGGTTCAACGCCAGGCCGCCAGTTCCTCGGCGGTGATGCGGCCGTCATGGTTGCCATCGACCAGCTTGAACTCGCTGGACAGCGCATGGCTTTCCGGTACCTCGTCGCGGGTCAGCACGCCATCGCCGTTGCGATCGAGATCACCGATGGTCACGCGGTAATCGGAAGCATTGGGAAGGGCTTCCGGCTGTCCCCAGCGCACCGTGACGGGCCCGCTCTGTTCCTGCAGCTGACGGCTCTGTCCACCGCCCTGGTAGGCGGTCAAGGGTTCGGTGCGCACCGGTTGCGGGGACACCTGCTGGGCGTCGGCATGCCATGCCAGCAGAAACAGGGGAAGAAGGATCCAGGCTTTCATGAGGGGCCTCCGGTTCACGGTGGAAACACTGCATCTGGCAGCCCGGTCACGCTGTCACCGTCGGCTCCAACGGCGCGTGAACCGGCCGGCCTGGAACAGGAGGGGATTCAGCCCGGTGGAAACCGCGTGAATGCGCGCGGCTCAGGCAGCTTGAAGGGCCTCGTGGATGCGCTGCTCGACGAGTTGCAGATCCGGAAGGATCGCCACTTCGTCGCCCAGCAGCACGCGCACCTGCACTCCTGCCGGCAACTCCTCCTCGGTCGCGTCGGCCAGCAGGCCGTCGCGCGGCACCGACACCAGGCGCGGGAACGAAGGCGTCAGCAGGGCGTAGTAAGGCAGTTCCGCCAATCCTTCCAGGGCTTTCAGCACCACGATCTTGCTGCCGACGGGGGCGACGTCGCTCCCCAGCCCGGTGAGGCGCGCGAAGGCCACCAGCGGCACCCGCCAGCCGTGCCAGTCGATGGCTCCGGCCAGCCAGGCGGGAGCGCCTTCGATCGGGATGATCGGCGCGCGCGACAGCACTTCGGCAATCGTGGCGTTCGGCAGCAGCAGGCGATCATCGCCGGACTGCACCAGGACCCCGCGGATTTCGTCGTTCGAATGTGCCATGAAGGAAGTCTCCTCAGCTCCAGCGTTGGGTCAGTTCTCTGGCCATGTCGATCGGCGTCGCCAGTTGCCCGCCGCGCGCGGCCAACGCGTGCGATGCGGTCGGGTCGTAGCACCCCTCCGGCGCCTGTCCGGTCACCCAGGCGCCCTGCTCCGCCAGCAGCCATGCCGCATCGACCCACTGGCCGTCGCTGCCGCTGAGCAGCAACACCGCGCTGTCGCGCGGCGGCAGTTGCAGGATCGCGGCATCGAGCGCGCCCTGCGCGCGGAAGTCCACCGCGCCCTGCTCCACACCGATACCGACATCGCCCGGCAGCACATACACATGCCCGGGCTCGGCCGCATGCCCGGCCTCGGCCAGCATCACCGGCATCGTCGAGACCCTCGCCATCTGCCGCACCAGATTGTCGTAGCGCCCACCATCCAGTTTCAGGTGGATGATCAGCGGGCGCCCGAACTCCGAAGGCAGTTCGGCCAGCAGCTTGCGGATCGCGTCCGGACCGCCAATGCCGGCAAACACCAGCACCGCGCCCGGTGCACGCGCACCGCCGCCGGCGGAGACCGCGTGATCCAGCGGCTCCAGGGACAGTTCCCACTTCGAGGCGACCGGCGCGTCGGCGATTGCCTCGGCGGACGGCTTGGGTGCGGATGGCGGTGCGGGTTCGGAGGTCACCGGTTCCAGCGCCAGATCCCACACCGGAGTGATGGCCGTCGGCGGTGCGGGACTGTCCATTGTGTCCATGGGCGGCTCCACCTTCGGCCCCGCGTTGCGCAGCCATTCGTCCGCATCGACCACCGCCGACTGGGCGGTCGCGGACGGCGGGCGATAGGCGAAATCATCGTCGGGCAGTTCCCAGGCCCGGTCCACCGCTTCATGCAGGTGCGGCTGGATCACGGCATCAGCATGCATCTGCGCGGGGGTGGGCGGCAGGCCCGGTTCCAGCGCCAGCGAGGCATCTTCTTCGCGGCCGGGCGGCAGCACGTCGTCATGGCCGTTGATCTTGGCCGCGAGGTGGCGCGCCCAGCGGCGCGCCTCCCAGCCGTCGCGGCGCGCGGCCAGTTCGGCTTCCTCGAAGATCACCGCGATGGCCGGATCGCCCAGCAGCACGTCGAAGCGCGCGAGGCTGTCCTCGATGGCCGGTTCCAGCGCCACCAGCACGACTTCCGGCGCGGCGTCGCCGACCGCCTGCACGTCGACCGCGCCGGGATCATCTTCCAGCACGATCTCCGCGCCGACTTCATGCAGGGTGCTGCGCAGGCGTTCCCTCGCCGGCCCGGGACGCGCCAGCAGCGCGACACGCTTGGCTTCATTCACGGACACGTGCGATTCCCAGCAGATCGTAGACGTTGCGCATCAAATCCAGTTCCTGGTACGGCTTGCCCATGTAACGCTGCACGCCGATGTCGAACGCGCGCTGGCGGTGCTTGTCGCCGGTACGCGAGGTGATCATCACGATCGGCACGTCCTTGAAGCGCGGGTCCGCCTTCATCGCCGTGGCCAGCTCGTAGCCGTCCATGCGTGGCATTTCGATGTCCAGCAGCATCAGGTCCGGCACCCGGTCTTCCAGTTTCTCCAGCGCTTCCACGCCGTCGCGGGCCACGGTGACTTCGAAGTTGTGGCGTTCCAGCACGCGGCCGGTGACCTTGCGCATGGTCAGCGAGTCGTCGACCACCATCACCAGCGGCACGCGCCGCTGCTCCTGCACCGGCGCCGCCGATGCCGGCTGCTGCGGCTGGGCCAACTGGCGGCGCACCAGCGGGGCGATGTCGAGGATGACCACCACGCTGCCGTCGCCGGTGATGGTCGCGCCGTAGATGCCGGGGACGGATGCGATCTGCGGACCCACCGCCTTGACCACGATTTCGCGGTTGCCCAGCACGTGGTCGACCGCGACCGCCGCGCGCATGTCGCCGGCGCGAATCAGCAACAGCGGAACCTGCGCCTCGCCCTCGGCCCGTGCCGGCGCATGGCCGACCAGGTGGCCGAGGTTGTAGAGGGTGTATTCCTCGCCGCCGTAGAGATAGCCGCCGACACCGGACTCGAAGCGCTCGTGGCTGATCCGGCCGATGCCGCTGACCGATGCCACCGGCACTGCGAACTGGGTCTCCCCGATCTGCACGAACGCGGCCTGGGTCACCGCCAGTGTCTGCGGCAGGCGCAGGGTGAACTCGGCGCCCTCGCCCTGGCGCGACGCGATGTCAAGCGAACCACCGAGCTGGCGCACCTCGTTGTAGACCACGTCCATGCCGACGCCGCGGCCCGCCAGCTGGCTGACGCTGTCGTAGGTGGAGAAGCCCGATTCCAGGATCAGGCGGTCCAGATCGATGTCGTCGATCACCGCGCCCGGCTGCAGCAGGCCACGCTGCTCGGCGCGCTCGCGGATTGCCGCACGGTTCAGGCCGGCGCCGTCGTCACGTACGCTCAGCACCATTTCCGAACCTTCACGGCGCAGGTTGACCTGCACCGTGCCTTCTTCCGGCTTGCTGGCCGCGGCGCGCTGGTCGGGTGATTCCAGGCCATGCGCGACTGAATTGCGCAGCAGGTGCTCCAGCGGCGCGGTCATGCGTTCCAGCACGTTGCGATCCATTTCGCCGTGGGTACCTTCCAGCAACAGGCGGACCTGCTTGCCGGTATCGGTCGCGGCCTGGCGCAGTACGCGTCGCAGGCGCGGCACGATGCCCTCGAACGGCACCATGCGCGCGCGCATCAGGCCGTCCTGCAGTTCCGAACTCACGCGGGACTGTTGATGCAGCAGGCTGTCGTAGTTGCGCGCCAGGTCATCCAGCACGCCCTGCAGGCCGCTGATGTCGGCGGCCGATTCGGCCAGGGCGCGGCTGAGCTGCTGGAGGGTGGAGAAGCGGTCCAGCTCCAGCGGATCGAAGGTCGCGTCCTGGTGATCCTGTTCGCGCTGGTAGCGCGCGACGATCTGCGCCTCGGTCTCCAGATCGAGACGACGCAACTGGTCGTGCAAGCGGACGTTGGTGCGCTCCAGCTCGGCCATGGCGCCACGGAACGCGCCCAGCTGCTGTTCCAGGCGGGCGCGGTAGATCGCCACTTCGCCGGCGTGGTTGACCAGGCGGTCCAGCAGGTCCGCGCGTACGCGCACCTGCTCCTGCTGGCTGTGCGGGAAGAACTCCTCGTCCTGCGCGAACTCGGTTTCCACCGGCGCCGACAACGGCGTGAGGGTGACCGGCGCGCGCGGCGGTTCGGCCCGGCGTTCCTGCGCCACGGGTGCCTCGAGCCCGCGCGCGTGCGCGGTGAACTCGGCGATCAGTCCGTCGGGAATCCGCACGGTGCGGCGCGCGGATACCCGCTTGAGCTGCTCATGCAGGGCATCGAAGCCGCGCTCGAGCAACTGCACGCCGCGCCGATCCAGCTCCGTGCGCTGGGCGACGATCGATTCCAGCATCGACTCGATCGCGTGACCGAGATCGCCGACCGCGTGGATGCCCGCCATCCGCGCGCCACCCTTGAGCGTGTGCAGATCGCGCTGCAGGCCGGTCACCAGGCTGCGGTCCTCCGGCGTTTCGCGCAAGCGCGCCAGCAGGTCGTCGGAGTGATCCAGCAGATCGTTGCCTTCCTCGATGAAGATCTCGACCAGATCCAGATCCAGGCCGGCCAGATCGAGGGCGTCTTCGGGCTGCTCTTCCATGGGCAAGGCCTCGTCGGATGCCGGTATCGCGGTCTCCTCTGCCGGTGCGTCCACCATCGCCGGCGCGTCGCCGGCCATGGTGACTTCATCGACCTCGGCATCCGCCACGGCTTCCGCATCTGTTTCGATGGAGACTTCGACGGGAATTTCGGCGTGTTCTTCGGCTTGCTCTTCGACTTGCGTTCCGGCTTCGGATTCCGCAACGGTCACGGCTTCATCGGCAATGGCTTCGCCAAGGCCGGCCTCGGTCTCGACGGCCGGTTCGCCGTCCTGCGGCATCAGCGCGTCGCCAGCCTCGCCTGCGTCGGCGGCAACGGCCTCCACATCGGAACCCGCTTCGACTCCGGAAGTGGCGGCATCGTCCGCCTGTGCCTCCGGTGCCGCGATTTCGTCCACGATGAAAACAGCTTCCGGTTCCTGCGTGGCCGGGATCGCTTGCTCGACGCCAACTGCCTCCGTCGGCGTCTCGCCCGGGTCTTCGGCAAGGTCGGATGCGGCGGTGGCCGCTGCGGCATCGCCGCTTTCCAGCGCGATGCTTTCCCATACCAGGGCATCGTCGGCCGGTACATCCGCCGTCGCGCTTTCGCTGCCGGCCTGCGCGATCCCATCGGACTCGAAGCCGATATCGCCGTCGCCCATTTCGCCCGTCACTTCGAAGCCGGCTTCCTCGATCACCAGCGCATCGTCGGACGCGGTAACGGACAGGTCCTCGACCGATTCCGGGATGAAGCCGTCCGTCCCGGCCTGCGCGGGCGTTGCCGCATCGGAACCCGTGCCGGCGGCCACGGTGGCGGCATCGGCCCAGGGCGTGTAGGCGTACGACGTGCGCACGTCATGGGCATCGTAGAAATCGATGCTTCCCGCAGTGGCCGGCACGCCGTCCGCGCCTTTGGAGCCGGTTGTTCCATCCACGGCGACCGCGGCCACCGGTTCCGCCACCGTGGGCGTCTCCAGCACGACGTCCGGCGCGGACGCTTCTGCGGATGCTTCTTCGGCTGGCACCGTGTCCGGCACCACCTGCGAAGAGTCGGTCCAGCCGGTGGCGCCGAGCGCTTCGGCCTGGGCCGGCTCGATGAACCGGGACAGATCATGCGGCGCGAGTTGCACGTCCTCCAGCGGCGCGGGAGGCGCGATCGCGGACAAGGTCTCGACATACGTGCCCTGCGCGCTGTCGTTCACCGTCTGCGCACCTGCACGCACCTCCGGAAGGCTGTCGCGGAGCGTGGCCAACCGCGCCGACAGTTCCGCGAACACCGGGATACGCGGCGATGGCGCCTTGAGCGCCGTGATGCTGCGCGTGATCGCGGCAGCGGCGTCGGCCAGTGCCTGCACGCCCTCCGGCACCGGGGTGTCGCCAGCGGCCAGCAGGCGCTTGATGTACTGCTCGGCCGGCGCGGTGACCTCGATGATCTCGGGCACGTCCGCCATCGCGAACGCACCGTTCATCGTGTGCATCGCGCGCAGCAGCGGATCGGTCGCCGGCCGCGGCGCGATCCGGGCCGCGGACAGCCAGCCATTCACGGTTTCCAGATGGGTGCCGACCTCGGCCTCCAGGATCTCGCGCAGGACCGAATCCACCGATGCGGGCGTGCCGTCCAGGATTTCCGGTTCCGGTTGCGGCGTGGCCGCGTCGCCCATCGGATCCAGCGATCCGGCGGACTCGTCGAAACCGTCGTCCTGCGCCGCCTCTTCGGAAGCTGCCCTGCGGCCATCCTTCGAATAGAACACTTCCTCGCCGGCCGCGACCTGATCGGCCACGGCCTTGATGCCTTCCAGATCCGCGGTGACCGGCGCTTGCCCGCGGAGCGCCGCGTTCAACTGCGGCAGCGTTTCGCAGGCCTGCTCCAGCAGCACGGCCACCGCCATGCTTGGCGCGCGCGTGCGATCGAGCACGCGGTTCAGCATGTTTTCGACTTTCCAGCTGAATTCGCCCAGCACCTTGGCGCCGACCAGCCGGCCGCTGCCCTTCAGGGTATGGAACACCCGGCGGATCGGGCGCAGGCGCTCCAGATCTTCCGGCACCATCCGCCAGGCCGGCAGCAGCTGGCGCAGGTTGACGATTTCCTCGTCGAATTCCTCCAGGAACACTTCCCGGATCTCGTCGTCGATATCGCCCGCATCGCCTTCGAAGCCACCCGCCATCGGCGTCACCGCCGCAGCCGGCAAGGGTGCGGACGGTGCGGACGGCATGTGGGCGACCGGATGCGATGCGTGCGCGTCGGCCGTCGGAGCCAGCGCGCTCGCCGCGGCGTCGATGTCGGCCATCACTGCGGCCAGCTCGGCGTCTTCGCCATCGGCAGCGGATTCGGCTTCGCGTTCGACCGGTTCCCAGTTGACCGGCACGCTGCTTGCCGGCAGCGGCGCTTCCTCGGTGAATTCGAAACCCACCGGATCGAAGGGATGGGCCTCGGCCGTGGCGTCTCCAGCCGCAGCGGCAACCATGGGCGCCGCGACCTCGTCGACCGATGCGACCGTCGGGGATGCATCCATCGGCATTTTGACGGATGCGGCGACCGGCGCTTCGTCCGGCAGGGGCCAGTAGCGCAGGTTTTCCAGGCTGCTGCGGGTGATTTCCAGGATGTCGTCACGGTTGGGGCGCCGCTCGCGCAGCGCCTCCAGGTAATACTCCAGGCTCGCCAGCGCGTCGGCCAGCGTGTCCAGCTGCTGTCCGCCCGGCACACGGCGCTTGCCGATCAGTTCGTTGCTGACATAGCGGCGCACACCCAGCAGGTAGTCGCCCGCCTGATCCAGCTCCAGCATGCGCATCGCGCCCGCGACCTCGTCCAGCAGGCGCGGCACTTCGGCCAGCTCGGCGTGATCCCAATTGGTTTCGATGAAGGCAACGAACTTCTCGCGTGCGGAGGCGAAGTTGATGATCGCTTCCTGGGCCAGCACCTCGACCGTGCGCTGCGATTCGACCGCGCTGGGATCCTGCTGGCCTTCGTCCGTCGGCCCGCCCAGGCGCGCGACCTGGTCGTCCAGCGACGCATCCACGTAGAGCAGCGCGCCGGCGATGTCCAGCAGGGTGCCCTCGTCCGCTTCGCGGCGACCCTCGGCCACGTCGCGCAGTGCGTCGCGCTGCTGCTGCACCACGTCGCGCGCCACGCCCAGGCCCATCATGCCGAGGGTGTCGGCGACGTTGCCCAGCTCCGACACCTGCTGTTGCAGCGAAGCGGCGTCGCCGCGCGTGCGCAGGTGCAGATCCAGCGCGTCCTTGACCCGCAGCAGTTCCTCCTTGACCGCATTGCCGACCGTGTCGAGCAGTTCGCGGTTGCGGCCGCTGATGCTGCTGCGCGCGTGATCGATCTCCTCGGCGCTGGGTTGCGGCGCCGCGGCCGCCTGTGTTCCCGGCGGGAACAGCATGCTTTCGTTCAGGCCCGAGGCGCCGCGTGCATTGCGGATCTCGTTGAGCAGCGGCAGCAGCACAATCGGGATGTCGCGATGGCCGTCCTGCAAGCGCTCCAGATAGTCCGGCAGCAGCACCGCGCCGCGCATCAGGGTGGCGCACGCCTCGTCGCGGTCGGCGACGCTGCCTTCCTGCAACGCCTGCGCCAGTTGTTCCAGTTCCTCGGCCACCATCGCCGGGGCATACAGCTCCACCATCCGCAGGGTGCCCTGCACCTGGTGCAGGTAACCGGCGCAGAAACGCATGCGGCCGGTATCGGCCGGCGTCTCGACGAACGCCTCGATCTCGCCGCGCGCCAGGCGCAGGGTTTCGTCCAGTTCGGGCTTGACCCATCCCAGGACGGCATGGCTCATGGCCTCGCGCAACGCGCTCATCGGCACGCTCCGTCAGCAAGCGAGCGGCAACCCGTCGGGAACAGGTGCCATGCGGTGGAAATTCGGGCTTTCATCCGTGCGTTCCGTCCTCAGCCCGGCAGTTTGAAGTCGGCGACCGAGCGGCGCAGGTCCGCCGCCAGTTGCGCCAGGTGGCCGATCGAATCGGCGGTCTGCTTGGCGCCCAGCGAGGTCTGCGAGGTGATCTGCCGGATCACGCCCATCGTTTCGGTGATGTCCGTCGCGGCGGCGGACTGCTGCTGGGCCGCGCCGGAGATGTTCTTGATGAGGTCGTTCAGATCGCTGGACACGCGTTCGATTTCGCCCAGCGCCGTGCCGGCGTCCTCGGCCAGGCGAGCACCGGAGACCACTTCGGCGGTGGTCTGCTCCATCGAACTGACCGCCTCGTTGGTGTCGGCCTGAATCGCCTGCACCAGCGACTCGATGCGGCGGGTCGCGTTGGAGGTGCGTTCTGCCAGGCGCTGCACTTCGTCGGCCACCACCGCGAAACCACGGCCGGCTTCGCCCGCCGAGGCGGCCTGCACCGCCGCGTTCAAGGCCAGGATGTTGGTCTGTTCGGAAATGTCGTTGATCAGTTCCACCACCGAGCCGATTTCCTGCGAGGACTCGCCCAGCCGCTTGATGCGCTTGGAGGTTTCCTGGATCTGGTCGCGGATCTGGTCCATGCCGCGGATGGTCTCGCGCACCACGCCGGCACCTTCGGTCGCGATCTGCACCGAGCGCTGCGCCACGTCCGCCGATTCGGTGGAGTTGCGCGACACCTGATCGATGCTGACCGCGATTTCGTTGATGCGCTCGGACGCGGTGGTGATCTGGTCGGCCTGGTGGCCGGCCGCCTCGGCCAGCTGCAACGCGGTGGCCTGGGTTTCCTGGGTCGAGGCCGCCACCTGCACCGAGGTGTCGTTGATGGTGGTCACCAGGTTGCGCAGCTCGTCCACGGCGTAGTTGATGGCGTCCGCGATCGCGCCGGTCATGTCTTCGGTCACCGAAGCCTTCACCGTCAGATCGCCTTCACCCAGCGAACTGATTTCGTCCAGCAGCCGCATGATCGCCTGCTGGTTGCGGCTGTTGAATTCCACCTGGGTCTGGTAGCGCGTTTCCTGCTCGCGCTGGCGGTTGCGGTACAGGCTGAACAGGAAGCCGGCGATCGAGACCAGCAGCAGCGCGCCGGCGCCGACCGAGATCCAGAAGTTCGGGAACAGGCGGGTGTCGCGCACCGAGCCGAACGCGGTGAACGCCTCGAACAGGCGGGTACTGTCCTGCAGCATCTTGCCGGCGCCATTGGTCAGCGCGGCGGCCGAGGACTGCGCGCCGAACAGGTTCTTGGAACTGCCGAGAATGGCGTCCAGGTCCTTCTTCATGTTGTTCCACAGCGCCTGCGACTGGTCCAGCGCGGCCAGCGCGCCGGGGCCGCGGACCGCGGCGATGCCCAGGTCGGGATTGCCGTTGCGCAGGCCGTCGAGCACCTGGCCGAACAGCACCGCGTCGCGGCCGAGCGCGTCGCCGGCCATTGCCGCGCCCGCGCCACCGGCGCGGATTTCGGTGACGCGGCGGGCCATGGTGCCGGCCAGCACGACCTGCTGCAGGGCGCTGTAGATCTGCGAGGACGGCGCGCCACTGGCGGACATCGCGCGCACCACTTCGTTCAACTGCGCCTGCAACTGCGGAATCTGGCCGGCGAAGCGGTCGGCGTTGCCCGACAGCGCGAGCACGGCGGCTTCACTGGCGATGATCTGGTCGGCGCTCTTGTCCAGCGGCGCCCAGGTCGTCTTCAACTGGGTCAACGGTCCGACGATGGCGCCTTCCTTGCCGAACCGGCCTTCCAGCTCACTGACCGTGCTGTCGATGCGTTCCTTGGTCGAACGGAACGACTTGAACGCCTCCGCGTTGCCGGCCACGGCCTCGCGACCGTAGTTGGCCAGCTGCTGCGACAGCACGCGCATGTCCGATGCGCCGGTGCTGGCGCCGGACAGGCGACTGCCCTGCCAGGTGGCGACGCCCGTATTGGCGCCGAACAGCAATACCGCAATCACCAGCAGGACCAGCCAGGACGTGCTGCCCAGGCCGCCCAGCTTGCTGGTGTTGGGGGAATCCGCCGCAGTGCTCATCTTCCAAACCCCTGGCTGTTTCTAGTTGTCGTCCGCGTCAGAGCGCGGCTTGTCGGAACTCCGGCGTCCGCGCCAGCAACGACAGCGCGAACACCCCCCAATCGTGCTCGTCGCCGTGATAGGCACGGTCGACGAAATATGCGTAACGCCCTTCGGCCAGGCTCCCCGGCTCGGTCCGCTGGGCTTCGTTGAAACTGCGCTGCCCGTACAACTCGTCGATGGTCAGGGCGACGTCCCCGCCGGGCTGGCGCATCACCAGCACCCGCTGTCCCTCGTGCAACACCGTGCGCTCGCCCTCCAGGAACTGCTTGAGGTCGACCACCGGGAACAGGTTGCCGCGCAGGTTGCCGATGCCCAGCAGCCAGGGCTGCGCCCCGGGCACCTGCGTCATCGGCGGCAGCGGCACGATTTCCACCACTTCCGCGAAATTGGAGACCAGGCGGCGCTGGCCGACCCGGTAACCGACGCCGCGCCACTGATCCGGCGACTGCTCGACGGCGGGCAATACGACCGCGTGCGCCAGGCTGCGGCGCTCATACTCGGCAAGAATGTCGAACGGTGTACGACTCATGGGCCGCTCCCAGTGCGCAGTGTGGCGGTCGGCGTCACGAAGTTCAGGTACTGACGTGCGCGCGGATCGCGCCGAGGAGTTCCTCGCGCGTGAACGGCTTGGTCAGATACTGCTCGGATCCGACGATCCGGCCCCGCGCCTTGTCGAACAGGCCGTCCTTGGAGGACAGCATGATCACCGGCGTGCTCTTGAACACCTGGTTGTTCTTGATCAGCGCACAGGTCTGATAGCCGTCCAGCCGCGGCATCATGATGTCGACGAAGATGATCTGCGGCTGCTGGTCGGCAATCTTGGCAAGCGCCTCGAAGCCGTCCGTCGCGGTCACAACCTCGCAACCTTCACGTTTTAATAGGGTCTCCGCGGTGCGGCGGATGGTTTTCGAGTCATCGATAACCATGACCCGGAGGCCATTGAGTTCCCCGGCCCGGTCAGCGTTCTGCGTCATTACTTGAATCCCCGTGCGCGCGACGCTTCATTGACCAACCGGCGTCGCTGCGATGTCCCCTATATTCCAGCCCGGGCGCGGACTGTCAAGTTGAGGCCCCGGAAAGGCCCTGGCTGAACACGGCGATGCGAACCCCGTCTCATTTGGACCGTCGCCGTTCCCGGCGGCCCCGGCGGGCGGGCCTGCTACCATCGCGGCACCTCCCGCACCGGTTCGCCGCTCCCCCGCCATGCCGTTCGATGTCATCGTCGTCATGGACCCCATCGGGTCCATCAAGATCGCCAAGGACACCACCTTTGCCATGCTGCTGGAGGCCCAGCGCCGCGGCCATCGGCTCCACTACGTGGTGCCGGGCGGTCTGTCACTGCGCGGCGGCGAGGCCTGGGCGCGTACCGCGCCGCTGGCGGTTAAGGATGACAAGGCCGGCTGGTTCACCCTGGGCGAACCGGTCGACCAGCGCTTCGGCCCCGGCCAGGTCGTGCTGATGCGCAAGGATCCGCCGGTGGATTCGGAATACCTGTACGACACCCACATCCTCTCGGTGGCCCAGGCCGCCGGCGCCCTGCTGGTCAATGACCCGCAGGGCCTGCGCGACTTCAACGAGAAGCTGGCCGCCCTGCTGTTCCCGCAATGCTGCCCGCCGACCCTGGTCAGCCGCGACGCGGTCGCGCTCAAGGCCTTCGTCCACGAGCATGGCGAAGCCGTGCTCAAGCCGCTCGACGGCATGGGCGGACGCTCGATTTTCCGGGTTCGCGCCGGCGATCCCAATACCAACGTCATCCTGGAAACCCTGGTCGGTCCCGGCCACCTGGCCCTGGCCCAGCGCTTCATCCCCGGCATCAAGGACGGCGACAAGCGGGTCCTGCTGGTCGACGGTGAACCGGTGGACTACGCGCTGGCCCGGATTCCGCAGGGCGACGAGTTCCGCGGCAACCTGGCCGTCGGCGGCCGCGGCGAGGGCCGCCCGCTCAGCGACCGCGACCGCTGGATCGCCAGCCAGGTCGGGCCGGAGATGAAGCGCCGCGGCATGCTGTTCGTCGGCCTGGACGTGATCGGCGACTACCTGACCGAAGTCAACGTCACCAGTCCGACCTGCGTGCGCGAGCTGGATGCCCAGTTCGGTCTGAACATCGCCGGCCAGCTGTTCGACGTCATCGAGCGCAAGCTGGCGGGCTGAAATGAACGCGGTCGCCGTTGCCCCGCCCCGCGTCGGCGAGAACGAGCGCCTCGGCGCCACTCTGGCGCTGTCGCTGATCCTGCACGGGATGCTGGTGCTGGGCGTGGGCTTCACCCTGGACGAGGCCGCGCCGGTGGTGCCGACCCTGGACGTGGTGCTCAGCCAGACCCAGACCCCGCTGACCCCGAAGGAAGCCGACTTCCTGGCCGCCGCCAACCAGCAGGGGGGCGGTGATCACGACAAGGCGCGCCGGCCACGCGACAGCCAGGCCGGCTGGGTTCCCCAGCAGGAAACCGGCCTCGCGCCGCAGCCGCTGCGCGCGCAGTCGCCTACCGCCGCGCCGCCGCCGGAAGCGCGCGTCATCGCCACCCGTGACAGCCAACAGCGGGTGCCGCCCGCCGAATCCACGCCCTCCATCGAACGTCCCGATCTGCCCCGGGGCGACCGCAAGATTGAACACGATGCCGAGATGGCGCGGCTGGCCGCCGAGATCCACCTGCGTTCCGAGTTGTACGCCAAGCGACCCAAACGCAAGTTCGTTTCCGCCAGCACCCGCGAATACGCCTACGCCAACTACCTGCGCGCCTGGGTCGATCGCGCCGAGCGCGTGGGCAACCTGAACTATCCGGACGAAGCGCGCCGCAAGCGCCTGGCCGGGCAACTGGTCATCAGCGTCGCCGTGCGCCGCGATGGTTCGGTCGAACAGACCCGCATCATCCAGTCCAGCGGCATCCCCCTGCTCGACTCCACCGCCCTGCGCATCGTGCGCATGGCCGAACCGTTTCCGCCGCTCCCGGAAACCGACGAGCACATCGACATCCTGCACGTCACCCGCACCTGGAATTTCCTGCCGGGTGGTGAAGTGCGGGATGAGTGATCCACATGCCGCATACACCACGTCGGACGCTGGCGGTACCTGAAATCACCGCCGCGAATCTGATTCACCAGGGATGATTCGCGGTAAATCCACGATAGGCCTGGTTACGGGCGCGCCCTCAGGCTGGCTTTTTCGAAAGCCGAAGCGCCCAGAACCACTGGAATGCCAGGGTCGCGACAAGCATCGCAACAGGAACGAAGATTCGCGACACCGGGACGACTTCAAACCACTCAAGCCCCAGATACCAACGATAGGCAAAAATCGGAACCATCAAGAAGCCCAAACCGCATATCGCGATTTCCGGATCATTCCGCCTTCCCATCAGGAAGCGGAACCCGCGCTCGGGGACGCCGAACAACCGCCCCAGCAATCCCGAAGGCCCAGGCTCGCGCACCCTGTCTTCATACCACCTCAGCCTGATTATCAGATTCATCCAGATCATGACTGATGTGAACACGAGAAAGACCTGGGCGCTCCCCCCAAGCAGCAGAACCACATCCACGCTGATTCCCGCATCCAGAAGCGTGCGCGCCAACGGGTTGGCTTCATGCTCCAGATCCGGGGAATGAACTAGGGTCGCGCAAACGTCGAAGACCGCTCCCCCAACGATGAATGCGATTCCTGCGACCAGCAACGGGCTGACACGGCCATCTTTCCACTTTCGACAGAACCCGAGGGTCAGGAGCGCGCCGGCCACAAGCCCCAGGAAGCCGCACGCCATCAGGACCATCTTTGCATTTTGGGGCCCATCGAATATGCATGCCCCGATCAAGATGGCGGTAAACCCCGCGGCGACGTAAAACATTCGATAAAAATTCATTTCCGCCCCCATGCAAGATCATCCCCGCCATGCGAACGGCATAGCGGGGATGGAACGCGGACAGAGCTGCTTACTCCGGAACAACCTCGGTATCCGAGGGCTTCTCCCCCTTTCGCAGCCCGCCGGTGGTAGCGCACCCGTCGGTCGCCAGCGCAATGCCAATCGCGATCAAGGCGGGGAAGAAACCACCCCCGACTTCTTCGACTTCTTTCGTTGTCAATTCACGCATTTCCATGTTCCTTTCGAATGGCGCAAACCTGCGCCCGGGCTCTGGCCAAGACCGCGAACCATCATTCGCGCCAACCAGGGCCCTCTTTTCCATGTCGTTCATCGAAACGTCAACTAACATTGAAATTTGACCCACGAATCAACAGTCGACAAGCGTCGCTCTTGAAACTCCAAATCCGCCATCACTGAAATCTTATAAATAATTGTTCTTGGCATTTTCCTCCAAGAAAAATCGACTTCATATCGCCATCAACAGGCAATCAGAATGGATGAATGGCAAACAGTTGTTTCAGCTTGAACGTCAATGTTAATTGCATCATTGCGCAAACAAGGACTAGCCTCGCTATCGTTCCTCCACTCTTGAGCAAACGATATGAAACTCACTTCGCGCATTCGCCAGGCACGTCATCACGCCGGTTTTTCCCAGCAGGAAATGTCCGGACGCATCGGGGTCACCCGTGGCGCGGTGGCGAACTGGGAATCGCACGGCGACATCGCGCCGACGGTGGCCCACATGCTGGAACTGGCGCGCCTGACCGGCGTCAATTTCGAATGGCTGGCTACCGGCCAGGGGGCGATGACCGCTGCGGAAAGTGCCTCCGGCGATGACCGGCTGGCGGGCGACGTCGTCCGCGACGGCGACGAGCGCTGGCTGCTGCAGTTGTTCCGCGAAGTGCCGAAGCGGCAGCGTCCGCTGCTGCTGGATGTCGTCGAGGTGCACGCGCGCAAGCGGCAGGCGTGATTCCACCCGCATGCCCGCATTCTCGTGCGGGCGCGCCAAGTGCAGACCGTTGTTTCTACCTGGATGCCCGCAGGGCTTCCTGCTCGGCCAGCGTCAACGCGACATTGTCGCGCAGGTAGGCGGGCTCCACGCGCTCCGGCACGACGGTTTCCCCGCGCGCGTAGGCCAGCGATGCCAGCTGCGCGAGATCCGAGGCATGCGGCAGGACCTGCGCGTCCACGCTGGCCAGGTGCGGTTGCAGGCGTGCCTGCAGCGCACCATCGAGTGCGGCGAAACCGGTACCGGCGCCATGCCAGCGACCGTCCTCGTCCGGCAGCGTGACCGCATCGGGCACGCAGACGGTTTCTTCCGACAACGCGATCAGATCCGCGCCGTCACGCATGAACGCGCCCGCATAGACTTCACCCATGCGCGCATCAATCGCCGCCAGGATCCGCTGTTTCGAACCGGGCGGCTCGGTTGCGTAGGGCAACACCAGCGACGCCGCCACCACCTTGAGGGTGGAGATCGGCACGATCGGCCTGTCCAGCGCCATCGCGATGCCCTGCGCCAGCGCGATCGCCAGGCGCACGCCGGTGAATGCGCCGGGGCCGCGGCTGATGGCGATGGCGTCCAGATCCGAGCGCGCCACACCGGCATCGGCCAGCAGCGCCTCCGCCCACGGCAGCGCCAGTTCCGCGTGGCGGCGTGGCGCGATCTCGAAGCGCTCGCGCACCTCGCCATCCAGGTACAGCGCGACCGAACAGGCTTCGGTGGCGGTCTCGAACGCAAGCAGCTTCATGACAGGTCCATCTCCCTCTGGCCGACCGATTCTGGCGCAAAGAACGCCTGTACGTCTTCCACCCGTCGGGTCCGCGCGAACGGCGGCAGCGAATCCAGGAACACCCGGCCGTAGGACTTGCCCAGCAGGCGCGGGTCGCACAGCACCAGCACGCCGCGATCGGTCTCGCTGCGGATCAACCGGCCCACACCCTGCTTGAGCGCGATCACCGCCTGCGGCAGCTGCTCGTCGCGGAACGGGTTGCCGCCATGCCGGCGGATCGCGTCCAGCCGGGCTTCGAACACCGGGTCGTCCGGGGCGGCGAATGGAAGCTTGTCCACCACCACCACCGACAGGGCATCGCCGGCCACGTCCACGCCTTCTCGGAAACTGGCCGCTCCCAGCAACACGCCGTTGCCCGATTCGCGGAATTTCTGCAGCAGCAGCGCGCGCGGTGCTTCGCCCTGCACGAACAGCGGCCACGGTCCGCCGCGCAGCAGCTCCGCGGCCTCGCGCAGCGCACGATGCGAGGCGAACAGCAGGAACGCGCGTCCCTGCGACGCCTGCAGCACCGGCTTCACCGCATCGATGACGGCTCGGCCGAAATCGCGCGAGCCTGGGTCCGGCAGGTTGCCGGGCAGATAGCACAACGCCTGTCGCGGCCAGTCGAACGGACTGGGCTGCAGCAGCGTGGGGGGATCCTCCAGGCCCAGGCGCTCGGCATAGTGTTCAAAGCGCCCGCCCACCGCCAGCGTCGCCGAAGTGAACACCCAGGCGGCGCGCGACTGCTCGCGGTGCTGGCGCAGGGGCGCCGATACGTCCAGCGGCGTGCGCTGGCAACGGAAGCCGCGCTGGGTGAGCTCGTACCAGAACACATCGCCGGCGTCGTCGTGTGCTCCGTCGTCATCGTCCTCGAAGCCGGGGATCGCCTCGCCCTCGCCTTCACCCAGCCAGCGTGACAGCCGCGTGGACAGTTCGCGCGCGCGCGCGGCGCAGGCATCCAGGCCGATCGAGGCCTCGGCCATGCCGACCACGCACTGGAACAGATCCGCCAGCGCTTCGACCACGTTGTCGAATCCCTCGCCTACCTCGACCTTGCCCAGCGCGCGCTCGCGGGTGCCGCGCACCGGCAGGCCTTCCATCGCCAGCCGCAGGTCGCGCAGGGCCTGTTCCAGCCGCTGGACCGGCGCCTGCATCGCCGCGAGCGCGCCGGGCACGTCCTTGCATTCGCCCAGGCAGTCGCGCGCGAGCTCCTGCAGCGGTCGCATGCCGAAGCCTTCACCGAAGAAGTTCGCCGCGAGTTCGGGCAACTGGTGCGCCTCGTCGATCACGAAAGCCTGCGCGCCCGGGAGGATCTCGCCGAAACCCTCCTGCTTCAGTGCCAGGTCGGCCAGCAACAGGTGGTGGTTGACCACCACCAGGTCGGCCGCCTGCGCGCGCTGGCGCGCCTGCACGACGAAGCAGTCCTCCCAGAACGGGCAGTCCGATCCCAGGCAGTTGTCCACCGTGGAGGTGACCATCGGCAGCAGGGGCGAGTCATCGGGCAGGGTCGCCATTTCGGCCATGTCGCCGAACTGGGTGCGTCCGGCCCACGCCACGACGCGCTGGAACTGGTCGACCTGCTCGCGCGAGGTGAAGCGCGGCTCGCCCTTGGCCTGCTCCAGCCGGTAGCGGCACAGGTAGTTGGCGCGTCCCTTCAGCAACGCGGACTTCAGGCCGACACCGAGCGCGTCGCGCACGCGCGGCAGATCCCGGTGATAGAGCTGGTCCTGCAGCGCGCGGGTACCGGTGGAGACGATCGTCTTCAGGCCGGACAGCAACGCCGGCACCAGATAGGCGAAGGTCTTGCCGGTACCGGTGCCGGCCTCGGCGATCAGCACGTCGCGCTGATCGAAGGCATCGGCGATCGCACGCGTCAGGCGCTGCTGCGCCTCGCGGGGAACGAAAGCATCGAGACGGCTGGCCAGGGCGCCGCCCTCGCTGAGGGCTTCGCAACTGGCTTGGGCAAGCTGTGACATGCCTACATTCTATTGATGCCGGGTACCGTGCAGGCGTCGAACCGCTGGCCGGCTTCGGCAATGGCGCGATCCAGCGCGGCCAGCTTCGCCGCCTGTTCGTCCAGTTGTGCCTGGTTGGGCCGCTTCAGCGGCGCCGACGCCAGTTCGCGGCGACGCTCGCGCACCTGGCGCACGGTCTCCCAATGCCGCCGGCACAACGGACCGACCGCGGAACCCAGCCCGGTCGCGCGCGCGGCGAACTGCTCGGCCTGGTCGGGCTCGCCCTGTGCGAGCGCGACTTCGGCGCGTTCCTGCAGCACCGCCGGATCGTCGGCGACGATGCCCAGCGCCAGGTCCAGCGCGGCGGCGGCGGCGGCGGGATTGCCCGCCGTCATGGCCTTGTCCGCGGTCGCGCGCAGATCCTCGACCTCCGGATCGCGCAGCGGCTGGACGTTGAGCTCGCGATCATCGCCGCCCTGCGCGGCCTTGTGCACTGCCGCCAGCATCTGCGCCGGCGTGCGCACGGCGACCGCGGGTGCTTCGGGTTCCGGTGGCGCGGTGACGCAGGCGGCCAATGAAAACATGGCGATGACCAGGACGGTGGTGCGGGGGAACAACAACTTCATCTTCATGGCGGTGATGCGGGTGGGGGAGTGTCTTCGGCGGCAGGCGCCTCGTCGGGTTTCCGATCCAGGCCGAACCAGCTGCGCCAGCCGCCGCTTTCTTCTTCCGGCATCGGGGTTTCGATCACGCAGGCGCTGTAGGCGGGCGCGAAGCCGGCCACGAACGGCAACTGGCGCGCGCCGGGGCAGCCGGGATCGGTGGTGTTGGAACCCACCACCCATTGCCAGTCCAGGCCCTTGCCGGACACGTTGAGCGGCGCGCTGGGCAGGCGCGCGAACAGGTTCGACCACACCCGCATGCCGCCGGTGGCGCCCTGCAGGCCGGTCTGTTCGTTCTTGTCGTTGCCCATCCAGACCACCGCGAGGTGATCGCCGGTATAGCCGGCGTACCAGCTGTCACGGCCATCGTTGCTGGTGCCGGTCTTGCCGGCCGACTGCAAGCGACCCAGGCCGTCGCCGAGCAGTCGCCGGCCGGTACCGTTGCTCACCACTTCCTGCAGCGCCACGCTGATCAGGTTGGCGGCGATGGAATCACCTTCCTGCGCGGGCGCGGGTGTCTTGTCGTAGCGCTTGAGCAGCTTGCCGTTGGGATCCAGCACGCCGCGCACCGCGTGCAACGGCTGGATTTCGCCACCCGAGGCGAGGAACTGGTACAGCTGCGCGATCGCATAGGGGCTCTGATCGGTCGAACCGAGGATGAGCGCCGGATTGGCGTCGGCCTTGACGCCGGCCAGCACGCGCAGCAGTTCGGCCAGCCGTTCCGGATCCACCTTCATGCCGATGCGCACGGTGGCCTGGTTGTACGAGCGCGCGAGCGCGTCGATCAGGCGCACGGTGCCGTGGCTACGGTTGTCCGCGTTGCCCGGCGTCCAGCGCCGGTTGCGCCCCAGTTGCACGGTGACCGGCGAATCATCGACCCAACTGGCCAGCGAATAGGTATCCGGTTGTGCAAGCGCGAGCAGGTATACGAACGGCTTGAGCAGCGAACCGACCGGGCGCTGCGCTTCCACCGCGCGATTGAAACCCGGCTGCGACACATCGCGGCTTCCCACCACCGCCAACACGTCGCCGTCATGCACGTCGGTCACCACCACGCCGGCCTGCAGCGGCGGCCGGCGTTTGTTCTCCAGCGCCTTGATCGTGCGGGTGACCGCGCCTTCGGCGTAAGCCTGCGCGGAGGGCGACATGCCGGTCAACACGCTCAGGCCGGCGCCCTGCAGCGCGCTTTCCGGATAGTCGCGCGCCAGTTGCCGGCGGACCAGGTCCACATAGGCGGGGAAACGGTTGGCCGCCGCCATGCCGGGAGTCTGGGTGACGCCCAGCGGCGCGGCCAGCGCGCGCTTGTATTCCTTCTCGTCGATGAGCTGCGTTTCCAGCAGCTTGCCCAGCACGAAATCGCGACGCCCCTTCGCCCGCTCCGGGTTGCGGCGCGGATCGTAATAGGAAGGTCCCTTCACCATGCCGATCAGCAGCGCGACCTGTTCGGTGGTCAGCGAATTCAGATCCCGGCCGAACCAGAACTCGGCGCCCGCGGCAACGCCGTGGATGGCCTGGCTGCCACGCTGGCCGAGATATACCTGGTTGAAATAGGCCTCCAGGATCGTGCTCTTGTCGTAGCGCGCCTCCAGGATCAGCGCGAACAGGATTTCATTGAACTTGCGCGAGGGCGTGACTTCCTTGCCGATGCCCAGCAGGCCGCTGCGGGCCAATTGCTGGGTCAACGTGCTGGCGCCCTGGCGGGTCTCGCCACCGGAACGCAGGGTCACCCAGACCGCGCGCGCGATGCCGCTCAGATCGATGCCGTGGTGATCCTTGAAGTCGCG
>NZ_JANJUE010000029.1 GCF_024710765.1 Pseudoxanthomonas sp.
GCCCTCGGTCCAGCGCTCCATCCACAGGAACACTTCCGTCCAGACCGTCTGCGGGCAGGCGTAGCCGCAGAATAGGCGCCCGGCCAGGGTGGTGAAGAAGAACAGCGCCATCGCCGCGATGATCAGCAGCAGCGCCAGGAACAGGAAGTCCTGCGGCCAGAACGACAGGCCGAACACGTAGAACTTGCGCGCCGGCAGATCGAACAGCACCGCCTGGCGGCCATCCCAGCGCAGCCACGGGAACACGTAGAACATGCCCAGCAGCCAGAACACCGCGGCCACGCGCAGGCGGTTGAGGCGGCCGGAGACGTCGCGCGGATAGATCTTGCGCTCGCTGACGTACAGCGAATTGCCCTGGTCGTCCACCACGTCGATGGGGATCTGCCGGCTCATGGCGACACTCCGTTGCGCGGGGCGGGCTGGGATTTTCGGTAGAGCGGAGTCGGAACGTTCATGGCATGGCTTCGCCGGGGGTTACCGGCGTGGCGTTGAGGGAGAACCGGACGGATCCAGTCTCCGGCGCGCACGACAGGAGCGGGAGCGACGGTTTGTCGCAGCCCCGCTCCAGGCTTTCATTCCGGCGGCAGCGCGCGGTTGAAGCGGCTGGAAGGCCGCAGGAGTATCCAGGTGAACAGGCTGGACGACGCCGTCGCCAGCCAGAACATGAAAAAGCCCAGCGTGTAGCCGAGCTCACGGGTCAGGGGCCAGTCGGGAAAGGTCGCGTCGCGCAGCTGCAGCGGATCCACGAAGGCGAAAAACACCATCGTCGCCACGCCCGCCGCGAAGAAACTGGGCCAGAGGATGGCCCCGATCCGCTGTGCCAGCGGGCGGGGCGGGTGGTCCAGTCGGGGTTCGCTGAAATCGGTCATGGCGACGACGGTTCCTTCTATGGCGTGGCGGCGGCGGTTTCCTTGTTGCCCTTGTGCGACAGCGACCAGACATAGGCGGCCACCAGGCGCGCGCGGGTCTCGCCGAGAAGCTCACGGTGCGCCGGCATGATGCCATGGCGGCCCTTGCTGATGGTCTGGCGCAGGCTTTCGCTGCTGTCGCCGTACAACCAGTAGTCGTCGGTCAGGTCGGGCGCGCCGAGATCCTGGTTGCCCTTGCCGTCGACGCCGTGGCAGGCGACGCACACGCCTTCGTACAGCTTCTTGCCCTGCGAGGCGGGGAAGTTGTTGATCAGCTGGTCCGGATGGCCGAGCGTGCGCACGTAGGCGATGGTGTAGTCGACCGCGTTCGGGCCGCCCATGCCGGTCAGCGCGGTGCCCCATTCGGGCATCACGCCGTCGCGGCCGTCCAGCACCGTTTCCAGCACCTTCTCCGGCGAACCACCCCAGTGCCAGATGTCGTCGGTCAGGTTGGGGTAGCCGATCGCACCCTGCGCGGACGAGCCGTGGCAGGTGGCGCAGGTGTTGTTGAAGATGGAACGGCCCAGCGACAGCGCCTTCGGATCCTGCGCCAGCCTGTCGATGGCCTGGTCCGCGTAGGGCTTGAAGGTCTGTTCCAGCTTGGCGTCCTCCACCTTCTTCTTGGCGGCATGCTCGCCGGCCGAGGACCAGTCGGCGGCGCCGGAGTAGCCGCCGAGGCCGCCGTACCACGCGATGTAGCCGATGCCGAACGCGATGGTCAGGTAGAACATGTTGATCCACCAGCGCGGCAGGGGCTTGTTGTACTCGGTCAGATCGCCGTCCCAGACATGGCTGGTTTCCTCCGGCGCCGGATCACCCGGGCGACGGCGCGCCGTCCACCAGAGCAGCCACGCGCAACCGGCGATGTTCAGCACCACCAGGGCGATGACATACCACGACCAGCCGCTGTTCATGCCTTGTACTCCTCGTCTTCCTCGTTCAGCGGCAACGCCGCGGCATCATCGAATTCGGCCTTGCGGCGCGGGCTCCATACCCAGATCCAGCCGCCGATGAACAGCACCAGCAGGATCGCGGTCACGATTCCGGACACCATGTCAGCCTCCCCGCGGCGCGTGCTTGCCGAGCGCCTGCAGGTACGCCACCACGGCGTCCAGCTCGGTCTTGCCCTTCAGTTCCTCGGGCGCGGCCTTGATCTCGGCATCGGTGTAGGGATCGCCCAGCGCCTTCAGCGCGCCCATCCGCCGCGCCGTGGCTTCGCCGTCGACCTTGTTCTTGTCCAGCCAGGGGAAGCCGGGCATGTTCGACTCGGGGACCACGTCGCGCGGGTTGATCAGGTGCACGCGGTGCCAGTCGTCGGAGTAGCGCCCGCCGACCCGGGCCAGATCCGGTCCGGTGCGCTTGCTGCCCCACTGGAACGGGCGGTCGTAGACCGATTCGCCGGCCAGCGAGTAGTGGCCGTAGCGCTCGCTCTCGAAGCGCAGCGTGCGGACCATCTGCGAGTGGCAGTTGTAGCAGCCTTCGCGGACGTACACGTCACGCCCGGCCAGTTGCAGGGCCGGGTAGGGCTTGACCCCTTCCAGCGGCTTGATGGCCTCGGCCTGGAACATCAGCGGCACGATCTCGGCCAGGCCGCCGAACGACACGACCACCGCGATCAGGATGGCCATCAGGCCGATGTTCTTCTCGATTTTCTCGTGGGAATTGCTGTTGCTCATGTCGGTCTCTTCCTCAGGCGCGCACTTCGGAAACGTCAACCGGCAGGATCGGTTGCGGGGCGGTCGAACGCGCCGATGCGAACGTCTTCCAGGTGTTCCAGGCCATCACGCCCATGCCGCTCAGCACCAGCAGTCCGCCGCCGAGGCGGATCAGGTAGTACGGATAGGTGGCGTTGAGCGCTTCGACGAAGCTGTAGGTCAACGTGCCGTCGGCGTTGGTGGCGCGCCACATCAGGCCCTGCATGACGCCGGCGATCCACATTGAGGCGATGTAGAACACCACGCCCAGGGTGTGCAGCCAGAAGTGCAGGTCGATGGCCTTGGTCGAGAACATGCTGTCGCGGCCCAGCAGGCGCGGCAGCAGCGCGTAGATCGAGCCGACCGAGATCATCGCCACCCAGCCCAGCGCGCCGGCGTGCACGTGGCCGACCGTCCAGTCGGTGTAGTGGCTCAGCGAGTTGACCGTCTTGATCGACATCATCGGTCCCTCGAAGGTCGCGATCATGTAGAACGACACGGCGACGATCAGGAACTTCAGGATCGGGTCGGTGCGCAGCTTGTGCCACACGCCCGACAGGGTCAGGATGCCGTTCAGCGCGCCGCCCCAGGACGGCGCCAGCAGGATCAGCGAGAACACCATGCCCAGCGACTGCGCCCAGTCCGGCAGCGCGGTGTAGTGCAGGTGGTGCGGGCCGGCCCACATGTAGACCGCGATCAGCGCCCAGAAGTGGACGATCGACAGGCGGTAGGAGTAGACCGGGCGCCCGGCCTGCTTGGGCACGAAGTAATACATCATGCCGAGGAAGCCGGCGGTCAGGAAGAAACCCACCGCGTTGTGGCCGTACCACCACTGCACCATCGCGTCGACCGCGCCGCTGTAGACCGGGTAGGACTTGGTGAAGCCGACCGGGATGGCGATGTTGTTGACGATGTGCAGCAGGGCCACGGCGATGATGTAGGCGCCGTAGAACCAGTTGGCCACGTAGATATGCTTGACCGCGCGCTTGGC
Organism: Pseudoxanthomonas sp.; assembly: GCF_024710765.1. Lineage (GTDB taxonomy): Bacteria > Pseudomonadota > Gammaproteobacteria > Xanthomonadales > Xanthomonadaceae > Pseudoxanthomonas_A. The sequence goes on from NZ_JANJUE010000029.1 coordinate 3,594, forward strand.
GATGGTGCCGAAGAACAGCACCGCGTAGGCCACCCAGACCACCGTGATCAGCAGGTCGACCGGCCATTCCAGCTCGGCGTACTCCTTGCCCTGGGTCATGCCCAGCGGGAGGGTGATCGCGGCCGCCAGGATGACCACCTGCCAGCCCCAGAACACGAACGCGGCCAGCCTGTCCGAGATCAGCCGGACGTGGCAGGTGCGCTGGACCACGTGCAGGCTGGTCGCGAACAGGGCGCTGCCGCCGAACGCGAAGATCACCGCATTGGTATGCAGGGGGCGCAGCCGGCCATAGCTGAGCCATGGCAGGTCGAAATTCAGCGCCGGCCAGTACAGCTGGGCGGCGATGAACACGCCCACGGCCATCCCCACGATGCCCCAGACCACGGTCATCACCGCGAACTGGCGCACCACCTTGTCGTTATAAGTACCCTGCACGCTCTGCATGCCACCTGCTCCTAGGCTCAACACCATGATCTTCGGCCCCTCCGGCCCCCTCTCACATTGATTTGAATCAAGCCGGGAGGGGGGAAATGCGGACAGGGGGTGGTCGGCGAACCACGGGCGGCATGTTGGCAACCCCGGATGGGGTCCAGGGTGCGACAGATTGTCACCCCCGCCCGCGCCGGCAGGAGGTCTAGAATCCCCTTCGACACCGCTGCCGAGCCCCCATCATGCCGGACATGACCGTTGTCGAGCTGTCCCGCCTGCAATTCGCCCTCACGGCGATGTACCACTTCCTGTTCGTGCCGCTGACCCTCGGCCTGTCCTTCATGGTCGCGATCATGGAAAGCGTCTATGTCATGACCGGACGGGACGTGTGGCGGCGGATGACCCTGTTCTGGGGCACCCTGTTCGGGGTGAACTTTGCCATGGGGGTCGCCACTGGTATTGTGATGGAATTCCAGTTTGGCACCAATTGGTCTTATTACAGTCACTACGTCGGTGACATCTTCGGCGCCCCGCTCGCCATCGAGGGCCTGATGGCCTTCTTCCTGGAAGCGACCTTCATCGGCCTGTTCTTCTTCGGCTGGAACCGGCTCAGCAAGGTCCAGCACCTGGCGGTGACCTGGCTGGTCGCGGTGGCGACCAATTTCTCGGCCCTGTGGATCCTGGTCGCCAACGGCTGGATGCAGAACCCGGTCGGCGCGGTGTTCAACCCCGAAACCATGCGCATGGAAATCACCGACTTCATGGCGGTGATCTTCAACCCGGTCGCCCAAGCCAAGTTCGTTCACACGGTCAGCGCCGGCTACGTGACCGGGGCGATGTTCGTGATGTCGATCAGCGCGTTCTACCTGCTGCGCGGGCGCAACCCCGACTTCGCCAAGCGCTCGATGGCGGTGGCGGCCAGCTTCGGCCTGGCGGCGGCACTATCGGTGGTGGTGCTGGGCGACGAGAGCGGCTACGCGGTCGGTGAGAACCAGAAGATGAAGCTGGCCGCGATCGAGGCCATGTGGGAAACCGAGCCGGCGCCGGCGGGATTCAACGCCTTCGCCATCCCGGACCAGGAAACCCGCACCAACCACTACGCGGTGCACATCCCCTACGTGATGGGCATCATCGGCACCCGTTCGCTCAACAAGGAAATGCCCGGCATCCTGGAACTGGTCGAGCGCGCCGAGGGGCGCATCCGCAACGGCCTGGTGGCCTACGAGAACCTGCAGAAACTGCGCGCCAACCGCGGCGACGCGCATGCCCGCCATATGTTCGAGACCCACTGGCGCGACATCGGCCACGCCCTGCTGCTGAAGAAGTACCGCGAGGACATCGCCAACGCGACCGAGGAGGAAATCGTCAAGGCGGCGTTCGATACGGTGCCGCGGGTGGCGCCGCTGTTCTGGAGTTTCCGCCTGATGGTCGGGCTGGGCTTCTACTTCATCGCCTTCTTCGCTTTCGCATTCTGGTTGGCCAGCAAACACCAGCTGGACAGGCGGCGCTGGTTCCTGCGGTTGGCCTTCTACAGCCTGCCGCTGCCTTGGATCGCGATCGAGGCCGGCTGGCTGATCGCCGAGTACGGCCGGCAACCGTGGGTGATCGATGGCGTGCTGCCGACCTTCTTCGCCGCCTCCGGGCTGAAGCTGCACCAGATCCTGATCACCCTCACCGGCTTCGTCACCCTCTACACGGTGCTGGCGGTGGTCGAGATATGGCTGATGCGCAAGCTGATCCTGAAGGGACCTGAGCAGATCGTGCCGGAATCCCACGGCATCGCCCCCGCCGCCCCCGTACCGGCCACCGGCACCTGAGAGGAGCGCGTCCATGGACACCATTCCGCTCGACTATCCGACCCTGCGCCTGATCTGGTGGGCCCTGCTGGGGCTGCTGCTGATCGGCTTCGCGGTGATGGACGGCTTCGACCTGGGCGTGGCCGCGCTGCTGCCGGCGGTCGCCCGCACCGATGGAGAGCGCCGGATCACGCTGAACGTGATCGGCCCGGTGTGGGAAGGCAACCAGGTCTGGCTGATCGTCGGTGGCGCGGCCATCTTCGCCGCGTGGCCGCCGTTGTACGCGGTCAGCTTCTCCGGCTTCTATATAGCGATGTTCCTGATCCTGATCGCGCTGATCCTGCGCCCGGTCGGCTTCAAGTTCCGCAGCAAGGTGCCGGATCCGCGCTGGCGCGCGCTGTGGGACTGGGCCTTGTTCGTCAGCGGACTGGTGCCGGCGCTGGTGTTCGGCGTGGCGATGGGCAACGTGCTGCTCGGTGCGCCGTTCACCTTCGACGAGATCCTGCGGCCGCATTACGACGGCGGGTTGTTCGATCTGCTGAAGCCGTTTCCGCTGCTGTGCGGGCTGGTCAGCGTGAGCATGCTGGTCGCCCACGGCGCAGGCCGGCTGGCGATGAAGACCGACGGCGACATCGCCGCGCGCGCGCGCCGCTACGGAAGCGTGGCCGCGCTCGCCACCGCGGTGTTGTTCGTGATCGGCGGGTTCTGGCTGGCCAGGGGCGTGGGCGGCTACCTGCTGCAGATCGCGATGGATCCGGCCGGCCCCTCCAATCCGCTGGCCAAGGTGGTGGTGGCCGAACCGGGCGCGTGGATGGGCAACTATGCGCGCTGGCCGCTGATCTGGCTGTTTCCGGCGCTGGGCGTGATCGGCGCGCTGTCGAGCGCGCTCTGCCTGCGCATCGGCAAGGCCGGCCTGGCCTTCCTGTCTTCTGCGCTGGCGATCACCGGCATCCTGCTGACCTTCGGCCTCACTACCTTCCCGTTCCTGCTGCCGTCCTCGCTCAATCCCAGCGCCAGCCTGATGGTGTGGGACGCCTCGTCCAGCCACATGACCCTGTTCATCATGCTGCTGGTCACCGCCTTCTTCCTGCCGATCATCCTGGCCTACACGGCCTGGGTATACCGGGTGATGCGCGGCAAGGTCGGCGACGACACGCTGGATCACGATCAGAACCCGAACGCCTACTGACACCGGAGGCATACGCATGTGGTATTTCAGCTGGATACTCGGCGCCGGACTCGCGGCGAGTTTCGCCATCCTCAATGGCATGTGGTACGAAATGCGCGATACGGATCGCCGCAAGGACGACTGAGCGGTTCGCGTCGCGTTCCGGCCCGCCGTCATGCGGACTGCGCCGCACTTGCGTAGTCCTGCCGATGTGTCGACGCACCGCTGCGTTGAAGGAATTGCTTCCCGCTACCTCGGGCCGTCGTCATCCCGGCGAAAGCCGGGATCCATTGCCTTGATGGTGAACGGTTCTGGCTGTTGATACGCCGCGCAGGAATGGATTCCAGCCTGCGCTGGAATGACGGGAAAGAGATGGGGATGGGTCTTCCCCCGCTGTTGCTGCCGTCATCCCGGCGAAGGCCGGGATCCATTGTCGTGGTGGTGAACGGTTCTGGTTGTTGATACGCCCCGCAGGAATGGATTCCAGCCTGCACTGGAATGACTGGAAAGAGATGAGGGCGGATCTTCCCGCGCTGCTGCTGTCGTCATCCCGGCGAAGGCCGGGATCCATTGCCGTGATGGTGAGCCGTTCTGGCTGTTGATATGTCGCGCAGGAGTCGATTACAGCCTGCGCTGGAATGACGATGGATGTTTATTCGCAGGCGACGGAACAGTGTGATTCGTCTTTCATCGATAGCGGACTCGGCATGGGTAAAGGAAGCGCGGACTATCCTGTTTTGAGTTCACATCGGCCCCCACGGCCAGGAGCGACAACATGAATTTCAAAGGCAAGGTCGTCATCGTCACCGGCGGCGCCAGCGGTATCGGCGAAGCGAGCGCGAAACTGTTTGCCGGGCACGGTGCGCACGTGGTGATCGCGGATTTCTCGGACCACGGGCAGGCCGTCGCCGACGCGTTGTCGAAGCAGGGCGCCCAATCCCTGTTCGTGAAGACCGACGTGACCGACACCGTCGCGGTACAGCGGATGGTCGATGAAACCGTCGCCGCGTTCGGTCGCGTCGACGTATTGTTCGCCAACGCCGGCATCGCCGCCGACGGCCCGATCGATCAGCTGTCCGAGGCGGCCTGGGATCGCACCATCGGCATCAACCTCACCGGCGTCTATCTGTGCGACAAGCATGTCATCGCGCAGATGCTCAAGCAGGGCGGCGGCGTGATCGTCAACTGCGGTTCCATCCACAGCCATGTGGGCAAGGGTGGCGTGACCGCCTACGCCGCGGCCAAGGGCGGAGTGAAGCTGCTGACCCAAACCCTGGCGATCGACTACGGCGCGCGCGGCATCCGCGTCAACGCGGTGTGCCCAGGCTACATCGACACGCCGCTGCTCAAGGATGTTCCTGCCGAAGCCAAGCACGCACTGGAGAAGCTGCACCCGATGGGCCGGCTGGGCCGCGCCGAGGAAGTCGCGCGTGTGGTGCTGTTCCTCGCCAGCGACGACGCCTCCTTCGTCAACGGCGCCTCGCTGCTGGTCGACGGCGGCTATACCGCGCAGTGAATCCGGGCGGGGCCGTCGCGCTCCGCCCGTGCCACAAGACCTTTCCGGACGGGGTGCTCGCGCGCCCCGTTCTGCCATCCGTTCCCCGCGCCCGTCCGGTACGGTACGGGGATTGGCCTATAATCGCCGCATGTTCCCAGCAAGCCCGCCGGATGCGGAGCCCCGGACATGCCAGTCAAGAGCATCCAGAACCGCCGCCTCTACCAGCAGATCGCCGACCAGCTGCGCGGCATGATCAATCGTGGTGAATTCCCGCCGGGCAGCTACCTGCCGCCGGAGCGCGAGCTGTCGCAACAGTTCGGAGTCAGCCGCACTTCGTTGCGTGAAGCCCTGATCGCGCTGGAAGTGCTGGGCCTGGTGCGGGTCCGGGTAGGCGACGGCGTCAGCGTGGTCGGGCCGGATTCGGAGGAAGCGCCGCCCGCCGAACACGCGCTGGATCGCGCCCGCCAGCTCAATCCATGGACGCTGGATCCGGAACTGGGCGTGGTGGCCGACTTCGAAGCCGAGATTCCGCCGTTCTCGTTGCTGAGCGCGCGTCGGTTGGTGGAGCCGGAAACCGCCGCGCTGGCCGCCGAGAACGCCAGCGACGAGCAGATCGCCGGCATCGAGGAAGCCCTGCAGCGCAACATCGCCGACAACCAGCACGCCTCCACCACCCATCCGGGTGACCGCCTGCTGCACATCCGCATCGCCGACGCCAGCGGCAACCCGGCCTATTCACTGCTGATCCGGCATCTGCTCGGGCACCAGTACGGCGCGATGTTCCAGCGCGTGCAGGCGCTCTATACGGTCGAGGACATGCCGCGCCGCTCGGAACTGGAGCACGAGGCCATCGTCGGCGCGATCCGCGACCGCGATCCGGACGCCGCCCGCGCGGCGATGGAAAAACACCTGGATTCGGTGATCCGGATCTTCTCCGGCGGCGAACGCTGAAGCCCGAAAGCCGACCCTAGGGCCGCCACAGCACCTGCGGACCGACCTCGCGCACGTCGCGGGTGCCGGTGAGCGCCATGCTCACGTCCAGTTCCCGCCGGATCAGATCCAGCGCGGTGGCCACGCCGCGTTCGCCCATCGCGCCCAGGCCGTAGAGGAAGGCCTTGCCGATCAGGGTCGCGCGCGCGCCGAGCGCGAGCGCCTTGAGCACGTCCTGGCCGCTGCGCACGCCGCTGTCGAACCAGATTTCGCAGCGGTCGCCGACCGCCGCCGCCACCTGCGGCAACGCGAGGATCGCCGGTGGCGCGGAGTCCAACTGGCGCCCGCCATGATTGGACACCACGATGACGTCGGCGCCGGCATCGACCGCGGCGCGCGCGTCGTCCGCGTCCAGGATGCCCTTCACGATCAGCTTGCCGGGCCAGAGCGAACGCACCCAGGCCACGTCCTTCCAGCTGAGGGTGGGATCGAACTGGCTGCCGATCCATTGCGACAGCGTGGTCAGGCCCTTGCCGCCGCCGGGAATGAAGCCGGCCAGGTTGCCGAAATTGCGGTGCGGCGTGCGCAGCATGCCCAGCGCCCAGCGCGGGCGCCGCAGCAGATCCAGCGCATTGCCCACGGTCAGCTTCGGCGGCACGGTCAGCCCGTTCTTGATGTCGCGGTGGCGCTGCCCCTGGATCTGCAGATCCGCGGTCAGCACCAGCGCCGGGCACTGCGCGGCCTTGGCGCGCTGGATCAGCGAGGCGGCGAAATCGCGATCGCGCATCACGTAGAGCTGGAACCAGAACGGCTTTTCCACCGCCGCGCGCACCGCTTCGATCGAGCAGATCGAGACGGTGCTCAGGGTGAACGGCACGCCTGCGGCCTGGGCCGCGCGGGCGGCCAGGATTTCACCGTCTGCATGCAGGATGCCGGTCAATCCGGTCGGCGCCAGTCCCACCGGCATCGACACCGCCTCGCCGGCCATGGTGGTGGCGAGCGATCGCTGGTCGACGTCGATCATCACCCGCTGGCGCAGCATCAACGCATCCAGCGCTTGGCGGTTGCCGTTGAGGGTGTGCTCGTCATAGGAGCCGCGATCGATATAGTCGAAGATGGCGCGCGGCGCGCGCCGCATCGCCAGCTGGCGGAGATCCTCGTTGCAGGTGATCGGGGTCATGGCGGAGCGGGTTCGGGTAGAAGGAGGGTCAGGGCTGCGGATGGCGGCGCGCGTAGACGCCGTACAGCGCGACGACCAGGAAGCAGAAGGCGGGAATCCAGAACGCGGTCTCGATGCCGGCGAGGTCCGCCAGCCGGCCCATGAACCACGGCACGATCGCGCCGCCCACGATCGCCATGATGATGAAGCTGGCGCCGCGCTTGGTCTGCGCGCCCATGCCCTTGATGCGCAGCTCGAAGATGGTGGGGAACATCATCGACATGAAGAAGAACTCCGCGACCAGCGCGGCGACCGAGATCTTGCCCATGCCGGCGATGACCACCCCGCACAGCAAGATGTTGATCACCGCGTACAGGCTGAGCAGGCGCGCGGCGGAGAACGTGCCCATCAGCGCGGTGGTCAGGAAGCGGCCGGCCAGGAAGCAGCCCAGCGCCACCGCCAGCAGGTAGGCGGCGCGTTCGGAGGACAGGCCGGGGACGTGGTCGACCGCGTAGTTGATGAAGAACGCGCCCGCACCCACCTGCGCGGCGACATAGAAGAACTGGGCCACCACCGCGAACACGAAATAGCGTCGGGAGAACAGCGGCACGGGGGGCGCCGGCATCATGGCGGCCGGGGCTTCGCCGGAGACTTCCGGCATCCGCGTCCGCCAGATCAGCACGGCAATCGCGATGACCACCAGCGCGGTGGCGACATAGATCAGCTGCACGCCGTGGCTGCCGGAAATCCCCGCGTCCGAGGCGCCGAAGAACAGCTTGCCGCCGATGAACGGCGCGATGAACGTGCCCAGCCCGTTGAATGACTGCGCCAGGTTGAGCCGGCGTTCCGAGGTCTCCGCCGGTCCCAGCACGGTCGCGTAGGGATTGGCCGCCGTCTCCAGGCAGGCCAGGCCACTGGCGATCACGAACAGGGCGAACAGGAAGTATTCGAACACGCCCGCGCGGGTGGCGGGGATGAACAGCAGCGCGCCGCTGGCGAACAGCCCCAGGCCGAGCAGGATGCCGGTCTTGTATCCGTGCCGTTCCATCAGCGCCGCGGCCGGCAGCGCCATCACGAAGTACGCGCCGAAGTAGGCCGCCTGCAGCAGCGCCGAGCGCGCGCGGGTGATGTCGAGGGTTTCCTGGAAATGCTTGTTGAGCACGTCCAGCAGGCCATAAGAGAAGCCCCACAGGAAGAACAGGCAGGTGACCAGGATGAATGCCAGCCGGTAGCGCTGGGCGCCGCTGTCCTGCAGGGTCGTGGAGGCGGTACCGGGCAATGCGGGCATGCGGAAGCTCCTGCGAAAAGAAGGGTCAGGCGTCGGTCAGGCGGAAAATCGGTTGCATCGGGGTCCACTTGGTGCCCGCCGGCGTCCACGGCGTGGCTTTCTGGAACGACCACATCAGGTCTTCCCAGGCGCGCAGCCGCGCGTCGCCGCGTTCGGCCTCGGCCATGCGCGCAGCGTCGAACACCGCGTCGTCGGTATCCATCACCATCACCATGCGCGTGCCCAGGCGGAAGATCTCCAGCTCGCGCACGCCCTGCGCGCGCAGATGCGCCAGCACCTCCGGCCAGACCTGGCGGTGGTACTCCTCGTAGGCGGCGATCAATTCCGGATCGTCGTGCAGGTCCAGGGCCAGGCAATGGCGCATGGGAGTCTCCTCAGGTCAGTGCGCGATCCAGATGGGTATAGCCGCCATCGACGAACAGCCACTGCCCGGTCACGTGCGAGGCGCGCGCGGACAGCAGGAACACGGTGGTGTCGGCGATTTCATCCGCGCGGGTCATGCGCTGCTCCAGCGGGATGCGGCGGGTGATGCCGGCCAGCTTGGCGGCGGGATCGTCGAAGCCGGCCAGCCAGCTCTGATAGAGCGGCGTCATCACTTCCGCCGGCACCACCGCGTTCACCCGCACACCATCGGCGGCCAGCGACGCGGCCCACTCGCGGGTCAGCGACAGCTGCGCGCCCTTGGCCGCGCAGTAACCGCTGGTACCGCCCTGGCCGGTGACCGCGGTCTTGGAAGAGACATTGACGAGGGCGCCACGGCTGGCTTTCAGCGCGTCCACGCACAGGTGCGCCATCACGTAGTAGTGGATGAGATTGCGCTCCAGCGACTGCACGAATGCGTCGCGTCCCGCGTCCAGTCCCACGCCATCGTTCACGCCGGCGTTGTTGACCAGTCCGTGCAGGCCGCCGAACTCCGCCAGCGTGGCCGCCACGGCCTGCGTACAGGCGGCCGCGTCGGACAGCTCCAGCCGATGGAAGCGCGCGCGCGGCTGCAAGCGGCGCAGTTCGTCTTCGAAACCGGCCTCCAGTGCGCTGCGCCCGAAGATCACCGGAATCGCGCCTTCGCGCGCCAGCGCCAGCGAAATCGCCCCGCCGATGCCGGCGCCGCCGCCGGTGACGATCACCACCTTGTCCCGCAGTTCCAGATCCATCACGACCCCCTCAGCCGTGTATGTCATAGCAGCGCCGGGCGGTACCGCCCCACAGCTGCGCCTGTTCGTTTTTCGACAACCGCTCCGCCCAGTCTTGCACCTGCGCCGCGACCGCGGCGTATTCGGCCCGCAACAGGCACACCGGCCAATCCGAGCCGAACATCAGCCGGTCGGCGCCGAAGGCTTCCAGCGCGGCATCCAGGTGCCGGCGGATGGCGTCGCGGTCGAGCGTTGCGCCCACCACTTCCGTGACCAGCCCCGAGGCCTTGCACAGCACGTGCGGCTGCGCGGCCAGCGCACGCAGGTGCCGGCGCCAATCCGCTTCGCCATCGCCGCCGACCGCGGGTTTGCCCAGATGATCCAGCACCAGCCAATGGCGGTCGTGGCGCGCGCAGAACGCCGGCACTTCGGCCAGCTGCGCGGGTCCGCGGACCAGGATTTCGTACACCAGGCCCTGCCGCTGCACCGCCTCGACGCCGCGCGCGAAGCGCGGGTCGGCGAGGGTGGCGGCGACATCGGGATCGTCCTGCAGCAGGTGGCGCACCCCGGCGAAGCGTGGGTGCGCGCGCCAGTGCGCCAGTCGATCGTCCGCATGCGCGGCGAACAGATCGACCCAGCCGATCACCGCCGCGATGGCATCGTGCCGCTGCGCCAGATCGAGCAGGAAGGTGTTTTCCGCCTCGTCGGCGCGTGCCTGCACCGCGACGCACGCATCCAGCCCGGCGGTCGCCAGCAGCGGTGCGAGATCCTCCGGCAGCCAGTCGCGCCGCAGCACGTCCATGCCTTCGTCCATCCAGGGATAGTCGCGCGGCGCATAGCGCCAGAAATGCTGGTGGGCGTCGATGCGCAAGGTCACGGCGAGGCTTCCGCCCGGGGCGATACGTGCACCGCATCGAAGCGCAGTTGCAGATCCTGGGCCGGATAGTCGGGTTCGGCCAGGGTGATCGTCACCGGCGTCGCGCCGGCCTGTGCGTCGGGCAGGGCGAACGGACCGATCGCCTGCGTGCCCAGCGCTTCGGCGGTGACGGCCTGTTCGTGTGCGCCGACGCGGATCCGGTAGCGTTGGCCGGGCGCCGCTTTTACACCGGAAAAACGCAGCCACACGGCGTCCTGTGCCCGTGCCGGCAGCAGTGACGCACGCAGCGAGACGGTGGTGGAGCGCTGGCTGCGGTAGCCGCTGCCGAAGGCAAAGCTGGTGCCGGGATGCCAGGTGGTCCGCGTGATCGTGGCGATGCCCGAAGCCGGAACCACCACGGCATCCAATGGCACGATCCGCGGCGGACCCTGCATTTCCACCCGCAGCACCGGCAGCACCGCATCCGGCGCCTGCGCGGGCAGCTCGATCACCAGCGCGTCGTTTTCGCGCCGCCAGGCCAGCGGCGCCGCGTGCTCGTCGCCGTCGATGCGGACCGCGCGGGGATCGCTCGCCAGTCCATTCACCACCAGCCGTCCGCCGCGCCAGTCGCGCACGAACAGGTACACCGCCTCGCCGTCGGCCAGGGTGCTGCCCCAGGTCTGCGGCGGAAGGCCGCTGGGGCGGGCGGACAAGGCGATGCCGGCGTGCCGCCGCAGCCACTGGCCGATGCCGCGCAGGACCTGGGCTTCGAACGGCACGATCGCGCCATCGCCCATCGGACCGATGTTGAGCAGGTAATTGCCACCGGCCGCGCGCGCCTGCACCAGTCCGTTGACGAGCTCGCGCACCTTGCCCGGCGCGTCATCGCGTTGCTGCCAGCTGCGATAGCCCCAGGTGGCGTGGTAGATGGACGCCGGCACTTCGAACGGCGGCTGCATCGTCGGCGGCGGCGCCTCGTTGTCGCCGAGGGTGACGAAGTCGCCGGCGTTGTTCCAGATCCGGCCGTTGATGACCGCCGCCGGCTGCAACCGGTGCACGATGCCGGCGAAGCGTCGGCTCTGCTCCGGCGTCGGCGTCGACATGTCGAACCAGACTTCGGTGATCGGCCCGTAGTTCGTCATCAGCTCGGTGACCTGCTGTTCGATCAGCGGCTCCATCGAGGCCGGAATCGGGTTGCCGTTGTCCGGATCGAACGGGTGGCCGGCGTGCCAGTCCACCAGCGAGAAATAGATGCCCAGGCCCAGCCCGCGCGCGTGGCAGGCCTCGGCGATGAGCTTGATCGGATCCTTGCCGAACGGCGTGCGATCGACGATGTCGTAGTTAGTGCTCGCGGTGTCGAACATCGCGAAGCCATCGTGATGCTTGCTGGTGACCACCACGTAGCGGGCGCCGGCGTCCCGGGCCAGGCCGCAGATCGCGTCGGCGTCGAACTTCGGCGCGGCGAACCCGCTGGCGACCTTGGCGTAGTCGGCGTGGGAAATGCCGGCCCAGCTCTGGATCTGCTCGGAATAGCCGCGCATCACCGGCTGGCCCTTT
>NZ_JANJUE010000032.1 GCF_024710765.1 Pseudoxanthomonas sp.
GCTGACCGGCAAGCTGCCCGAAGGCGCCACCGCCACCGACCTGGTGCTGACCGTCACCCAGATGCTGCGCAAGCTGGGCGTGGTCGGCAAGTTCGTCGAGTTCTACGGCGACGGCCTGCAGCACCTGCCGCTGGCCGACCGCGCCACCATCGGCAACATGGCGCCCGAGTACGGCGCCACCTGCGGCATCTTCCCGATCGACGCCGAGTCGCTGAACTACCTGCGCCTGTCCGGCCGCGGCGAGGATCAGATCGCGCTGGTCGAGGCGTATGCCCGGGCCCAGGGCCTGTGGCACGACGCCGACAGCCCGCATGCGCAGTACAGCGCCACCCTGCACCTGGACATGGGCGACGTGAAGCCGTCGCTGGCCGGTCCCAAGCGTCCGCAGGATCGCGTGCTGCTGGAAGACGTGAAGCAGAACTTCCGCGACAACCTGCAGCCGTTCGCCGAAGCCCGCGACAAGCGCAGCCAGGCGATTTCCGATTTCGTCGCCGAAGGCGGCGGTTCGGCGGTGGGCAACGAGGCGCTGAGCCGGGGCTACGCGGACATCGAAACCGAAGGCCAGAAGGTCCGGCTGAAGGACGGCGCCGTGGTCATCGCCGCGATCACGTCCTGCACCAACACCTCCAATCCGGCGGTGATGATCGGCGCCGGCCTGCTCGCCCGCAATGCCGCGGCCAAGGGACTCAATCGCAAGCCATGGGTCAAGACCTCGTTGGGACCGGGCTCGCGCGTGGTCACCGACTACCTGGAAAAGGCCGGCGTGCTGGATGACCTGGAAAAGCTGGGCTTCTACGTGGTCGGCTACGGCTGCACCACCTGCATCGGCAACTCCGGTCCGCTGCCGGTGGAAGTCAGCGCCGGCATCGCCACCGGCGATCTGGTGGTGACCTCGGTGCTGTCGGGCAACCGCAACTTCGAAGGCCGCGTGCATCCGGAAGTGAAGATGAACTACCTGGCCTCGCCGCCGCTGGTGGTCGCCTACGCAATCGCCGGCACCACCGACATCGACCTGAGCACCGAGCCGCTGGGCATCGGCAGCGATGGCCAGCCGGTCTACCTGAAGGACATCTGGCCGAGCAATGGCGAGATCGGCGACTTCATCGCCCGGACCATCGGCCCGGAAATGTTCGCCAAGAACTATGCCGACGTATTCAAGGGCGATACCCGCTGGAATACCATCGCCTCGCCGGATGGCGGCCTGTACGCCTGGGATTCGGATTCGACCTACATCAAGAATCCGCCCTACTTCGACGGCATGACCATGGCGGTCGGCGGCATCGACGACGTGCACGGCGCGCGCGTGCTGGGCCTGTTCGGCGATTCGATCACCACCGATCACATCTCGCCGGCCGGCAACATCAAGAAGGACTCGCCCGCGGGCCGCTTCCTGATCTCGCGGGGCGTGCAGCCGGTGGACTTCAACAGCTACGGCAGCCGGCGCGGCAATGACGACGTGATGGTGCGCGGCACCTTCGCCAACATCCGCATCAAGAACCTGATGTTCGGCGGCGAGGAAGGCGGCAATACGCTGTATCACCCGCCTGGCGGGGGCGTGCCGGAGAAGCTGTCGATCTACGACGCGGCGATGAAGTACAAGGTCGACGGCGTGCCGCTGGTGGTCCTGGCCGGCAAGGAGTACGGCACCGGTTCCTCCCGCGACTGGGCCGCCAAGGGCACCAACCTGCTGGGCGTGAAGGCGGTGTTCGCCGAGAGCTTCGAGCGCATCCACCGCTCCAACCTGGTCGGCATGGGCGTGCTGCCGCTGCAGTTCATCGAAGGCCAGAACGCGCAGACCCTGGGCCTGGATGGTTCGGAAGTGTTCGACATCGCCGGCCTGCAGGACGGCGCGTCCAAGGTCGCCACCGTCACCGCCCGCCGCGCCGATGGCCAGGAGGTCCGTTTCCAGGTCAAGGTGCTGCTGCTGACGCCGAAGGAAGTCGAATACTTCCGTCATGGCGGCCTGCTCCACTACGTGCTTCGCCAGCTGGCCGCACGCGGGGCGGCCTGAGCGAGAAGCCCCTCTGCAGGAGCGACGTGAGTCGCGACCCGATTCCCCGCTGGGTGGATTGTTCCGGTCGCCGCTTGCGTCGCTCCTGCAGGACGCCGCCACGCGGCATGGCCCGGACACGGCCTTCCCCATGGAAAACATCCGCTCGGCGGTTGCCGGTTCCGCACGGTGTTTGTGTGGCATCCGGTGACGGGACTGGATTTGCCGGTCCATCGGGGAAACACCATGCGCGCACCACTGTTGTCCGGATGGCTCCTGCTGTCGCTGCTGTCCTGCATGCCGGCGGTCCATGCCGTCGAGATCACCGGAATGAGCGACTTCCCGACCCTGTTGGGCCGGTACGCACCGGGTGGCGACTGCCATCGGCAACCGCGAATCGTGATCGACGCGGCCGGCATGGGTTTCGAGGTCGAGGGCCGCAACGAACGGGTGGCCCGGCTGGAATACGCGGCCAGCTATGGCGGGAACTTCTATGAAGGCAGCAGTCAGTGGTTCTTCCCGTTCGGGCGCGATGGCGCCTATCCGGTACTGATGACCTTCAACGCCGACGAAAAGGCGGGCGTGCTCACCGTGACGCCCCACGACGAAGGATTCGCCGGGGGCCCGCCCTTGTCACCACGCAACCGCGCCCTGGTCGCCGGCTCGCCCTATCTGCGTTGCCGCTGACCTTGCGGGCTCAGCGGCCGGCCTGCCACTGCGCGTGGTAAAGCCGCCATTCGCCGCCATCCCTGCGCCAGCCGGTGGTGACGCGATACGACTGCGCGCTGTCCGGCAACCAGCGACCACGCCCCGCGCCGGTCAGCAGTGCATCGAAACGCACGGTCGCGGTGTCGGCCTGCAGGTCGATCTCCAGCGGCCCGGTGGTCACGCCCACGCTGTCGCGGGCCAGCAACTGCGCGCGCAACAGGTTGTGCAACGCAGCACGATCCATGCCCCCGGGGCCCGAGAAGTCTTCGGCGATCCCATCCATCGCCTCGCCTGGACGCCGCTGCTCGACCGCCTGTTGCAAGGCGGCGAATTGATCGCGCAATTGCTGCTCGGGGGTGCTCCGGTCGCAGGCAGCCAATTGCAGCAGCACGGCCAGCAGCAGGCATGACCGCCAGGACCGGGCGCGGGCGGATCCGGGCACCCGGATTACGTTCTTCACTCGCCCTTCGCCTTTTCCATCCGGAACGGTATGCTCACTCTCGTGGACCCCACGCGGCGCGGTCGCGCCGACATTGCAAACATACCCGAAGCATGGCCCTGGGGAGGGAGTAGAAGATGAGTCAAGACCGTCCGTGGTTCAAGAGCTATCCGGAAGGCGTTCCGCGCGAAATCGATCTGGATGAGTACCGCTCCATCGTCTCGGTGCTGGAAAGCGCCATCGATCGTTATCGCAACCGTCCGGCGTTCTCGAACTTCGGCAAGAGTCTGACCTATGGCGACGTGGATACCCTCAGCAAGCAGTTCGCGGCGTACCTGCTCGGCGAGTTGAAGCTGAAGAAAGGCGACCGCGTCGCAATCATGATGCCCAACTGCCTGCAGTATCCGGTCGCCATCTTCGGTGTGCTGCGGGCGGGCCTGACGGTGGTCAACGTCAATCCGATGTACACGCCGCGCGAGCTGCGGCACCAGTTGTCCGACTCCGGCGCGAGCGTGCTGCTGGTGGTGGACAACTTCGGCAAGACCGTGCAGGAAGCCATTCCCGGGGTGACGTCGCTCAAGCAGGTCATCACCACCGGTCTGGGCGATCTGCTGGGCTTCCCCAAGGGACCGCTGATCAACTTCGTGCTGAAGTACGTCAAGAAAATGGTGCCGGACTACGACATCGCCGGCACGGTCCGCTTCAAGGACACGCTGACCCTGGGCCGCCTGCATGCGCTGCCCGAGGTCGAGATCGCGCCGGAGGACATTGCCTTCCTGCAGTACACCGGCGGCACCACCGGGGTGGCCAAGGGCGCGATGCTGACCCACCGCAACATGGTCGCCAACATGCAGCAGGCGTCGGCCTGGATCGGCCGTGACGTCAAGGCCGACGGCGAATTGATCGTCACCGCGCTGCCGCTGTACCACATCTTCGCGCTCACCGCGAACTGCCTGGTGTTCATGAAGTTCGGCGCGTCCAACCACCTGATCACCAATCCGCGCGACATGCCGAACTTCGTCAAGGAGATCAGCAGGATCCAGTTCACCGCGATCACCGGCGTCAACACGCTGTTCAACGGACTGCTGAACACGCCCGGCTTCGATCAGGTCGACTTCTCGCGCCTGCACCTGACCCTGGGCGGTGGCATGGCGGTGCAGCGCGCCGTGGCCGATCGCTGGAAGAAGGTCACCGGGATCACCCTGGTGGAGGCCTACGGCCTGACCGAGACCGCGCCGGCGGCCTGCATCAATCCGATGGACCTGAAGGACTACAACGGCGCCATCGGCCTGCCGATTCCGTCCACCGACGCCTGCCTCAAGGACGACGACGGCAATCTGGTCGCGCTCGGCGAGGTCGGCGAGCTGTGCATCAAGGGACCGCAGGTCATGCGCGGCTACTGGCAGCGCCCGGAGGAAACCGCCAAGGTCGTCGACGCCGACGGCTGGCTGCATACCGGCGACATGGCCAAGATGGACGCCGACGGCTTCTTCTACATCGTCGATCGCAAGAAGGACATGATCCTGGTGTCCGGCTTCAATGTGTATCCGAACGAGGTGGAGGACGTGATCGCCGGCCTGGAAGGCGTCCTGGAAGTCGCGGCGATCGGCGTGCCGGACGAGCGTTCCGGCGAAGTGGTCAAGGTGTTCGTGGTCAAGAAGGACCCGTCCCTGACCGAGGAGAAGATCAAGGCCTACTGCCGGGACAATCTCACCGGTTACAAGCAGCCCCGCTACATCGAGTTCCGCACCGAATTGCCCAAGACCAACGTCGGGAAAATCCTCAGGAAGGAACTCCGCGAACCGCCCCCGACCGGGGCCTCCCACTGAAAATCGAAAGGCCGGCGAAAGCCGGCCTTTCTTTTTTTCTTCAGGACTTTAGGGTTAAATTTGAGATTCTCATCACATTTATGAACAACATGAAGGGATAAACCCTGTCCACCGCGGTCCAGTCAGTGTGCGTCGTCTTTTCACTATCCGTTCAGGTGTAGCATCGCGCCGTGCCCAGCACGTCCCCAATACCAATCCCCACACCATCGGCCAACGGCCACCAGGAGTCATCATGAACAACGTCGAAAAACTGCAGCGCACCCGCAATTTCTCCACCATTCGCGTGGAATCCGCGCCCGATGGCAACAGCCATTGGATGTACATGCACAACGACGCTGGCAAGGGTTCCCGGCCGTGCTTCCGCAGCGAGCTGCTGGATGAGATGTGGAGCTTCACTTCCTCGATCACCCTGCGCGAGAGCGAGCGCCAGTCCGGCCGCCTGCGCCACTTCGTGCTGGCCTCCTCGGCGCCGGCCTTCAACCTGGGCGGCGATCTGGAACTGTTCGCCAAGCTGATCCGCGCCAATGATCGCGAGCATCTGCTGGCCTATGCCCGTCGCTGCATCGATGGCGTGTACACGCTGCACACCGGCCTGGGCGGCGACGTCCGCACGATCGCGCTGCTGCAGGGCGACGCGCTCGGCGGCGGCCTGGAAATGGCGCTGGCCTGCCACACCATCGTGGCCGAGGAAGGCGTGGAAATGGGCCTGCCGGAAGTCCTGTTCGGCCTGTTCCCGGGCATGGGCGCCTATTCGTTCCTGTGCAAGCGCGTCTCGCCGCAGCTGGCCGAGCGCATCATCCTGGAAGGCAACATGTACTCCAGCGACGAGTTCTACAAGATGGGCGTCGTCGACATCCTGGTGCCGAAGGGCCAGGGCGAAGCCGCCGTGCAGGATCTGATCCGCCAGCAGCAGCGTGCGCCTTATTCGCACCTGGCGATGAACACCGTTCGCGGCCTGGCCCAGCGGGTCAGCTACGACGAACTGATGAACATCACCGAAGTCTGGGTCGATACCGCGCTGGCGCTGGGCGACAAGTCCCTGCGGATGATGGAGCGCATCGTCCGCGCGCAGGAAAAGCGTGCCATGCAGGCCGCCTGACCGAAGTCCGATTCGCAGCCACTACAGGGGGCGGGGACTGCGCAAGGCACCCCGGATGGCGGGCAGGCCATGGCCGCCCGCCCGAGCTTTACCCCTGATATCGCGCGGCCGGTTCAATTGCGCTCGTGGCTACCGTGGTCGGCCGAATGGCGGGCCCGCTCGCGTTGCTCCAGCGCCGCCCTGCCCTGGGCGAGATAGGAATTCACCGCCGCCAGCCGTTGCCGCCATTCGCGTGCAATCTGCCAATCCGCCAGGCGCATCAGTTCGCTCGCGGCCGCTGCCAGCTTGATCAGGCCCAGGTTGCTGGCGACGCCCTTCAGCGCGTGCGCGTGATCGCGCAGGTGTTCGCCCTGGCCATGTTCCATCGCGTGGGCCATGGCGCCGATGCAACCGTCGGCGTCGTTGAGGCACTGGGCGATGAACTCGCGTTCGAAGGCTTCGCCCATGCCCAGGGCGCTGAGTTCGTCCAGCACGGTCATGTCGAGGATTTCATCCCCTACCCGCACCGCCGTGGTCGGCACCGGGGCCTGTTGCGGGGCGACGGCGCCGTTGGTGGCGATCTCGGCCAGGGTATCCAGCAGGCGGGTCGCGACCACCGGCTTGGCCAGGAATGCACGGGCGCCGGCGCGTTCGCAGTTGCGGATGGCGTCCGGAGTGACGTCCGCGCTCAGGATCACCACCGGCGTGCGCTGGCCGGAGCCGGCTTCCATCACCCGCAGTTGCTTGAGCAGATCCAGGCCGCTGACGTCGGGCATGTGCAGGTCGCAGATGACCGCGTCGTAGTCGAACGAATCCAGGGCGTTGAGCACGTCCTCGCCACCGTTGACGCAGGTGACCCGGTGGCCGGCCTTCTGCAGCAGGCGCTGCACGACCATGCGATTGGCCTCGTGATCGTCCGCCACCAGGATCTGCATGCTGCGGACCCGTGCGCGATGGCGCAGGAACGGATCCGAGAACGCGATGATGTTCTCCGCGCCGGGCTTGCCATTGCCATCTTCCAGCCAGCTCGCCGGCGCATGGATCGCGGGAGTGACTTCGCGCGGCTGGACCGGTTCGAACGGCAGTTCGACCCAGAACGAGCTGCCGCGCTGTTCGCTGCTCTCGAACCCGATCGTGCCGCCCATCGCCTCGGTCAGGCCCTTGGCGATGGTCGTGCCCAGGCCGGTGCCACCGTAGCGGCGGGCCAGGCTGACATCGGCCTGCTCGAAGGCCTCGAAAAGGCGTTCGCGCACCGACGCGGGAATGCCGATGCCGGTATCGGTCACGGTGAAGCGCAGGCGGTTCGGTCCGCCGGCCACGGTGACCTGCAGGCGCACTTCACCCTTGTCGGTGAACTTGACCGCGTTGCCGGCCAGGTTCAGCAGGACCTGGCGCAGGTGCCCGGAATCGCCGCGCAGCAGCGTGGGCACCGCGTCGTCGAACTGCACTTCATAGTTGAGCTGCTTGCCGCGTGCCTGCGGCAGCAGGATCAGGCCGATGCTCTC
This sequence comes from Pseudoxanthomonas sp., assembly GCF_024710765.1. Taxonomy (GTDB): domain Bacteria; phylum Pseudomonadota; class Gammaproteobacteria; order Xanthomonadales; family Xanthomonadaceae; genus Pseudoxanthomonas_A. The sequence goes on from NZ_JANJUE010000032.1 coordinate 7,550, forward strand.
GACCAGTTCGCGCGGCGAAAACTCGACGACATTGAGCTTGAGCTTGCCGGCCTCGATCGCGGAGATATCGAGCACGTCCTCCACCAGCGCCAGCAGGCTGCGGGTGGACGCCTGGATGGTCGACAGGCACTCGCGCTGCTCGCTGTCCAGGCGGGTGGTCGCCAGCAGTTCGGACATGCCCGCCAGGCCGTTGAGCGGCGTGCGGAATTCATGGCTCATGTTGGCCAAGAACCGGCTCTTGGCCTCGTTGGCCCGGCGCGCCTCCTCGGTCGCGCGGGTCAGGTCGCGCAGCAGGCCTGACAGGTACATCGGCACCGCGATCAGGCCGACCCACAGGCCCAGGCCGAGATTGAGGTTCTGCTGCCAGTACGGGCTGACGGTCAGCACGATGCCGAAGCTGATGCAGGCCGACGCCACCGCGCCGACCAGGTAACGGTTGCCGTAGCGCAGGCCGTTGCCGACCGTCACCCACATCAGGATCACGTACAGCCAGGCCAGCGGCTCGCCCTTCAGCACCATCGCCACGGTCATCAGGCCGTAGTCGGTGAGCATGCCGATGACCCGGCGCACATGCGACTTGCCGGGCTCCAGCAGGATGGCGATGAACAGCATCAGGCCGACCGCGGCACCGACGCCGCTCATGGTGGCCGACCAGCGGTAGACATCCGGCGGAAGCGCGCCGTACATGGCGGCGATGCCCATGTAGACGATCACGCCGGTGAAGATGATGACGCGGATCGCGGTCTGGCCGTGCTCACTGTCCGGCCGGTTGGCCAGACGATTCTTGATCCACGAGGCCAGATTGCGTTCCATGACTCATTCCATCCCTGGACGGCTCTGCACCGTCGAGTAGCGCTCGCAGATATCGTCCAGGCGTTCCCGCCCGCGGATGAGCGCGTCCACGCAGGAGGGGTCGAACAGGCGGCCGCGCTGCGCATACAGATACGCCAGCGCCGCATCCTTTTCCCAGGCCTTCTTGTACGGCCGGGGCGAAATCAGCGCATCGAAAACATCCGCGACCGCCACTATCCTTGCTTCCAACGGAATCTCGTCGCCGACCAGGCCATCGGGATAGCCGCTGCCATCGTAGCGCTCGTGATGGCGCAGCGCGATGACCGCGCCGGTCTGGATGAAGCGGTTCTGGCTGCCCGACAGCAACTGGTGGCCGATCTTCGGATGCCGGCGCATCACGTCGGTCTCGTCCTCGGTCAGCGGACCGGGTTTCATCAGCACCGAATCGGGAATGGCGATCTTGCCCATGTCGTGCAGGGGCGCGGCCAGTTCGATGGCGCGGACCTCGTCCTCGGGCAGGCCCAGTTCGTCGGCGATCAGCGCCGCCACGTGCGCCATCCGCTCCAGGTAGGCGCTGGTGCCGCTGTCGCGGTACTCGATGGCGCGGGCCAGGCGCGACAGCGTTTCGCGTTCGCGCTCCTCGACCTCGTGCATGCTGGACAGCAGGCGCTGTTCCAGCGAAAGCGCGCGCTGCTTGACGTTCTCGGACTGCTGGCGCAGTTGCAGCAGGTTGCGGCAGCGGGCGCGCAGCTCGCGCGGGCGGACCGGCTTGACCAGGAAATCGATGACGCCCGCTTCCAGCGCCGCCTGGCGGATCGGCTCGTCACCGACCACCGTGATCAGGATGATGGGAATGTCGCGGTGCAGCGGCAGGCGGCGGAACCGGCGGGCGAATTCCAGCCCGTCCATGCCCGGCATGCGGTAGTCCAGCAGCAACAGGTCGGTGCGGTTGCGCTCGCACCAGTCCAGCGCGACCTGGGGATCCCCGAAGTCGTGCACGCTCAGCTCCGAGGCAATGTCCTCGATTACATGGCGCAGCATCGTGCGCGCCGAAGTCTGGTCATCGACGATGACGATATTCAAAGCGCTTCCCGCCCCTTGTGGCCACATGAAGTGACTGTCGGGCAAGGATACTCCGGCGATGGCTGCACTGGCATCTAGCATCGGAACCGTTTCCTGCGTGTATCGATGACGTCTGGATCCCTGCTCCCGACCGGCCTCCGGCCCGTGGGCGCGGGAGGTGAACGGGAAACGTGGGATTTTTGACGCAGAAAGCGTGCCAGTGTGATGACAGCGACCCGCCGCGGGCCGGAATCGCGAAGGCCGTCACGCAAAAAGCCCGCTACTGCGGGCTTTTGACGCGGGAAACCGACCACCTGCCGGGATCGCCAGGGAGGCTGCCGCCGGGAATCCGGCACCGCGGCCGGCGGCGGCGGGCGCCGGTAAGCGCCCCTGCGCGTCACCCCGCTTGCCGCGCCACGGCGGTTCCCGCTCAGCCGTGGTGCTCGGGGCGCATGTAGGGGAACAGCAGCACGTCGCGGATCGAGTCCGAGCCGGTGAGCAGCATCACCAGCCGGTCGATGCCGATGCCCAGGCCGCCGGTCGGCGGCAGGCCGACTTCCAGCGCCCGGATATAGTCGGCGTCGTAATGCATGGCCTCGTCATCGCCGCCTTCCTTGGCCGCCACTTGGGCCTGGAAGCGGGCCGCCTGATCCTCCGGGTCGTTGAGCTCGGAGAAGCCGTTGGCGAGTTCCTTGCCGTTGATGAACAGCTCGAAGCGATCGGTGTAGCCGGGGTTCTGGTCGTTGGCGCGGGCCAGCGGCGACACCTCGACCGGATGATCAGTGATGAAGGTCGGCTGGATCAGCGTGTGCTCGACCGTGCGCTCGAAGATCTCCAGCAGCAGCTTGCCCCACCCGTAGGACGGCTTGACCGCGATCTTCAGCCGCTCGCAGTGGCGCGCCAGCGCGTCGCGGTCGGTGCAGTCGGCCGCGCTGATCTCCGGATTGTGGTGACGCACCGCCTCGTCCATCCGCCAGCGACGGAACGCCGGCTCCAGATCGATGTCCTGCCCTTCCCAGTTGACCGCGCCGGTGCCGAGCACTTCATGGGCGACGTCGCGGATGACCGATTCGGTCAGATCCATGATCTCGTTGTACGTGGCGTAGGCCTCGTACAGCTCCAGCATGGTGAATTCCGGGTTGTGGCGGGTGCTGACCCCTTCGTTGCGGAAGTTGCGGTTGATCTCGTAGACCCGCTCCAGCCCGCCGACCACCAGGCGCTTGAGGTAGAGCTCCGGCGCCACCCGCAGGAGCAGCTGCAGGTCCAGCGCGTTGTGGTGGGTCACGAACGGGCGCGCAGTGGCGCCGCCGGCGATGTACTGCATCATCGGCGTTTCCACTTCGAGGAAGCGGCGCGCGTCCAGCCATTCGCGGATCGCGCGGATGATGCGCGAGCGCTTGATGAAGACATCGCGCGCCTCGGGCGTGACGATCAGGTCGACGTAGCGCTGGCGGTAACGCTG
>NZ_JANJUE010000276.1 GCF_024710765.1 Pseudoxanthomonas sp.
CCACCCACCGCACCCTTTTTCACGGCCGTCATCGAACCCGATGGCCAGCAATGCGACGCCTGGCCCGAGCAGCCCCTGCTGCTGTCGATGGAGCAAGGCAGCATCGACTGGCCCAGCTCGTGCCGCAACGGCACCTGCCGCACCTGCATCGGCCACCTGGTGCAGGGCGAGGTGCGCTACGCCATCGAATGGCCGGGTCTCACACCCGAGGAGCGGGCCAGCGGCTGCGTGCTGCCCTGCGTGGCCTACCCTGCGTCGGACGTGGTGCTCCAGGCCCCCGCCATCTGACCCTGTCTTCGCACCCGTTGCGCGGTGCGCGTGGGCAGGCGTTGGACTAAAATGCGTCCTTTGGGCCCGCGTGTGCCAGCGCACAGCGGTCCACCGTGCGGCAGCGCCGCATCGCATGTTCTTTGGGACGCTCAGCGGACTCTGTTCCGCCAGGCACCGACACCGGGGAACCTGCGCTGCAGGCTGCCCTCCCCCTGCGGCCCACCGACGAAAGCCCCCATGAACACCCCCCTCACCCCTGCCACCATCTCGCCGGTAGAGGACATCGTTGCCGAGATGCGCGCCGGACGCATGGTCATCCTCGTGGACGAGGAAGACCGTGAAAACGAAGGCGACCTGGTGCTGGCCGCCGACCATGTCACGCCCGAGGCCATCAACTTCATGGCCCGCTTCGGCCGGGGCCTGATCTGCCTGACGCTCACGCGCGAGCGCTGCGAGTTCCTCAAGCTGCCGCCCATGGCCACGCGCAACGGCACCGTGTACAGCACGGCCTTCACGGTGTCCATCGAAGCCGCCGAGGGCGTGACCACCGGCATCTCGGCAGCCGACCGCGCGCGCACCATCCAGGTGGCCGTGGCGAAGGAAAGCGCGCCCACCGACCTGGTGCAGCCGGGCCATGTGTTCCCGCTGCGCGCCGCCGCCGGTGGCGTGCTGATGCGCGCCGGGCACACCGAGGCGGGCTGCGACCTCGCCGCCCTGGCCGGCTGCAGCCCCGCGGCCGTGATCTGCGAGATCATGAAAGACGACGGCACCATGGCGCGCCTGCCCGACCTGCAGGTCTTCGCCGCCGAGCACGGCATCAAGATCGGCACCATCGCCGACCTGATCGAGCACCGCATCCGCAACGAATCGCTGGTCGA
>NZ_JANJUE010000042.1 GCF_024710765.1 Pseudoxanthomonas sp.
GGGCGTTCATTTGTGGGGTGTTATTTGGCACTCCCCCTCTAATAGGGGGGCCCGGGGGGGGTGGGGGGGGTTCCCCCCCCCCCCCGCCCCCGTTTCCGCGGTTGGAAATGGCGCTTCCCCCAGCCGGAATCCCCCACGCATGCGCATCCTGCTTGCCCGCCACGGCGAAACACCGTGGAACGCCGAAGGCCGCTACCAGGGCCAGATCGACATTCCCCTCTCGCCGATCGGCGAATCGCAGGCGCAGGCGCTGGGCCAGCGGTTGCAGGATCTTCCGATTACCCGCGCGGTGGCTTCGCCACTGACCCGCGCCGCCACCACGGCCCGCTACGCGCTTGGCCAGTCGCGCGCCGACATGCTGACCATCGACGCGGATCTGCAGGAAATCGCCCACGGCGAGTGGGAAGGCCTGCTGGCCAGCGAAATCCACGAGAAGGATCCGGCGCGCCTGCAGGCCTGGCGCGAGGAGCCCGACACCGTATTGATGCCGGGCGGCGAATCGCTGCGGCAGGTGCTGGATCGTTCCTGGCGCGGACTGGCGCGCGCGGCCGAAGGCCTGGGCGATGGCGATACCCTGCTGGTGGTCGCGCATGACGCGGTGAACCGGGTCATCCTGTGCCGCGTACTGGGCCTGCCGATCGCCAAGCTGTGGACCTTCCGCCAGGCGCCGACCACCCTCAACCTGCTGGAAGGCCCGGACGTGGAGCGGCTGGAAGTGGTGCGCCTGAACGATTGTGCCCACCACACGCCGTTCTTCGGCGAAGCCAGGCATCGCGCGCTGTAACCGCGTCGCGCAGGCATCCGGCATGGGCTGGAAGCAGGGTGTGTTCGGCAGCGAACGGCCGACCCGCGAGCAATGGGTCGGCACGCTGGTGGCGCTGGCGGTTCTGGCGCTGGTGATGGCGGGCATGTTCGTGGACTTCGCGCCGGCACCGGCGTTGCGGGGTGTCCACATGGCGGTGATTTTCCTGATCGTGGGCGTGATCGAAACCGCGCTGCTGTTCGCGCATGCCAGCCGCAGGGGACGCATGGGCCAACTGGTGGACAAGGGCTTCCTGAAGTTCCTTTTCCTGCTGGTGGCCATCCCTTGCATGCTGGGCTTCGTTTCGTGGCTGATCGCCATCAAGACCCTGCCGTGGGGCATCACCCGCGTGTTCGGCAGCGAAGTGCGCGAGCGCCATGTGATGGAAACCCGTCATACCCGCAGCCGGCGTTCCTGCGACTACCGGTTGTCCGGCGGTCCGATGGAAGGCGCGTTTCCTTCCTACCTGTGCATCCGCGAAGCGTTCTACCATCGCCACCCGGATCGGCAGGTCGAGGTGGTGCTGACCGGCCGGCGATCCGCGCTGGGTTTCAGCATCCAGCACATCTACTCCCAGGAATGAAGATGGCGTCACTCCCGCAAACCCTCGACGACTGGCTGGCCTACATCGAGCAGCAGCACCCCAGGTCCATCGACATGGGCCTGGAGCGCGTGCGCACGGTGGCCGATGCGTTGGGGCTGGGGCGGCCGGCCAGCCAGGTCATCACGGTCGGCGGCACCAATGGCAAGGGATCGACGGTGGCGTTCATCGAAGCGATCGGCCGCGCCGCCGGCTGGCGGGTGGCCGCTTATACCTCGCCGCACCTGCTGCGCTACAACGAGCGCGTGCGCATCGACGGCGACGACGCCGGCGACGAGCAGCTGATCGCCGCGTTCGTCGCGGTGGAGCAGGCGCGCGACGACGTGCCGCTGACCTATTTCGAATTCGGCACGCTGGCCGCGCTGTGGCTGTTCCAGCAGGCGCAGCTGGATCTGGCGGTGCTGGAAGTGGGGCTGGGCGGCCGTCTGGACGCGGTCAACCTGGTGGATCCGGACGTCGCGGTGATCACCACCGTCGACATCGACCATGTCGACTGGCTGGGGCCGGATCGCGAGAGCATCGGCCGGGAGAAGGCCGGCATCGCGCGTGCATGGAAGCCGCTGGTGCTGGGCGAAATCGACTCGCCGTCCAGCGTGCTGCGGCATGCCTACGCGATCGGCGCCAACGCGTTGCGGCTGGGCAGCGATTTCTTCCAGGAAGCGATCGACGAACAGCATTGGCGCTGGCGCGAGGTCGGCGCCGAACTGGAGCTGCCGAATCCGTCGCTGGCGGCGCCGATCCAGCGCAACAACGCCGCCGCCGCGATCGCCGCGCTGCGCGCGCTGGAGACGCCACCGCCGGATGCCGCCTTCGCCGAGGGCATCGCCGCGGCGCGGCTGCCGGGACGGTTGCAGGTGCTGGTCCGCGATGGCGTGGATATCGTGGTCGATGTCGGCCACAACCCGCAGGCCGCGCGCGAACTGGCGGCCTGGCTGCGCGCGCAGCCGCTCGCGCCGACGCAACTGGTGTATGCCGCGCTGGCCGACAAGGACGCGGCCGGCGTGGTCGCCGCGTTCGATGGCCTGGACGTGCGCTGGCACCTGGCCGGACTGGAGCCGGATACGCCGCGCGGGCAGGACGTGGCGGCGCTGGCCGGGCGCCTCGCCGATACCGCGGCAGGTTCGGGACGCCGGCACGCCACGGTCGCCGAAGCGCTGGCCTCGGCGCGCGGCGATGCAGCGGCGGGTTCGCGCATCCTGGTGTTCGGTTCCTTCCACACCGCCGCCGAAGCACTGCGCGCCCTGCGTTCATCCGAATGACGGGAAGCCCGGAACGGGCACCGTATAATCGCGGGATTCTCGCCGTGGCGTAGCGTGGGGTCTGATGGATACTGCTCTGAAACAGCGTCTGATCGGCGCGATCGTCCTGGTCGCGCTGGCGGTCATCTTCCTGCCGATGCTGGTCAAGGGACCGGCGCCCGACAGCGGCGTCTCGGATGTGCCGCTGAAGGTGCCCGACGCGCCCGAAGGGCAGTACGAAACCCGTGAATTGCCGCTGGTCACGCCGGACGGCGCACCCGCCACCGGCGCGGTCGGCTTGCCGGCCGCCACGCCGGCGGCCTCTCCCGACGCCGCCGCGCCGGCCGATCGCGGCCTGATGCCGGCGGCGACCGCGGGCGGCAACTACGCGGTCAGCTTCGGCGCCTATGCCAGCGCGACCGATGCGGACGCGGTCATCGCCCGCCTGAAGCAGGGCGGGTTGCCGGGCTACCGCGAGGCGGCCACCATCAATGGCCGCAGTGCCTACCGCGTGCGCATCGGTCCTTATCCGGATCGCGCCATCGCCGAATCGCAGCGGCTGGAGGCCGTGAAGATCCGCAGCGACGTGAAGGCCCAGGTCGTGGTGCTCGACGCCGGCGCCGAAGTCGCCGCGTCTCCGGCAGCCGCGCCCTCGGTCGCCCAGGCCGCCGCGCCGACCCCGGCCGTCACCACCCAGGCGCTGCCGCCGGAACCGGCCAAGCCCGCGCCCGCCAAGCCCACCCCGGCACCCGCCACGACGACCGCTGCCACGCCGCCGGCCAAGCCCGCCACGGCTCCGGCCGAGAAGCCGGCGGCCAGGCCCGAACCGCCCAAGCCGGCGGCCAGCAGCATCGGTTTCGCCGTGCAGCTTGGTGCGTTCTCCAAGCCCGAAGAGGCCAACGCCCTGCGCGACAAGGTGCGTGCGGCTGGCTTCAGCGCCTTCGTCGAGCAGGTCCGCACCGACAAGGGCACCCTCAGCCGGGTGCGGGTGGGGCCGGTGGCCAGCCGCGCCGACGCCGATCAGCTGAAGGCGCAGGTGGCGGCCAAGTTCGGCATCAACGGCATGGTCCGCCCGCATCCCTGATGCCTGACGGATGCCGATGATCGACCTCGTGCTGGCCGCCGTCATCGGCGCGTCGGCGCTGTTCGGCCTGCTGCGCGGCTTCATCGGCGCGCTGGCTTCGCTGCTGGCCTGGCTGCTGGCGGGCTGGGTGGCATTCCACTACGGCGCGGAAGTCGCCGGCATCCTCGCCGAAGGCGGCACCCCGGGCGCGACCGAGCTGTTCGGCGGCTACGCGCTCAGCTTCATCGCGGTGATGATCGTGGTCGGCCTGATCGGCTGGCTGGTCCGCCTGCTGGTGAAGGCGATCGGGTTGTCGGCGCTGGATCGCATGCTGGGCTTGGCGCTGGGCCTGGCGCGCGGCGCGCTGGTGGCCTGCATCCTGGTCCTGCTCGCCGGCTTCACCGACCTGCCGCGCGAGCCGTCCTGGGCGCAGTCGCGGCTGGTGCCGGTGCTGCTGCCGGGCGCGCAATGGCTGAGCCGCTGGCTGCCGGAATGGACCGTATCGGAACTGGATTTTGGCTTCGGCCCTCCGGCAGGCGATAATGGCGTCCTTCCCGCCTTGCCTCCGCCGCTGGACGAAACCGGCGCGCAGCAAGCTCCAGATTCCCCGCCAGCTTCGAACTGATCGAACCGGAGAGCGTCATCCATGTGCGGTATCGTCGGCATCGTCGGCCACCAGAATGTTGCCGGCCAGCTCTATGACGGGCTGACCGTCCTCCAGCACCGAGGGCAGGACGCCGCCGGCATCGCCACCGCCGACGGCACGCGCCTGCGCGTGCACAAGGACAACGGCCTGGTCCGCGACGTGTTCAACGCCAAGGCCATGAGCGTGCTGGAAGGCCGCGTGGGCATCGCCCACTGCCGCTACCCGACCGCCGGCTCCGAGGGCATGGACGAGGCGCAGCCGTTCTACGTCAACTCGCCTTACGGCATCGCGCTTGCGCACAACGGCAACCTGATCAACACCGAGGCGCTGCGCCAGGAAGTGTTCGCCCAGGATCGCCGCAACATCAACACCGAGTCCGACAGCGAAGTGCTGCTGAACGTGTTCGCGCACGAACTGGACCTGCAGCGCACCCTGTCGCCGGAGACGGCCATCCGCGCGGTCGCCGGCGTGCACCGCCGCGTGCGCGGCGGCTATGCCGTGGTCAGCGTGGTGCTGGGCCTGGGCCTGGTGGCGTTCCGCGATCCCAACGGCATCCGTCCGCTGGTACTGGGCAAGCGCGAGCACAACGAGGGCGTCGAATACATCGTGGCCTCCGAATCGGCGGCGCTGGACATCCTGGGTTTCCAGCGCGTGCGTGACGTGATGCCGGGCGAGGCGCTGGTGATCACCGCGCGCGGCGAGCTGTTCTCCGAAATCTGCGCCGATGCCAAGCAGCATGCGCCGTGCATCTTCGAGTACGTCTACTTCGCCCGCCCCGACTCGATGATCGACAACGTGTCGGTGCACAAGGCGCGCATGCGCATGGGCGTGAAGCTGGGCGAGAAGATCCTGCGCCTGCGCCCGGATCACGACATCGACACCATCATCCCGATCCCGGACACCTCGCGTGACGCCGCGCTGGAAATCTCCAACGTGCTGGGCGTGAAGTACCGCGAGGGCTTCATCAAGAACCGCTATGTCGGCCGCACGTTCATCATGCCGGGCCAGAGCGAGCGGGTGAAATCGGTGCGCCGCAAGCTCAACCCGATCCACCTGGAATTCCGCAACCGGGTGGTGCTGCTGGTCGACGACTCGATCGTGCGCGGCACCACCTCGCAGCAGATCGTGCAGATGGCGCGCGACGCCGGTGCGCGCAAGGTCTACCTGGCCTCGGCCGCGCCTCCGGTGCGCCACCCGAACATCTACGGCATCGACATGCCGGCGGTGGACGAACTGGTCGCGCACGATCGCAGCGTCGAGGAAATCGAGAAGCTGCTCGGCTGCGACTGGCTGGTCTACCAGGATCTGGAGGATCTGGAAGCGGCGGTGCGCGAAGGCAATCCTCAGCTGACCAAATTCGATTCGTCCTGCTTCGACGGCGAGTACGTCACCGGCATCGAGCCTGGCTATTTCGAGCGCATCCAGCAGGCCCGTTCGGACGAGGCCAAGCGCAAGCGCCGGGTGTCTTGAGGGCGGGGATTTGGGGATCAGGGATTCGGGATTGGCGAAAGCTGAGGCCGGATTGCCTGAAACCGCCACACTTGTCATGAGCGCTTTGCCGGGCAATCTGTTCGAGGCCGCGCGCATCTGCCTGGATGCGGCGGTGGTCGACGACAAGGTCGCGCTGACCCAGCGATATGCCGACGCCTTCCGGCGCGGTGAACTGGCGATTCCGGCGCAGGCGCCCGGACCGGAACCCATCCGCATGCCCGGCCGGCCACCCCGACCGGCGCTGGTGCATCCGCGCGATCTGCCGCGTCGGGGTCTCGGCAATCCACAGGGCCGCGCGGCCTTCATCCATGCCATCGCCCACATCGAACTCAATGCCATCGACCTGGCCTGGGACGCGGTCTACCGCTTCCGAGGGTTGCCGGCGGATTTCTACGCCGATTGGGTGGCAGTGGCCAGCGACGAATCGCGGCATTTCGTGCTGCTGCGGGATCGCCTGCGCGAGTACGGCCACGAGTACGGCGATTTCGACGCCCACAATGGCCTGTGGGAAATGACCGAGAAGACCGCGCACGACGGTCTGGCAAGGATGGCGCTGGTGCCGCGCGTGCTGGAGGCGCGCGGCCTGGACGTGACGCCCGGGATGATCGTCAAGCTGCGCGAACTCGGCGACGATGCCACCGCCGACATCCTCGAAATCATCCTGCGCGAGGAAATCGCGCACGTCGCCGCCGGGTCACGCTGGTACCGCTGGTACTGCCAGCGCGCGGGCATCGAACCGCGCCAACGCTTCCGCGAACTGCTGAAGGAATACGCGGGCGGTTACCTGCATGGCCCGTTCAATCTGCAGGCGCGGTTGTCGGCGGGTTTCGATGAGGATGAACTGCTGGCCCTGCAGGCCGAAGCGCCACGTTAGCGCCCCGTTGAGGGGGGCGTGGACTTATGCGGGGCGTCGGCGCCACCGGATCCGGGAGTGCCAGCGGCGCAAGCTCCGCGCTGCGGATGGAACGGCTAGGGCGTAAAAGGCAGCGACTCGAGCACCCGGTTGTTCGCATCCACGCGCAGCACCGATCCCTGCTCGTACCAATCACCCAGCACGATGCGCCGGCAGGCGCGTCCGTCGATGTCGAACTCGTGGACGGCCGGACGGTGGGTATGGCCGTGGATCAGCGTGTCCACCCCGAAGCGGCGCAGGGCGGCATCCACGGTGGCCGGGGTCACGTCGGTGACGGTCTCGAATTGCGCGCGGTCGGCCTGGATCATGCCCTGCTGGCGGGCCTGGCTGGCGGCGCGGGCCTGGGCGGCGAACGCCAGGCGGGCCGCCAGCGGCTGGCCCAGGAACTGCTGCTGCCAGGCGGGATCGCGGGTCTGCGCGCGGAACTGCTGGTAGGCGACATCGTCGGTGCACAGCAGATCGCCATGCATCAGCAGGACAGGACGTCCGTACAGCGTCACCACCGCCGGGTCCGGCAGGATGCGCATGCCGGCGCGCCGGGCGAAGGCGTCGCCGACCAGGAAATCGCGGTTGCCGCGGATGAAGTACACCGGCACGCCCAGCTCGACCACTTCGCGGATGCGATCGGCCACATAGGCGCCGGTCTCCGAAGGATCGTCATCACCCACCCAGGCCTCGAACAGATCGCCCAGGATGTACACCGCCTCGGCCTGGCGGCCCTCGCGATGCATGAAGGCGCCGAACAGCTCGGTGATGGCCGGGCGCTCGGCGTCCAGGTGCAGGTCTGAGATGAAGAGCGTGGTCATGGAGGAATGATAAGGCAGCCGGGATTGGGGATTGAGGTGGGCAGGCGGTTCCCGCGGGAAATCCAGGCGCATGACGCTGGCTCCAAGGCGATCCTGCGACCGCTCCGAATCCCCGATCCCGAATCCCCGTTCCCGGCCTTCAGGTAAAATCGCCCCATTCAGTTTTTGCCGAGTCCGTCCATGACCTGCCGCACCCGCTTCGCCCCCAGTCCCACAGGCTACCTGCATATCGGCGGCGCGCGCACCGCGCTGTATTGCTGGCTGGAAGCGCGGCATCGCGGCGGCGACTTCATACTGCGCATCGAGGACACCGATCGCGAGCGCAGCACCCAGGCCGCCATCGACGCGATCCTGGAAGCGATGGACTGGCTGGGCCTGGACTACGACGAGGGCCCGATCTACCAGACCCACCGCATCGAACGCTATCGCCAGGTGGCCGAGCAATTGGTGGCCGATGGCAAGGCGTACTACGCCTACGAGAGCAAGGAAGAACTCGACGCCATGCGCGAAGCGGCGATGGCCGCGCAGCAGAAGCCGCGCTACGACGGCCGCGCCCGGGATCAGAACCTGCCGTACCGCGATGATCCCAACCGGGTGATCCGCTTCAAGAACCCCACCGAGGGCAGCGTGGTGTTCGACGACCGCATCAAGGGCCGCATCGAGATCAGCAACAGCGAACTCGACGACATGGTGATCTTCCGGCCGGACGGTTTCCCCACCTACAACTTCGCGGTGGTGGTCGACGACTGGGACATGCGCATCACCGACGTCATCCGCGGCGATGACCACATCAACAACACCCCGCGCCAGATCAACATCTACGAGGCGCTGGGCGTGCCGGTGCCGAAGTTCGCCCACATGCCGATGATCCTGGACGAGCAGGGCGCCAAGCTGTCCAAGCGCACCGGCGCGGCCGACGTGATGCAGTACAAGGACGCCGGTTACCTGCCGCATGCGCTGATCAACTACCTGGCGCGGTTGGGCTGGTCGCATGGCGACCAGGAGATTTTCAGCCGCCGGGAACTGATCGATCTGTTCTCGGTGGAGGACGTCAACTCCAAGGCCGCGCGCCTGGACATGGCCAAGCTGGGCTGGGTCAACCAGCACTACCTGAAGTCGGACGAGCCGGAGAGCATCGCGCCGCACCTGGAATACCAGCTGCGCAAGCTGGACCTGGATGTCGACCAGGGTCCGCGCCCGGCCGATGTGGTGGTGGCGATGCGCGACCGTGTGCAGACCCTGAAGGAAATGGCCGAACGCGCCGCCGTCTGGTACCTGCCGCTGGAGAGCTACGACGAAGCCGCGGTCGCCAAGCACCTGGTACCGGCCGCGCATGCGCCGCTGGCCAAGGCGCGCGAGCTGCTGGCCGGTGCGGCGGAATGGACCGTCGAATCGGTGTCCGCCGCGCTGCACGACACCGCCGCCGCGCTGGAAATCGGCATGGGCAAGGTCGCCCAGCCGATGCGGGTGGCGATCACCGGCACCCAGGTCAGCCCGGACATCTCGCAGACGGTTTACCTGGCGGGTCGCGAACAGGCCTTGAAACGCATCGACGCAGCGCTTATCAAGACAGGCGGAGCAGCCTGAAACGAGGGACCCCATGCCCAGGACGCACAGTTGTACGGATCCGAAACACCATGTCAGCGACGCGCGCGCTTTCGTGCGCGCGGTCGAGCACGCCTGCCAGGAACGCGGCCTGCGGCTGACCCCGATCCGTGCGCGCGTGCTGGAGCTGATCGCCGATGCCGGCAAGCCGGTGAAGGCCTATGAGTTGCTGGACTGGGTGCGCGCCACCAAGGGCGTGGGCGCGGATGCGCCGCCGACGGTGTACCGCGCGCTGGATTTCCTGATGGCGAACGGTTTCGTCCACAAGCTGGAATCGGTCAACGCCTTTGTCGCCTGCCATCATCCCAACAGCGCCCAGCATTCGGTGCCGTTCCTGATCTGCGATCGCTGCCACAGCGCGGTGGAGCTGGAGGATCGCGAGGTGGTCGGCCAACTGGAACAGCGCGCCAAGGCGCTGGGTTTCCAGCCGCAGGCGCAGACCCTGGAAGTGCATGGCCTGTGCGCGCGCTGCGCGGAAGCCGCCAGCGCGGATTGAACGGGAAGCTGTAGGAGCGACGTCAGTCGCGACCTGGAATGCGGCTACCCGGAACCCTGATTTTTCCAATGCGGCATCAACGCGCCCCCCGGGCCATGGCGTTCCGGCTTACGCCGCTCCTACAGGGGTAGTGGGCATCAGGCCGTCGCCAGCTTGAGCCTCGGCGCGTTTTCCCGGATCGGCAGGTTGGCCGCGGCGGCGAGCAGCGCCAGCGCCATGTCGCCGTACCACATCAGCGAATAATCGCCGAAGCGTTCCATCACCACGCCGCCCAGCCACGCGCCGAAGAAACCGCCCAACTGGTGCGACAACAGGGTCAGGCCGAACAGCGTGCCCAGGTAGCGCGGGCCGAACAGCTTGCCGACCAGGCCGGCGGTCGGCGGCACGGTCGCCAGCCAGGTGAAGCCCAGCGCGGCGGCGAACACGTAGAAGGTCAGCGGCGTTGGTGGCGACACCAGATAGATCGCGATCATCAGCGCGCGGCTGGCGTACATCACCGCGAGGATCCATTTCATCCGGTAGCGCTGGCCCAGCGCGCCCGCCGCGAGGCTGCCGGCGACGTTGAACAGGCCGATCAGCGCGATCGAGGCGGCGGACACGCTGGCCGGCAAGCCGCACAGCGCGATCTCGCCGGGCAGATGGGTGACCAGGAAGGCGATGTGCACGCCGCAAGTGAAGAAGCCCAGGTGCAGCATCCAGTAGCTGCGATCACGCAGGGCGACGCCGAGCTGTTCGCGCAGGGTCATTTCCACCGGCACGTCACCGGCGTGGGCGGCGGGCGCCTGCGCGGTGCGCCGCCGCAGCGGCCAGGCCAGCGGAATCGCCGCCAGCGACGCCAATGCCAGGCCATACATCGCGGTGGCCCAGCCGGCGACGCTGATCATCATCTGCACCAGCGGCGCGAACACGAACTGTCCCATCGATCCGCCGGCATTGATGAAGCCGGCGGCGAAGGAGCGCTTCTCCGGCGCCATCTGCTGCGCGGTGGCGCCGATCAGGATCGAGAAACTGCCGGCGCCGGCACCGGCGGCGGTCAACAGGCCCAGGGTGAACATCAGGCCCCACTGCGACGTCATCCAGGGCGTGAGCGCCAAGCCGATGGCCAGCAACACCGCGCCCAGCACCAGTACGCCGGTCGAACCGCGCTTGTCGGCGATTGCGCCGAATACCGGTTGCACCGCGCCCCAGGTGAACTGGCCGATCGCCAGGGCGAAGCTGATCGCGGCGATGCCGACTCCGGTGCTTTCATGGATCGGGGCGACGAACAGGCCGGTGGTCTGGCGCGCGCCCATCGTGACCATCAGGGTCGCGGCGGCGGCCAGCAGCAACGCCCAGGGCGTGCGCGAGGTCGTGGTCATTCGGCGGTCTCCAGCACGTGCAGGCGTTCGGTGAGGGTTTCGAGATCGGCGTGCAGGCGGGCGACGGCTTCGCTGCCGAAGGCTTCGTCGATGGCGTGCTGCGCGCGCTGCCAGTGCGGGCGCGCCGCCTGCAGGCGCATGCGGCCGGCGTCGGCGAGTCGCAGCAGGCGCTGGCGGGCATCTTCTCCGCGCGTCTCGACCAGCAGGCCGGCGGCCAGCAGCGGCTTGAGGTTGCGGGTGAGTGTGGTGCGGTCCATGCCGAGTTCGTCGGCCAGGCTGCCCAGCGTGCGCGGCGATTCGCCGGCCCGGCGCAGGATGCTGTACTGGTTCAGGCTCAGATCCACCGCCGCCAGTTCGCGGTCGTAGATCTGGGTGACCCGGCGGGTCGCCCGGCGCAGGTGGAAACAGGTGCAGGGGCTGCGGAAGGAGGACATGGGCGCGAACCCGGGGCGGGAACCGGATTATAGGTGCATATGCACATAAATCAATGTGCCCGTCCGCAGGCCGAGGGCGCCGCGGATGGGGCCGTTCGTGGACGCGACCGGAGCCGTCGAACCAGCGCTGCGCCACCCGCGACCGGAAGGCCCGATGCCTTGCTTCCCAAAACAAAAACGGCCACCCGCAAGGGTGGCCGTGCTTCACACGGGCGGAGAGAGGCCCGTCAGAAGTAGGCGCGGACGCCGAAGGCGACGCCGCGGCCCGGCAGCGGCGAGAAATCGCGCAGCAGCGAGGTGTGCGGGCGCGCTTCCTCATCGGTCAGGTTGCTGCCGTCCAGGAACACTTCCCAACTGGTTTCCGGACGCTCCCAGCGATAGGCCAGATGGGCATCGACCAGGGTGTAGCCCGGGCTGGGCTCCTCGTTCCGGGCGACGTCGTCCTGTTTGGCGTAGCGGACCGCGCCGACCGAGGCGCGCCAGCCGCCCAGCGACCAGTCGAGATTGGCGCCGAAACGGGTGGGCGCGATGCGCGGCAGGTTGCCACCCTGGGCCACATCGACCGCGTAATGATGCGAGTGATCGCCGTGCGGCACGTCGAACTGCACGTTGCGCGTGCCGCTGCCATCCAGTTCCGCGCGCACGGTGTCGCCGAACAGTCGCAGATCCCAGGCGCCCGCCGCATCGGAATCGATCAGCTTGATGCGCGCCTCGGCCTCCACGCCCTTGAACTTGGCATCCTGTTGCGTCCACAGGCGCACCGGCAGGCCTTCCTCGATGCCGGTATCGGCGAGATAGATGAAATCCTTGAAGTTTGTCTGGTAGACGGCCAGCTTGAATTCGACGCGATCGGTATGCGCGTGCAGGCCGATTTCCGCGCGGCGGCTGCGTTCCTTTTCGAGATTGGCGTCGCCGATTTCCACCGATTGGGTGGCGACGTGGGTGCCCGCGGCGAACAGTTCCTCGTTGGTCGGCGCACGCTCGGCGCTGTCCAGGCCGAAGCGCAGGTCGAACGCGGGATTGATGCGCCAGATCGCCGCGCCGGACAGGCTGGTCACGTTGAAGTCGCGATCCGCGTGGCCTTCCGGATCCAGCTTGACCTGGTCATGGCGGCCGCCGAGTTCCAGCTTCCACGGGCCGAATTCCTTCTCCTGCACCACGAATACGCCGAGCGTATCGGTGAGCGTCGCCGGGACGAAAGCTTCCTCGCCGATCGCGCCGAAATCGCTGCGACCGTACTGCAGGCCGAATGCGCCACGCCAGCCGGCCAGTTCCTTCTGCACCGCTTCCAGCCGCAGTTCGCGACCGCGATTGGTGAAGCGGGTGGCCGGCATGCCGCCTTCCAGTTCGACGTGTTCGTAGTCGTTGTAGGCGCCGCGCAGATTGATGGCTTCAAGGAACGGGAACGGGTCGTAGATACCGGCCTTCACGTCGATGCGGTTCTGCACCATGTCGATGCGGACCGGACCTTCCTCCTCGTGGGCTTCCTCTTCCTCGCCTTCGTGTTCGTGGCCGTGGTCGTCGTCATGGACGTGGGCGCCGGCGGGAATGCCGTAGTTGTTGCGGTAGGTGCTGGCGGCCAGGCCGAAGTAGGCCTTCTCGCCCAGCCAGGTCGCGCCGACCGCGCCGGCGCGCGTGCGCACCGAACTGTTCGGCAGGACGCCCTTCGGCTGTTCTTCCTCGTGCGCGTGATCCTCTTCGCCCTCGTCATGATGTTCGAGGATGGCGTAGCCGGGGATGTCGTAATCATCGGTGTTGCGGACCAGGCCATCCACGTGCAGCACCCAGTTGCCGTTGACGCCGTCCAGCCGGAACATGCCGCTGCGCTCGTCGTTGACCGTGTTGCCGCGCAGTTCCACCCGCCCGCTGAAGGGATCCTCGGGCAGGGTGTCGGGCAGGCGGCCGTCGACCACGTTGACCGCGCCGCCGATCGCGCCGCTGCCGAACAGCAGGATGGCCGGGCCTTTCAGCACTTCGATCTGATCGGCCAGGAACGGTTCGATGGTGACCGCGTGATCCGCGCTGACGGTGGAAGCGTCCATCGAGCCGATGCCACCGGACAGCACCTGCACGCGCGGGCCTTCCTGCCCGCGGATGATCGGACGGCCCACGCCGGTGCCGAAGAAGGTGGTCTGCACGCCCGGCAGCTTGGCGACGGTATCGCCGAGGGTGGCGGCCTTGTTGCGGTCCAGTTCCTCGCCGACCAGCACGTCCACCGGCTTGGCCAGCGACTCGGCGCTGCCCTTGAGCGGCGAAGCGGTCACCACAACGGCATCCAGATTGCGCGGCTGCCGGGGGCCATCCGCGTCGGTGTCGGCGGCCAGGGCGGCACCCACGGGGGCGAGGACGGCGAGGGCCAGGGCGCTGGCGAGCAGGCGACGGGGGGGGAAGGGACGGGATGGCTTCATGGAGGAGGAGATCCGGATGAATGGGAAGGGCTTGACGAATGTTATAATATACCAATGTCGATAAGACACCCCCTCCCGGAAGTCATACTTGCCGCCATGAACGAACGTTTCCGCCGCCTGCTGGACCGCTTCGGCGCCACCGGTTCCCTGATTTGCGCCATCCACTGCGCGCTGACTCCCTTTCTGCTCGCGGCGATTCCGTCGCTGGGCCTGTCGGCGTGGCTGGGCGACGGTTTCGAGCGGACGTTCGTCGTATTCGTGACCGTGCTGGGCTTGTTCAGCCTGCTCTGGGGCTACCGCCGGCATCGCACGTTCCGGGCGCTGGGCCTGCTCATCGTCGGACTGGTCACCCTGTGGGCCGGCGTGCTGTATCCGCCGCTGCACGAGCCGGTGATCGTCCACGCCATCGTGATGACCCTGGGCGGCACCCTGGTCGGGCTCGCCCACCTGGTGAACCTGCGGCTGAACCACTGGCACGTCCACGACGCCAGCTGCGCGCATTGAGACGCGCGGGCCAAGGCTTTCAGGCGCCGCTGTGATAGGCTTTGCGGCCTCGCGCACGGCCCCGCCCGGGCTGTACCGCCAGCGCGGCAATTCAATGAATCAGGAGAACAACGATGGGCAAGGGTGACCGCAAGACCGCCAAGGGCAAGCGCTACGTGTCCAGCTACGGCAACGCGCGCAAGAGCACCGTGGCCAAGGCCGGTATCGCCGCCACGGCGACCGCCAAGAAGACCGTGGTGAAGGCGCCGGTCAAGAAGGCCGTGGCCAAGAAGGCCGTCGCCAAGGCGTAAGCCTTCCGCGCCGAGTCCACGGATCCGGCAGCAGGAAAAAGAAAACCCCGGCTCGCGCCGGGGTTTTTCTTTGCGTGCGTCGAAACGCGGGGCGCGTGCCGGAAGCGATCAGCGCCGGCCTTCGACCAGCATGCGTGCGGCCAGGCCGGCCAGGACGGTACCCATCAGCCAGCGTTGCACGGTTTGCCACAGCGGACGTTGGCCGAGGAACAGGGCAATCGAACCGGCCATGATCACAATCAGCGCGTTGACGCTGACGCTGACCGAAATCTGGAGAAGCCCCAGCTGCAGCGACTGGGCCAGCACGCTGCCGTGCGCCGGATCGATGAACTGCGGCAGCAGCGACAGGTACATGACCGCGACCTTCGGATTGAGCAGGGTGGTGGCAAAGCCCATCGCGAACAGTTTGCGTCGGCCGTCCCGGGGCAGATCGCGGACCTGGAACGGGGAGCGTCCCCCGGGCCGTATCGCCTGCCATGCGAGGTAGAGCAGATACAGCGCGCCGCCCAGTCGCAGCGCGTCGTAGGCGTAGGGAACCGCCATCATCAATGCGGTGATGCCGAAGGCCGCGCACAGCACGTAGAAAACGAAGCCCAGCGCCACTCCGCCCAGCGAAACGAGGCCCGCCATCCGTCCCTGCGAGATCGATCGGGACACCAGGTAGATCATGTTCGGGCCCGGCGTCAGCACCATGCCCAGGCAGATGAGGGCGAATGCGACCAGGGTGGAGGGTTCGGGCATGGCGATGTTCCAGCGTGTGGAAGTGTGGAGGCCGCGCCAGGGGTGATGGCCCTCACCCGCGCGCACGACGATACCGCAAAAGTCTTTCAGCGCACCCGGTGGCCGCCGGCGTAGACGCCGGTCACCAGATCGCCCCCCAGCCAGTAACTCAGCTGCGCCGGCTGGGCGATGTTCCAGAGCACGAAATCCGCACGCCGCCCCACCGCCAGGACGCCGCGATCGGCCAGTCCCAGCGCGCGTGCGCCCTGCACGGTGGCGCCGCGCAACGCTTCCTCCGGCGTCAGGCGGAAATGGGTGCAGGCCAGCGACATCGCCAGTCGCAGCGACTGCAGCGGGGCGGTACCGGGGTTGCAGTCGGTGGCGACCGCCATCGGCACGCGATGGCGGCGGAACGCGTCCAGCGGAGGCAGCCTGGTTTCGCGCAGCACGTGGAAGGCGCCGGGGAGCAGCACCGCCACGGTGCCGTGCGCGGCCATCGCGCGCACGCTGTCCTCGGAGGTGTACTCGACATGGTCCGCGGAGAGGCCGTCGAACTCGGCGACCAATGCCGCGCCATGGCCATCGCTGAGCTGATCCGCATGCAGCTTGACCGGCAGGCCGAGCGCGCGCGCGGCCTCGAACACGCGACGCGTCTGCGCGGCATCGAAGGCGATGCGTTCGCAGAACGCATCCACCGCATCGACCAATCCCTCGGCATGCAGCTCCGGCAGCCACTCGCAGACCGCATCGATGTAGGCGTCGGCCCGCCCGCTGTATTCCGGCGGCAGCGCGTGCGCACCCAGGAAGGTGGTGCGTACGGTGATGCCCAGTGTTTCACCGATCCGGCGCGCGACCCGCAGCATCTTGCGTTCGTTGGCCAGATCCAGCCCATAGCCGGACTTGATTTCCAGGGTGGTCACGCCATCGCCCAGCAGCGCGCGCGCGCGCGGCAGCGACTGCGCGAGCAGTTCATCCTCGCTGGCGGCACGGGTGGCGCGCACGGTGGAGACGATGCCGCCGCCGGCCCGCGCGATGTCCTCATAGCTCACGCCCTGCAGGCGCTGCTCGAATTCACCGGCGCGATCGCCGGCAAACACCGTATGCGTGTGACTGTCGACCAGGCCGGGCGTGATCCACCGGCCTTCGGCGCGCGCCAGTGGGCGGGCATCGTCCGCATCGTGGCGATCCCAGTCCGCGCGGGTGCCGACAAAGTCCAGCACGCCATCGCGCCAGGCCAGCACGCCATGTTCGATGACGCCGTAACCGGCATCGCCATTCAATGTGATCAGGTTCGCGTCCAGCAGGACGCCGTCGGCAGGCAGGGATGAGGCGGTCATGCGGCCATTCTAGAACGGCGCAGCCTTCAGCCGAACAGATCATCGCCTGACAATGCACCTTCCAGCGTCAGCAGGTAGTGCTTGGTTGGCAGGCCGCCGCCGAATCCGGTCAGGCTGCCGTCGGCGCCGATCACGCGATGACAGGGCAACACGATCGGCAGCGGATTGCGACCATTGGCCGCGCCGACCGCGCGGGTGGCGGTCGGCTTGTCCACGCGCCGGGCGAGTTCGGCGTAGCTGATGGTTTCCCCGTAGGGGATATCGGCGAGGGTATGCCACACGGTGCGCTGGAAATCGGTCCCCTGCGGGGCGAGCGGAAGGTCGAACTCGCGGCGCTCGCCACGGAAGTACTGGGCCAGCTGGCGCGCGGCTTCGCGTATCACCGCGTTGTCGCCCGGCTGCCATTCCGGCGAGCGCTTGTACGGATGGCGCGGGTTGTCGAATTCGATCACGCGCAGCGCGTCCTCGTCGGCCACCAGCAGCAGTGGACCGACCGGGCTGTCGATGTGGCGATAACGCAGGGGAGTGTTCATGGTTTGGAAGAGGGCATGGGTTTGGGAGCGGGCATGCTGTCGCGCCACAACTGGATCACCGCATAGGCTCGCCACGGGCGCCAGGCTTCGGCGCGCGCGGTGAGTACCTTGGCGGTCATGCGGCTGCCATCGGTGGGCACGGCCTTCTGCAGGACCAGATCGTCGGCGGGGAAGGCATCGGGATGGCCCAGTGCGCGCATGGCCATGTAGTTCGCGGTCCACGGCCCGATGCCGGGCAGCGCGACCCAGCGCGCGGTGAAATCCTCCAGGGTGCGCTCGCCGCGGAAATCCACACGGCCGTCCAGCAAGGCGCGCGCCATCGCGCTGACGGTGGCGGCGCGTGCGCGGGTCAAGCCGATGCGGGTCAGATCGACATCGACCAGCGCCTCGGCGGTCGGGAACAGGTGCGCGAGGCCGGGGCCGAACGGCGTCGGCAGCGGCGTGCCATGCTGCTGCGCCAGGCGTGCGGTGAGCGTGCGCGCGGCGGCCACGCTGACCTGCTGGCCGATGACCGCGCGCACCGCGATCTCGAAACCGTCCCAGCCGCTGGGCAGGCGCAGGCCGGGCCGCTTGCGCAGCAGCGGACGCAGGCGCGGATCGGCGCCCAGCGCGCCTGCGATCGCCTGCGGATCCGCGTCGAGATCGAACATGCGGCGGATCCGGCTGACGATGGACAGCAATTGCGCGGGCGCGGCGCCGTGCAGTTCCAGCCGCAGCGCGTGATCACCGGGCTGGTCGCTCCAGCGGCCGACCCGCAGCCAGCCGGGCGCGTCCACGCTGCCGATGACCCGTGCATAGCTGTCCGCGTCGACGTATTCGACGCCGGGCAGGGCGCGGCCATGCAGGAAATCCAGCATCGCTTCGAAATCGTACGGAGGCCGGTAGCCGAGCCGCAGGGCCACGCCGCCATCGTCCACCGCCACGTCGCGCTTGCGCAGATCGCGCGGCGCCATCCGGTACGCCTCGCGGAAGCTGGTGTTGAAGCGGGTCAGGCTGCCGAAGCCGGCGGCCAGCGCGACCTGGGTGATCGGCAGGCGCGTCTCGGTGAGCAACTGTTTGGCGAACAGCAGCCGGCGGGTGCCGTGCACGCCGATCGGACTGGCGCCGAGCCGGTCGTTGAACAGTCGCCGCAGCTGGCGTTCACCCAGTCCGAGCGCATCCGCGAGATCCGCCAGCGGGCGTTCGGCCAGCGCGCCCTGATCGATCAGCTTCAGCGCGCGCGCGACGGTTTCGTCGCCGCGCCGCCACGCGCCGTCGCCGGGCGAGAGTTCGGGCCGGCAGCGCAGGCAGGGGCGGAAACCATCGGCTTCAGCGGCGGCGGCGTTCGGGTAGTAGGTGACGTTGACCGGCTTCGGCGCCGGCGCCGGGCAGACCGGCCGGCAATAGATGCGGGTGCTGGTGACGGCGGTGAAGAACAAGCCGTCGAAGCGGGCGTCCCGGCTTAGCCGCGCCTGTTCGCAGACGCGGTGATCGGGCAGGCCGGCGGGGTGGGGAGCGGTGGACATGGGAGCAGGCTAGCACCGCGCCCGGCCACCGACTCACCGTTTTCGGACATCAATGGGACGGCGACGAAGCGGCCTCGGCGGAGTTCAGGATCGGCAACAGGGTCCGCGGGTTGCCGTCGTTCGGCGCGGGCGCGATGCCCAGCAGGCGCGCCAGCAGCGGATACACGTCCACATTGTCGAAGCCGGGCACGCTGACGCCCTGCCGGAACGCCGGCCCGCGCGCCAGGAAGATCGCCCGCATCGACGGCGTGGCCGGGTCGTAGCCGTGCGACCCGCCGCCCTTCCAGCCGTTGCGGCGCCAGCGCTCGACCGCTTCGCGCTTGACCAGCAGCCAGCCTTCGTCGGCCTGGCAGACGATGGCGGGCACGCGCGGATGGGTGCCGTAGTGCCAGTGCGCCGGCATGTCCTGCTTGCGCCAGCATTCGGCGTGATCGCGACGGCCGAGCAACTGCCGCTCGGCGGCGGCCTCGTGCCCGGGGCGGGGATTGAAACCGACCACCTGGCCGACGGTGACGGCCTGCGCATCGTCCGGCGATACCCGATCCTCGATGGTCATCACGCGTTCGGGCGAGGTCGCGGCCATGCCGTGATCGGACACCACGATGAGGTTCACGCGACCGCGTTCGCCACGCGCGTCGATGCCATCGACGAGCTGGCCGATGGCGGCATCGAGCGCCTTCAGGGTGTCTTCGACATTGGACGAGGCCGGACCGTTGTCATGGCCCGCGGTGTCGACATGTTCGAAGTACAGGGTGATCAGGCGCGGGCGTTCGGCGGCGGGAAGGTCCAGCCACGCCTGCACCTGGCGCACGCGGTCGTCGATGGCGAAGGCTTTGTCGAACGGGAACCACTGGGTGGGGCGGACGCCCTGCACGGCGGCCTCGGAGCCCGGCCAGAACATGGTCGCGGTGTGCAGGCCGGCCTTCTCGGCGCCCACCCAGATCGGTTCGCCGCTCCACCAGCGCGCATCGCCGACCGCCTCGCGATCGCTGAGCGAAAAATTGCCCAGGTGCTCGTCGGTCATCGTGTTGCTGATGATGCCGTGGTGATCCGGACGCAGGCCGGTGACCAGGGTGTAGTGGTTGGGGAAGGTCAGCGAGGGGTAGGACGGATTCATCCACTCGGCGCGCACGCCCTCCCGGGCCAGCCGGGCGAGGTTCGGGGTGATGCCGCGTTGCAGGTACTCGGCGCGGACCCCGTCGAGCGAGATCAGCAGCAGGGTGGCCGGTTCTTGGGAAGGAGCGGAGACAGGGTGCGGAGCGCGGGTCGCGCAGCCGGCCGACAGCAGCAGTGCGGCGGCCAGCCACGCGGCCCTGACGAATGGCAGGCGCATGGAAGGACGGAAAGGGAATGGAATGCCGCAGAGCTTGGCAGGTTTCGGAGAACTTCGCATGACAACGGGTCTACGGCTTTCGTGCCTGCCGCTGCTGGCGGCCATTGCGGCGGGCGTCCCCGCCGCCGAGCCTCCACCCGCCGCGGCTTCGGCGGACGAGGCGCGCTGCACGGTGTGGGCGCGGGAACTGGGATTCGCCGACGCCCTGGCCCGGCATGACGCTGCCGCCTTCGCCGGCTTCCTCCACGCCGACGCGGTGTTCGGGGTCGGTCACCAGCCGACCCGCGGCCGCACCGCCATCGTGGCCGACTGGATGCCGCTGATCGAAGGCAAGGCGCTGGAACTGCGCTGGTACCCGGAGCGGGTGTCGGTGGGCGGCGATGGCCGGACCGCGTATTCCAGCGGCCCGGCGCTGTACCGGAACCCGACGGACGGCAGCTTCCGGCTGGGGCGCTTCGGATCGGTCTGGCAGCAGGATGCCGACGGCCAGTGGCGGGTGATCTTCGACGATGGCATCCGCCCGACCCCGATCGACGAGGCCGGTGCGAAGGCGTTCGAGGCCGGTCGGCGCGATACCTGCCCGGCGGCCTGACCCGGCGTCCCGCGGCCCGGCCAGTCGCGTGGCGCAGGCCACGACCGGGACGGCGCAGGAAAACCGGATCCGCATGCGGCGCGGCATCGTGACCCAGGCCGGTGGTGACAGATCCCGTCGGGTGACAACCGCCGCCCGCGCGGATGAGGGTCTCCAGCGCCTGCTGCTGTTCCGCATCCAGGATATCGCCGGTGGTGTTGACGAAGGCCACCCGCGACAGGGTCGCAGCCGATCCGGCGAGAACACCGCTGCATCCTCGCCGGCATCCGTTCGCGGTGAGTTTGGACGGGCGATATCGCGCGGCATCTCCACTGCCATGGGAATGGATGCATGCCGGCCGCCGGCGGTCTTGCCGGGATCAGGATGCGCGTTGGCGTCGCGAGTGCGGCCATCGGCACGCTGCACAGCACGAACGCGAGGAACAGGGTGAATCGTCGGGACGTCATCGCGCGGGTCTGCCACGCTGCATTCGTTGCAGGCACAACGATGCTGCACTGCGGTTTTGCCGACGCGGGACGATGACCTAGGCTGGGTGCCAGGAGTTTCTCCCACGCCGGACGCGTCTCTCTCCCAAGAGGTCATCCATGCGCCATTGGCCTATCCGTGCCAGGTGTTTCCTGGTCGGATGCTTCCTGTCATTGCCGACCCTGTCGGCATTCTCCGCGCAATCGCAACCCGGCGCGGATGCGCTGCCCGTCTGGTCGATCGGTCAGCCGAAGGAGAACCGCTACGTGTCCGCGCATGGCCTGCGCGCATTCGCGGGCGGCTACTCGGAGGACGGGCTGGAGATATGGACGTTTCCGTTGCAACTGGCATCGGACTATCGCCTCGTTTTCGTCATCGATGGCCGGAGCGAAGACGCCCTGGCGTACCTGGCATCGGCGGACGTGGATCCACTGGGAGCGACCCGCCACTATGCCGGCCCCGGTTTCACGGTGCGCGAGCGCATCGAGACGCGCGGCCGGCATCCTGGCGTCATCATCCGCTACCAGGTGGAAGGAAAGCCGGTCGACCTGCGCGCGCGTTTCCGCCCGTCGCTCAACCTGATGTGGCCGGCGGCGGTCGGGGGACAGGAGCTGGCGTGGGATGCGCAGGCGAAGGGATTTCTCATCGGCGAGCCCCGCAGGCAATTCCGTGCGCTGGTGGCTTCGCCGCAGGCCACGGCGCACTCCGAACCGAACAACGATCGGCGCGGCAGCGAGTTCGGCTTGCCGCTGTTCCTGCAACTGGCGCCACAACCCTGCGGCGCACGGCGCTGCGCCGAACTGGTGTTCGCCGGCCAGAGCGAGCGGGACGAGGACGTGCATGCCACCGTGGCGGCGTTGCGGCACGCCCCGGGCGAAGAGGATGCCGCGCGCTTCCGGCCCGCCGGGCAACTGCGCATCACCAC
>NZ_JANJUE010000058.1 GCF_024710765.1 Pseudoxanthomonas sp.
GGGAATTGCGATACCCATCTAAAGGCATCATGGCGCTTGCGCGCCCCATTTTGCTTCATCCCTTATCGAACAACCTTGGCTCCAGCTGCTTGGTCACATGGCACTCCGCTCAAGAACAGAGTTTTTCAACGGAATAGGCCGAAAGCGGACACCAGAAGGGAAGGGGTTTAGGGAAATTTATCGTAGGTAGGGCGGAAACTTCCCACCCAAGGCGGTTATAGCGACCTGCTAATTGGACGCCTGATTGCGGTCAGTGAAATGTTACTTCGCTCGCTTACTTGAAGTTGAATCTGCATCGTCTAGCCAGAGTTGCATTCGGTCCCGAATTTGCCTGAATAGTATGCTGATGCCTGCCCTGTTGAACGCCTTCAATAGCTAGGCTCGACCAGTGTCGCGCCTCTCCTCGTTGCCCGGTTTTCATGGGCCTGCTCTAGCTTCCGCGAAGCAGACCGCTAATCCTTTATAATTGCTTGCAGGACGCGCCGCGCAGCGATGGGAGCTTTTGCAGATGAGCAAGAAGGAAGTCACCCCACGCGACCCGCTGCAGGGTACCGAAGTCATGAGCACTGTCGCCACTGGCGGAGGGGGCAGCGTATTTCAGGCCCGGGTGGGCGCCCTGTATCTGGCCAACATGCTTACAGGCTTGCCTACTGCCTTCAGCTTGCACGGTGCCCGGGTCGAGGAACTGCGCTTTGAAGCTCGCTATATAGGCGCTCACACCGACGACATTTACTGTCGGCTTTGTGACACTAAGGAAAGTTGGCTACAGTTCGTCCAGTGCAAGCGAGGCCTCAACGCCACAGCTAGCAATACAGACTTCATCGACGGATTGCAGGGTGCTTGGCGCGACTTCCTCGGCCTCGAGAAGAGCCCTTTTGAGCGCGCCTCTGACGTCTTGGTCCTAGCAACTATCGCCCCGGCGACGGCAGCCAACCAAGCAGCGAAGCGTCTGTGCGAACTTGCCCGTGCATCAGCAGACCTCGCTGACTATCTGCAAAAGGTTAGCTCCAAGCTGTTCGACAAGAAGCACAAGGAAACGTGGGAAGCATTCAAGACGATCTCGAAGGAGACGTTGACCGAAAAGTACACCGAGGAGCTTGTATTCCAGCTGCTCCAGCGTCTTCGCGTTGACATTCATGACCTGGGTTCAGAATCCTCTCAGGAGCTCAGCCTCGTCCAAGCACTCTTGACTTCAGGGCAACAAAGCGACTCGGGAGAGCTGGTATGGGATGGCCTTGTCTCTTATGTGCAAGAGCAAGGCATTACAGTAGGGACTGTCACTCGGACAGCGTGGTCTCAGACCGCCAAAGAAGGACTGCAAGCGGCAGTGAGCCGTCTGACTTCCTCACACGGACTGGGAAGTGTTGCTGAGAGATTGACTGAGCGAGCCCTACTACAGCTTTCCCTCATCTCGACAAGCCTACCCAATGGCACACACATCTCTCGAGGCGAGTGCGTAGGCCGCGTGTTGTCGGCGCTCGACGACCGCCAGCTCGCCATCATCACTGGAGGCCCGGGCGCAGGGAAGTCAGCGGTCGTCTCCGATCTCGCTTCTCTACTACGTGAGTCCGGTCCATTGTTCTTCTTCAGGGCTGATGAGCTGGATGTTCCGACTTTGGCAGCAGTTCAGTCCCTGAATGGGTTTCAAGACCCGGTGCAGGGCATAGACACACTGCTGCGCACAGGGGCTCCTACTGTAATCATCGACTCGCTAGAGAAGGCTCTCGAAGCACAGAACCCAGGTGCGCTCGAAGAGCTGCTCGCACTTGTTCGCAAGAACAAGTCTTCGAGGCTCTGCATCACGACGCGCTCTTATGCTCTCAACGGCCTGTATACAAACTTCCTCTACAGCTTCTCCAGCCAAGTTGTAGACGTTCCCCTGCTAACGGACGCGGAGATTGACGCCGCGGTAGCCGAAAGCCCATTTGAGGAAGTTGCTGCCAAAGATCCAGGGGTAAAAGAGGTACTTCGCACGCCTTACTACCTGCAGCTTGCCTTCAAGTACGCCGCAGCGCGAACAGCGCTACCGAGTGCTTCTGGCAACGACCTTAGACGGGCACTTTGGACAGAGCGAATTGCGCCCAGCAGAGGCCTTTCGGCCGTCATGCGCACAAGGCGTCAAAAGACCTTCGACCAAATCTGCTATTTGCGCACCGAGCGTTTTGCGCAGTTCGTCGAGTCCCCTCGCGACGCGGAGGCTGTCGCGTCGCTCCTGCAAGATGCTGTGCTCGTGAAGGACGAGGTCGACCGAGTAGCTCCGGCGCACGACGTCCTTGAAGATTGGTCGCTGTTCTTTCGAGTAGAACGTGAGGTGCGCTCCGCGGAGCGTGACTGGTCAGCTTTGTTCACAAAGCTCGGCTCACATGCGGGCATGCGACGAGCCCTGCGCTCATGGACGGCTCAGAGATCCGCTGAAGGCGACGATGACGCATACGCGCTCTTGGAGGCAGCCTTCCGGCCCGAATCGACGATTGCGCAGCTGTGGCGCGACGAGATAGCTATCGGGCTTCTGCGTTCTGAACGCGTCGAGGAACTGGTCGCAAAACTTGGAAACAATGACACATTCAGTAACGTGGCTCTGCTTCAGCGCCTGAGCCACCTGCTGAGGGTGGCTTGCAAGGGTCCGACTTCCGTCGACTACTCGCACTTGGCGGCCGACTCTGCGAACAAAGAACTTCTTGCGCGGATTGGGATGGCTGCACCAGTAGGCAAGGCTTGGGACGTGATGATTGGGCTGGTCGCAAGGGCATTCCC
Organism: Pseudoxanthomonas sp.; assembly: GCF_024710765.1. Classification (GTDB taxonomy): domain Bacteria; phylum Pseudomonadota; class Gammaproteobacteria; order Xanthomonadales; family Xanthomonadaceae; genus Pseudoxanthomonas_A. Next base: position 2,755 of record NZ_JANJUE010000058.1, read on the forward strand.
ATCTCTGCCGCCGGAAGCTCACTCATGGGTTGTCCAACTCGCCGAGGATTCTGTGGCGCACGATGACGCTTGGCACAAGCCCAGCCCACGCGTGGCTGACGTTTTCAGTATGGCTGAGCACTACTGCTTGCGAGACAACGAAACTTGGTATCGAGAGAATTCTGTAGGCAAGCGCTTCTACGAGCTCCTATGTCGCTGCTCTGGAGCTTCCCCCGCTAAGTTCAAGTTGTTCATCGATGCACTAATGAAACGTGTCTCCGATTCCCCAGAAGACCGTAACGTCTACGCCGAAGAGCGCTTGGAATTCCTTACCAATATTAAGCACTGCAGGGAGCCCGTTTACTTCAACGCAGAGTTGGTTCGCACTGTGTTCTGGGCGCTCTACACCGAGCCTGGGCCTCAATCTGAGCGCCACTTCGGCATGGACGGATGGGAGGCGGCAATGGGCCTCAGTCAGAGAGCAGCCCATGCGTTCTTCCCTCCCTCGGTGATGCAAGGGCCTTTCCGGTGGCTTTTGCTCCGCTCCTTTGCCAAGAGCGTGCACTTTGTCGTCGAGCTCTGCAATCACGCAGCTATGTCATTTGCAAAATCGCATCCGGAGGAGGTCACCTTAGTTCCGTCTGAGCAAAGTCCGAACGGGCGGGTACACATCCACGCCTGGCGGCTTTGGGCGGCCTATCGTGGCCACTCCGTTTCCAGCTATGTGTTGAACTGCGCACTCATGGCGCTAGAGGAAAGGCTGCTTATCGAGGCGAAGGTGCAGCCGGGGCTCATTTCGGAGGTCCTCGAGTTCATCTTGGAGCGCGGCGAGTCGAGCTTCACCACAGGCTTGGTGGCAGGCGTACTGATAGCGCATCCGAGCCTCGTGACCGAAAAGCTGCTGCCGCTCTTCAACTGCCCGCAGTTCTTCGCCGATGACATCGCACGTTGTGTGGAGGAGCCGAGTACTTTGGCCATCCGTAGTGGTCACGACGGTCTGGACGACGAGAGGCAGAAGGAGCGCATCGCCAGCAACCGGCTACCGCACAGACAGCGGCACCTGGAGACGCTGGTTCTTCAGCTGCAAATTATGCGCTCCGACCTCCGGGAGGGCGTCTTTGCAATCCTCGATAAGCACATCGAAGGTCTCAAGCACGCTGAAGACGCGCCTGACGGTTGGCGCATGGGGCTCAAGCGCATGGACGCCCGTGGCATGAAGCTCGGCGAACCAGTTGGTGATGGGAAGCTCGTACCTCTAGAAATCGCGAACCTCGAACCCGAGTTGAAACAAGTAAGCGACCAAGCGGAGTCGAGAAGTCAACTCATGAACCGGTTGGCGGCAGTCCGGCTCTGGGCGGGAGCCGTGACGCAGCCAACAATCACCTCGTCCCCCGGGGCCGCGGACCGCTTTTCCTCCTCGTCCGAAGTGTACGAAGAGTTCCAGCAGCTCCTTGAAGAAATTAAGGGGCAGGAACAGGCCATGCTATTGGGGATGGATGATGACCTCCCTTGCGCGCTGATTCAGCGCTGGCCCACCGACACCTCGGAAGCGCTCCAATGGGCTAAGGATTACCTCCTCGACGTTACCTCGAAACGCTTGGACAGCGACGCTTGGGTCCATCGTGGTCCCGCGAAGGGCGCGTTGAGGGCTAGAACTCTCATCTTGCTGGCAAGCGTAGACCCAAGCCATCCAAAATTGCCTGGGTCGCTCGCCAACATCATTACGGAGCCCGTCTGGACGGTTCGTCGGGCAGGAGCCCTTGCCATCTCAGAGGTTCTGCGACCAAAGCATCCTCTGCTCGCCGAGATCCTAACCACGGCGCTGGCGCAATACGCCGAAGCGCTCGACACCACAATCGGCGCTGCGCGAAGAGGCAGGCGCGACTTCATCGAAGAAGCACGGGACGCAACTAGCAAGGGATTGCTGGCAGTCCTCACAGGCGGGAAGCTAGCACCTAGACCTAGTCCTAGAAGCCTCGCCGCTCTCAAAGAGTGGACGATAGCACTCGATGCCGCCCGCAGTGAGGCACCAGAGACTTGGAGAGTCCCGGCGCTTACAACGCTTGCACGCCTGATGTCCGATCAGGAAGGCAAGTCAAGTGTTGATCGGTACGACCCGGACTATGTCGATTTCGAGGCGCGCTGGGAAGTGGGAGACCTTTTGGCTTCTGAACTACTAGTTCAGAGCACCGACAAGACTCCCATCTTTGAGGCCCTTGACTACTGCATCGAGCATAGCCCAGAGCTCACTGAAAGGGTGCTGGAGTCAACCCTTAGCGGGTGCATGAAGCAAGAGTACGCTAACGCGGATGCCTTCTGGCGGGTATGGGACCGGGCCGCAGCGAAGATCCTTCCAGACGAGTCATTGCGCACGCGCTCGCGGCGCGTGTACAGCAAGAACGAGAAGCCACTCGCGGTGCTGCTGTTTCAGTCCACTCAATGGAGCAAGAACTACCACGATCTACCGCTGCTGCGAAACCGCCCTTGCTTCGTCTCCAACTGTCTTGTCGCAGCAGGCGACAGTTGGCACACGCTCGAACATCTTCTCGCGCTGATGGCGGGTGTCGGAAGGGCAACGGCAGTGCCCTTTGCCTTAGAGCAACTGAGGAACGCGATAACAAAGGCTCCGGCTGATCTGTTCAACGACGGAAGCAGCCTTTGGAACGCTGAGACTATCTGCCAAGCGGCGGTGCACGAGCATCGTCAGGTGCTCCTCCGAGACGTAACCCTCAGGCGGGCTACACTGGAGGTTCTGGATAGACTCGTGGACGCCGGTTCGTCCTTGGCCTTTCAGTTGCGCGACTACCTGGCGACATCCTCGCCGGCTACACCTTCGACGCTTCTTGTCTCGAGTTCAGCTGCGTAGCTCGTCAAGTTTTGGTCGACGGCAACAGCTGGCCTCCCGAAGAGGCCCCCCTCAAAGGGCGGCTTCTCGCCGACAGCCGTCGTACGACAGAGCGTTCAAAAGTCATTTGACGCCACACCCTCTCCATAGCACCATTTCCCCCGCTGCCCTAAATCCGGCAGCCGGGTTTAGCAGCCCGAACAACCGAGGCGCACCAGCGCCCATCAACCGATGACCGGCGCTTTTTTCATGCTTGGTCATCGGGGCATGGAAGCGTGCCTGTCATATGGCGGGCGGTGCGCGGAGACCGCAAGGTCTGCCGGTCCTCGGTCCGGTCTGCTAACCGCGTACCGTCCGTCACCACGTTTAGCAGCGAGGCGACGGATTCCAGACAAACCGAGGAATCCCACATGACCCGCCGCAAGTCACCGGCACGTACTGCTGCGCCCAAATCTCCCCGCAAACTACGCCGCGCACGCTGCGTCTGGACCATCGCGGAAGATCCGCCCGCCACGGAAGCCGCATCACCCGAGCCGCTTCCGCCCGCAAAGCCTCCGCACCCGCAACGCCGCCGCTTCCGCATCCCGCAGCGCTGCACGATGGGTTTCCAGTACTACGACGAACGCCACGACGAGCAGGTCGTCAGCCGCGTCGTGCCCAAGCTGCGCCTGTCCGGCCGCTGGCTGGAGCAATGCGGCTTCTCGGTCGGTGATGATTTGCAGGTGACGGTCGGGCGTGGCGTGTTGCTGGTGAGCCGGCGCAGAAGCGCTTGATGATTGACGCCATGCCGGCGCGACACCGCTGACCGAACCCGATATCACCACCCATAAAAACAACAGGCCCGGACATCACTGTCCGGGCCTGTTGCCATGCGGCGGGCTTACTTGCTCAGGAAGTCCAGCAGGTTCTGGTTGAGGCGGTCCTTGTGGGTGTCCGCCAGGCCGTGCGGGGCGCCCTTGTAGACGATGAGCTGCGCGCCCTTGATCAGCGCGGCCGAGGCCTTGCCCGAGACGTCGATGGGGACGATCTGATCATCGTCGCCGTGGATCACCAGGGTGGGCACGTCGAACTTCTTCAGGTCGGCGCGGAAGTCGGTGGCGGAGAACGCGGCGATGGAGTCATACGTGTTCTTGTGGCCGGCCTGCAGGCCCTGGGCGACGAACGACTGGATCAGCGCGGCGGTCGGCTTCTGGCCCGGACGGTTGAAGTTGAAGAAGGGGCCGGAGGCGATATCGGTGTACAGCTGCGCGCGGTTGTCCAGCGAACCCTTGCGCAGGCCGTCGAACACTTCGACCGGCAGGCCGCCCGGGTTGTCGGCGGTCTTGAGCATCAGCGGCGGCACGGCGCTGACCAGCACGGCCTTCTTGACCCGCGCGGTGCCGTGGCGGCCGATGTAGCGGGCCACTTCGCCGCCGCCGGTGGAGAACCCGACCAGGGTGACGTCCTTCAGGTCCAGCGCTTCGATGACCGCGGCCAGGTCATCGGCGTAGTGGTCCATGTCGTTGCCGTCCCACGGCTGGCTGGAGCGGCCGTGGCCGCGACGGTCGTGGGCGACCACGCGGTAACCCTTGGAAGCCAGGAACAGCATCTGCGATTCCCAGCTGTCCGAGCTGAGCGGCCAGCCGTGGCTGAAGGTGACGACCGGGCCGTCCTTCGGGCCCCAGTCCTTGTAGTACAGCTGCACGCCGTCGCGGGTGGTGACGTAGCTGCCGCTGACGGCGGCGCCCAGGGCGGTGGGCGCCTGCGGGGATTGGGCGGCCTGGGCGGTGGCGCCGGTCTGGGCGGCGAAGGCGATCAGGGCGACGGCGACGGAGCGGGTGAGCGTGTTCATGGGTGGAATCCTTGGATGGAGGGTGGTGGGCGGCGCGGGGGGCCGTGCCGGTGGGCGAGGTGTACTTTGCGCGCCGGGGCGATACGATTGGCTACGTACCGTCCTTAAAATTTGACCGAGCGTCCTGATGTCCGACCGACTCGCCGCCCTGCTGGAGCGCTTCTCCGTCACCGCCCAGGTGTTCCAGGCCGGCGCCCTGTGTGGCGTCAATCTGCTGGAGGCCGAGGCCGGCCTGGGCCAGCTGCACCTGATCAGGCACGGCGCGGTGGAGGTCTTCCACGGCAATGCCTCGCACTGCGTGGAGGTGCCCAGCCTGCTGCTGTACCCGCGGCCGATGTCGCACCGCTTCGTCACCGATCCGGTGCGCGGCGCGGACATGACCTGCGCCAACGTGCGTTTCGACGGCGGCGCGAGCAATCCCATCGCGGCCTCGCTGCCGGAATTCATCTGCCTGCCGCTCGACGCGATCGACGGTGCCCCGCCGGTGCTGGATCTGCTGTTCGACGAGGCGTTCGCGCAGCGTTGCGGACGCCATGCCTTGGTCAACCGCCTGTTCGAGGCGCTGATGGTGCTCATCCTGCGCCAGCTGATGGAACGCGGCGAAGTGCGCGGCGGCATGCTGGCCGGCATGTCTCATCCCCGGTTGCGCCACGCCCTGGTGGCCATGCACGAGTCGCCGGCCCGGGAATGGACGCTGGACGATCTGGCCGCGACCGCCGGCATGTCGCGTAGCGTGTTCGCCGGCGCCTTCCGCGAAACGCTGGGCATCACCCCCGGCCAGTACCTGCAGGGCTGGCGGGTCAGCCTGGCCCAACAGGCCCTGCGCCAGGACCGCCCGCTGAAAGTCGTGGCCGCCGACGTCGGCTACGGCAGCGAAGCCGCGCTGTCGCGCGCCTTCAAGGCGCATGTGGGCTTGGCGCCGCGTGAGTGGAAGCGGGTGCAGGCGTTGGGGTGACGGGAAGCGTGTCGGGAGTGCTCAGCTTCGTCCTGTCTGGCCGTTGGCTGGCGTGATGCGGCTTCGCGGTTGGTGACGGGCCGCAGGGGACTTCGGACGTGGCATGCTGCGGGTCGGCAAGACGCGTCGGATCGATCAGGCAGAACAGGAACTCAAGGAATCACCAGGGATGGCCAAGTTTCCGGCTCGTATCCATGTCCTGCTGGCGCGTGATGCGCCGGTGGGTGTCGTCATCCGGCGTGGTCCGGCGAAGTCCGTGGCTGTCCTGCTGTGGGACCGGCGTACCGACCGCTTCAAGCTTGGCCAATGGCTCAGAGGTCGCATCTACGAACGACGCTGCGATCTTTCACCGGATGGCGAGCATCTGATCTATTTCGCGATGAACGGCAAATGGGGCGGCGAGGCCAAGGGCTCCTGGACTGCCATCTCGCGCGCACCGTATCTGAAAGCCTTGGCGATGTTTCCCAAGGGCGATTGCTGGAACGGTGGTGGACTGTGGATCGGTAACGGCCTCTATTGGCTCAATGACGGCTACGGGCACGAGGTGATGCATGACGTCCGATACATACGCCGCGATCTCAGTTGGCGCCCGTCCATCGACTATGGCGGCGAATGCCCCGGTGTCTACTACCACCGGCTGATGCGGGATGGTTGGACGCTTGCGGGGCAGGAGCGCGCCGATCAACGGAATGAGGGGTTCATCTTTGAAAAGCCCTGCCCTCGCGGCTGGACCCTGAGGAAGATGTCGCATGTACAAATCAACGCAGGGCCCGGCAAGGGCTGCTATTGGGATGAGCATGTGCTGGTTCATCCTTCCAGTGGGGCCATTGCTTGCCCGGATTGGGAATGGGCCGACCTGGACGGAGACCGTCTGGTCTGGGCAATCGGTGGCCGGCTTGAAACCGGGCGTCTGACGAACAAAGGGCTGATGGAAAGACGCACGTTGCGTGACTTCAACGACATGGAGTTTGAAGCTGTCGCGGCGCCGTATTGAAATGCGGCGATGAATAATGATTGGCTCAGGGAAGTGAAGCATGGTCATCAGGAATATCCAGCACTCGTTGATTGTCGCGGCCGGCCTCGCGCTGGCGGGCTGTGGCGATGCGCCACCGACGGCTTCAACGGAAACACCGGTCATACAAGTTCAATCGTCGAGCGACCCCGCCGCCGATCTGGTCCGAAACTTCAGAATGGGCGCCAACCTGGAACAGATGGCGAACGACGTGGCGGCCTCCACCCACACCTATGCCACTGTGTCACCGACCGCCGTCAAAGCGCGGATACGCCAGTTGGTGCCCAAGTATCAGGCCGAGTGGGATGCCAATCTTGCCAAAGCCCATGCCGCGCATCTTTCCCCGGACGAATTGCGTTCGCTGGCGAAGGAAGGCCGCCGGTCGCCGTTCTATTCAAGGCTGGAGCGGCAGCGGCCGACAATTGCGGCAGACATGAAGGCTGCGTCCGGCGGGTTGTTGCAGCGGCTTGTCAGTGAAGCGCTGACGGGCGCGGCTGAGCGTCCCTGAGCGTTCACGCCAGTCCAACACCACGGCAGTACGCTCCCCTCCCGAACCCGACTCACGAGGCCCGCCATGATCCCGCGCATCCAGCCCTGTCTCTGCTTTGATGGCAACGCCGAAGAAGCCGCCAGTTTCTACGCGGATACCTTCGCCGATACCCGCATCGACAAGATCAACCGTGCGCCCGGCGACTATCCGGACGGCAAGCAGGGCGGCGTGCTGACCATCGAGATGACGATCCTGGGCAAGCCCTTCCTGCTGTTGAATGGCGGCGCGTCGTTCACCTTCAGCGATGCGATGAGCTTCCAGGTCTCCACCGAGGATCAGGCGGAAACCGATCGCTACTGGAAGGCCATCACCGAGAATGGCGGCCAGGAAATCATGTGCGGCTGGTGCAAGGATCGCTTCGGCCTGTGCTGGCAGATCACGCCGCGTCGGCTGATGGAACTGGTGAGCGGCGGTGGCGAGCAGGCCGAGCGCGCGTTCAAGGCGATGATGGAGATGAAGAAGATCGACATCGCTGCGCTGGAGAAGGCGGTTGCGGGCTGAATACGTGATGGAATGATCTGATGGATTTCTCCGCGCTGCCTTTGAAAGTTGTCTCCGTCCGGACGATTGGAGCGGACGTGGTTCATAACGTCCGTATCACCGGCGTGCCATTGCCAAGCGCATTAAGGGAGGTGATCCGCGCTTTGCCTGCTGATGCGGTCGTCCAGGTGCCCGACCCGGACGACAATGACTCGACATTGGACGTTCGCCGAATGGGGACGGAACTATTGGTCAGGCGAGGCCGTCATGCGCCGCACAAGGGATGGAGACGTGCCAGCGAAGATGATGCGGTGGAATGGATTCTCGACGGAGCATCCCGTTCGGAGGGGGCCCGGACCGGACTATGGATCTGGATTCTGGATAGTCCTGTCCCGCCGAAAGAACCGGGCTCAGCCGCCTACGGTGCGTAAGCCCTGCCAGTGCTATCGTTCGCGCCCATGAGCAAAGCCACCGACATGGTCAAATTCAAGGCGAAGCTGTCGCGGCCGGCGGAGCCGAAGGGCGCGGCGTGGAGCTTCCTGGTGCTGCCTGCCGAGGCCAGCGCCAAGCTGCCCACGCGCAGCCAGGTCACCGTGGACGGCAAACTCGACGGGCATGTCTTCCAGGCCACGCTGGAGCCGGATGGGCAGGGCAGTCACTGGCTCAAGGTCGAGAAGAAACTGCGCGAAACCGCCGGCGTGTCGGTGGGCGACACCGTGACGCTGGAAATGGCGCCGGTGGCGGTAGAACCCGAGCCCAAGGTCCCGCCCGACATCCGCAAGGCGCTGTCCGAACACCCGGCCGCGAAGGCGCAGTGGGACACCCTCACTCCGGTCGCGCGCCGCGACTGGATCCAGTGGATGACCTCCGGCAAGAAGGCCGAAACCCGTGTGAAGCGGATCGCCACCGCGTGTAGCCAGCTGGAATCGGGCAAGCGCCGCGCTTGCTGCTTTGACCGTTCGGGGATTTACAGCAATGCGTTCTGTGCGCCGGAGGCGGCGGAGTAGGGGCTCGCGTCCTGCCTGAAGAGGGAGTGCGTCACTTCGCCAGTGCGATTTCGATTCGCTCCAGCAGCTTGAAAATCGCCGCTTCGTTCTGTGGCTTGTACCGAAGCCCGCCTGCCCTGTCCTCGCGGTGCAAAGTGCACGCGGGTGGAGCCGCTTCGACCAGCTTGTCGATGATGTTTTCCAGGCCGGCAGTGCGGAGATAGGCCAAGACGATCCGAAGACGGCCGTCGGTACGAAGCGAAAGAAACCGGCGCGGGCCTGAAGAAGAGGGGTAGTAAAGATTGGCCGAGCCTTGCCGGAGTTCGAAGCTCAGCCCATTGGGGCGGGCTGCGGCGAGTTGCTGCATTCGGTCGACAATGGCGCGCGCGGTTTCGGTCTGGGCGGGTACGTTCCGCTGGACGACGGAGAGGAAGTCGTCGACCGACTTCAGCCGGGAGCCCCGTGGTTCTCGCTCTTCGTCGTTGACAACCTTGTCAACGATTACACGGGCCTTGGGGGATTCACCCTCCACCACCACACGGACAACCTGTCGTAAATCGCTTTGCACGGTTCCCAGCAGTTCCGGAACCATGAACAAAAGATCGTTGTCGTCTGGCCTTCGATAGACGTTCAAGTCGACCATGGCCAGATCCCATTCGCTGGTCAGGTGCCTGGCGAGCATCGACTGGGAAAGGCGCAGGGCACGCGGGTCCAGCGCATCGCCGGCAATAATCAGCAGGAAGCGTCCGGCATTGAGGCATTCCACCAGATCTTCCTCCAGCGGTGCGTCAGAAGAATCCGGCAGGTTCGGTAGTGCCTCGCGATCCACATCCTGCAGGGAAAGCGCGTAGTCCAGGACCTGGGCAACGACCTCGCGTCGTTTCTGCGGGTTGTACGAAAGCTTTGTTTCGACGATGCCGATACGTCCGTATGAGGAAACCAGCAGGACATCGATGGGACCAGACCCGAAGTTGACTTCGGTTCGCCAAGGCAGCCAGATTTCGTCGGCCTCGACGCGTCCCGCCGCACGACAAGGGCCGACGACCAACTCGGGCTCGGCGAAAATCGCGTCACGAAACCAGCTTTCCTTCAGATCCAGCCCCTTCGCGCTCACACGCCTCAATACGGGCAGAGGAGACGGGTTTCCGTTCCGCCGCAATTGAAACAGGTCCTCGCCAGTCGATTTCATCGCATGCTCCCCAAATATCGTCGTGATGATAGCGGGACTCATATCGTCCGGTTCAGGAAGGCGCCTACTCGTATCACCGGGGCCCGCCGTGGAAAACGGGGCACCGCCCAATGCGGTAGGATCTCCACCCCCGCAAGCAGGTCCAGATGCCATGAGCCATTCCGACGACAAGCCCGGCAAGGTCAGCCAGGAGCAGGCCGAAGACGCGGTCCGCGTGCTGCTGGAGTGGGCCGGCGAAGACCCGGCGCGCGAGGGGCTGCTGGATACCCCGAAGCGGGTGGCCAAGGCGTATCGCGACTGGTTCAGCGGTTATCGGATGGATCCGCGCGAATACCTGGCGCGTACCTTCGAGGAAGTGGCCGGCTACGACGAGATGATCGTGCTGCGCGACATCGAATTCGAAAGCCATTGCGAGCACCACATGGCGCCGATCATCGGCAAAGCCCATGTGGGTTATCTGCCCAGCGGCAAGGTGGTGGGCATCAGCAAGCTGGCGCGGGTGGTGGACGTGTACGCGCGCCGCTTCCAGGTGCAGGAAAAGCTGACCGCGCAGATCGCGCAGTGCATCCAGGACGTGCTGCAGCCGCGCGGCGTGGGCGTGGTGATCGACGGCGCGCACGAGTGCATGACCACCCGTGGCGTGCACAAGCGCGGGGTCAGCATGGTGACGTCCAAGATGCTGGGCGAGTTCCGCGAGGACGCCCGCACCCGCGCCGAGTTCCTGCGTTTCATCGAGACCGGCGGGCGTCGCTGAATTCCGGCTGGCCGGCGGTGCGCGGAGGCATCGGCGGCGGGCCAGGACGGGTTCTCGCGGGCGCGGCGCTGTCGCAGAATGCGGAACATGACCCGCACGCCACGCCATCGGAGGGCCGTCGCATGACCCATTCCCCATCCATTCGCCTGCGCCTGTTGGCCGGCCTGCTGCCGGTGCTGCTGGCGGCGTGCGCTTCCCCCGCTTCACCCGAGCCGGTGGACTCGGCCGGACCGCCGCCGGATGTAACGAAGCTGTTCGCCGACGCGCTGCATTGCCGCGGCGATTTTCCGGATGGACGCGAACCGGCGATGGCCGAACGCCTGCGCGCGGCCGGCGTCGCGTTCACGGATCGCGCGCCCGGCGAGATCATCGATCTGCTGTACCGGTTTCCGCAGCCGCTGAAAATCGACGGCACCGAGATTCCCGCCATCGTCGTGCGCGGCGACAGCGGCGTGGTGGTGATCGCGCAAGCGCGTGGCGACATGGACGATTTTGTCCGCCGCATGCAGGCCACGCCGCATGCGCCGGATCAGGCGGCGGCCGATGGCTTCGGCGAACTGGACGTGCTGTACAGCCGCGCCATGCCGCCGCGTCCGGGTGTGGACGAAACCGCGCCGCGCCTGGTGATTGGCCGCGGCATCGAAGCCGCCGCCTATGCGTTTCGCTGGGGTTGCCGTTCCTACGACGGCTGAGCGCGTCCGTCCCCGCGTGGACGGTTCTGACATGCGGGGCATGACATTGAAGGTCGTATCGCCCCGAGTCGGCGCGGCGCCCGCAAAATGGCGCTTTGTTTTCAGGGAATGCCGATGCCATTGCGTCATGCCGATCCGCGACGCGCCCGACGCCTGCGCGTCTGTGGGCTGACTTTGTTGTGCTGGGCGGGGGCCGCGATGGCCGCCGACGAACCCTATCTGCAACTGGAGGCGCGCCTGGTCGAGGAGCCCTATCAATGGCTGCTTCCGGATGGCACGGTGGTTCGCGAGGGCCTCAGCGACAACGCCGCGCGGGTCACGGTGGCGGCGCATGAAAGCTGCGAGGACTACGTGCTGGAGATGATCTGGGGCCGTTTTCCGGTGAAGGTGCCGGCACGCTGCTGGACGTTGCCGGCGGCGCAATTCGAAAGCTGCGTGACCATTCGGCCACGCGAGGATTCGGCGTGGCAGCGCGAACAGGCGGAGAGTGTCGAGCGGCAGGATGCCGCGCGACGGCAGAACCGCGAGACGCGCGTGGCCTGGGCGGTCGAGCAGGTGGGCGCCAAGCGGGTGCCGCGCATCCTCGAGGCCGCGCTGGCCGAACACCGGCGCTGGTTGGTTTCGGACGCCGGGCGCGCGGGTCCGGACGTGTTGGCATGCGGACGGCTCAAGCCCGCCCTGGCCGCCGCCCCCGCGCAGGACACCTTGCCGCGCCGGGCGATGCTGGATGGCGAGCCCGATGCGGTCGCCGCCTACGCGCAAGCCGCGCGGGGCGGCAACTGGCGTGCCGCCGGCGGATTGTTCGACGCGATGCTGGCGGACGAGGATTTCGAGTCGGCCCAGGTGATCGTGGCCTGGTTGTTGAAGCGGGAGATTCCCGCCGGCTACAACAAGCTCGGCACGCTGCTGGCGGTGACGACCGGATACGACGGCGCAGCCGGCGGCGGCGGCGCATTGGTCGAGGGCCTGCGCCGGCACGCGGCGTGGCGGGGCGATCCGGCGGCGCAGATGGATCTGGCGAATCTGCTGGAAGACGCGGGCGACGACGCCAACGCCGCCCGTCTGCGCGAGTGCGCCATCGCGCAGAACCCGGCCCTGGCGAGGTAGGACGCGATGTCGGCGGCGCGTGCATGGACGCACCGCCGCTGCGATGATGGCGCGGATGAAATCCGTTCCCGATGCCTGTCCCTGCGGTGCCGGCGCCGCCTATGCCGCCTGCTGCGGCCGTTACCACGCCGGTGAAGCCGCGCCCGACGCGGAAGCGCTGATGCGCTCGCGTTACAGCGCGTTCGTGCGTGGCGATGAAGCCTATCTGCGTGCGAGCTGGGATCCGGCCACCTGCCCTCAGGATCTCGGACTGGACGCGCCCGGCGGTGCGCGTACCCAATGGCTGGGGCTGACGGTGAAACAGCATCGCCGCACGGGCGAAGATACGGCCGAAGTCGAGTTCGTCGCGCGCTACCGCGTGGGTGGTGGCTCGGCGGTGCGCTTGCACGAGCTCAGCCGCTTCGTCCGACGCGATGGGCGCTGGTATTACGTGGACGGTGATCATCGCTGAGAGGATGCGTCGAGGGCCCCCACCCCAGCCCTCCCCCGCAAGCGGAGGAGGGAGCAGTCTGCGCTTGCGGGAGTTGCCGCGGTCGCCATCTGCTCTTCCCTCTGTTCTGTCGACCTGCAGAAAAACATGCGGCGATTCGGCTGTGCCCCTTCCCCCGCACGCGGGGGAAGGTTGGGATGGGGGCGCTTTCGGCGATCAATGTCCGACCGTCGACAGCGGTGTGCCGCATTGGCTCATGCCGGAAGTACGGCTTTTTTCCGGTGGCCCCCACCCCAGCCCTCCCCCGC
>NZ_JANJUE010000307.1 GCF_024710765.1 Pseudoxanthomonas sp.
AACCGCATGTCCAGCACGAACGGAATGCCATCCCCGTCCGGGTCCTGCTGCGGGGCCGTGCTGCCGAAGGCTTCGCCCTTCAGGTCCCAGGTCCAGACCGGTACGTTGCGGGTGGCTTCAATGACCACGCGCGGGCTGCCCAGATGGTCGGGCTGCACGTAGTGGAGTTGATGGCCGTTGGCCAGCAGGCCCACCGGCAGGTCATCCATCCACAGTGCTTGTTGAACAGGCGCGCCGGTGTCGTCGTAGTCGCCCAGCCAGTGGCCGGCTTCGTCGTAGACGGTGTAGGTGTTGGTGCTGCCGAGGTAGCGCCGGACCTGTTCGCCCCGACCGTTGTAGGCGTACTGGCGGGTGGTCACACCGGATTGCTGCACGAGGCTCATCCGGTTGGCGTCGTTGTAGGCGAAACCGCGGGTTCCGCCGATGGCGGTGGTGTTGCCGACCGCGTCGTAGCTGCGGGGTACGCCGGCCACCGCGCTCAGCCGGTGGCTGGTGGTCGGGTAGCTGTAGGCCGCCGTGCCCGCCGCCGTGGTGTGGGCGGTGCGGTTGCCGATGGCGTCATAGGCGTAGACGTCGATGGCCGCCTGGGTCGGGCCGTCCTCGGTCCGGGTCAGCCGGCCCAGGGCGTCGTAGCCGAAGCGGATGGCCGGGTTCGCCACGCCCTGCGCCGTGCCCAGCGTCGTCAGGTTGCCCACCGCGTCATAGCCAAAGCCCAGCGACAGCCCGCCGGTATTCGGGTCTTCGATGGTGAGGGGCCGGTAGTCCTGGTCCAGTGTCCGGCTCAGGGTGCGGCCATTGCCGTAGGTCCAGCCCGCCACCGGGCCGAAGGGGTGGTAGGCCGCCTGGCTCAGCAGTACCTGTCGCGGCTGGCCACTGCGGGTGACGCCCACTTCGGTCACCTGTCCCTGTGCGTTGCGGCCGTAGTCCACCGTGGTGCCGTCCGGGTAGACCATCGCCTGCAGGTGGCCGGCCAGGGTGTAGGCGTAGCGGACCACGAAGCTCATGCCGTTCGTGGTTTGCACCTTGCGCACCAAGTGACCGAAGCGGTTGTAGCAGTAGCGGGTGCTGCCACTGGCATCGTCCAGGCCGCTGAGCCGACCCACGCCGAACGTTTCCCCGGCCTCGCACGCAGTCGGTACGGTGTCGTAGGTGTAACCGACGTTGAGACTGCTGTCCGGGTAGCTCACCGCCGTCAACCGGTTCAGGGCGTCATACGCGTAGGTCGTGGTGACCCCGCGCGCATCGGTCTGGCTGGCGCGGTTGCCGGCGCTGTCGTAGGTGTAGGTGGTGGTGCCGGTGTCCGGGCTCTGCAACTGGGTCAAATCCCCCAGGCCGTTGTAGGTGTAAGTGGTGTCCAGGCCCTTGGGGTCGGTCACCTTCGTCAGGTTATCCAGCGCGTCGTACTGGAATTTGGTCTCGGCGGCGATGCCACCCACGTTTTGCAAGGTGCGCGCCAGCCGATTGAGCGGGTCATGGTCGTTGTCGGTCACCCGGCCCAGCGCGTCGGTCACCGTGTTGAGGTTGCCGTTGGCGTCGTAGGTGAAGTCGGTCGGGTGGGCCTGGGCGTCGGCTTGGGTCGCCAGTTGGCCCAGCTGGTTGTAGACCCGGCTCAGCGTTCGCTTGAGCGTGCCCCCTACATCCTTGGTCTCTTCGGCGATGCGGTTGCTGGCATTGTCCAGCGTGTAGTGAAGGGTGTTGCCCGCGTTGTCGGTGATGTCGGTCAGGCGATGAGCCTGGTCGTAGGTGTA
>NZ_JANJUE010000093.1 GCF_024710765.1 Pseudoxanthomonas sp.
GGGCTACCAGTTGGAAAAGGGCTATTTCCTGCCACCGCTTCATTTCGATCCCGATGAACTCGATGCCCTGATGCTGGGTACGCGCTGGGTCGCGGCACGAGGGGATGCAGCATTGAGCGAAGCGGCGCGTCGGGTCTCGGCCAAGATCAGTGCCGCGCTGGGTGAAACCGGAGAGGATCGCTACCTGCGTTTGCCATTGCGGGCGGTGCCGCGTCGGACGGAAGAAAACACGAAGGCGGCCGTTCATCTCGGCGTCCTTCGGTCGGCAATCCGAAACCGATTGGTGCTCGAGATCGACTACCGGGATCTGCAGGGAAAGCGGAGTCGCCGGACCGCCTGGCCGCTGGGGTTGACCTTGTTCGAGCAGGCCTGGTTGTTGACGGTTTGGTGCGAGGTCAGGGAGGACTTCCGCAATCTGCGGGTGGACCGTATCCGGGCTGTTTGGGAGGTGGGGCGGAGATTTGAGAATCGGCGCGGAAAGCGCTTCGAAGACTACCTCCGGACTCTTCCCTGAAAGGCGCTCCCGTGAGGCGGGCACAAGCTCCCCGGCTGGGGCAAAATAGGGCATTCCCTGCCGGTCGCCGAGGCGCATGATCTACCTCCACCAGATTGACCCGATCGCCCTTTCGCTGGGGCCGCTGAAGTTGCATTGGTATGGCCTGATGTACCTGCTGGGGTTCATCGCGGCCTGGTGGCTGGGGCAGCGGCGGGTGCGCGCCGGTCGCTTGCCGGGGGTGGACGCCAACGGTTTTTCGGATCTGCTGTTCTACGCGATGCTCGGCGTGGTGCTGGGCGGGCGGCTGGGCTACATCCTGTTCTATGGGCTGGAAGGATTCCTGGCCAACCCGCTGTCCATTTTCAAGGTGTGGGAAGGCGGCATGAGCTTCCACGGCGGCCTGCTGGGCGTGATGATCGCGGCGCTGTGGTGGTCGCGCCGACAGCGCATGCATTTCTTCGACACCATGGATTTCGTCGCCCCGCTGGTGCCGTTGGGCCTGGGTTTCGGCCGCATCGGCAACTTCGTCGGCGCCGAACTCTGGGGCAAGTACACGCAGGCGGGTTGGGGCGTGATTTTCCCGACCGACCCCGCGCTGAAGGACTTTTCAGCCGCACAGTTGCAGGCGCAATATGCCGCCGGCGCGCTGGACCGGTTCGCCCGCCATCCCTCGCAGCTCTACCAGGCGTTCCTGGAAGGGCTGGTGATGTTTGTGGCGCTGTGGTGGTTCTCCCGCCAGCCGCGGCCGCGCTATGCCGTCTCCGGCCTGTTCGCGCTGCTGTATGGCGTGTTCCGCTTCCTGGTCGAGTTCGTGCGGGTACCCGACGAACAACTCCAGTACCTCGCCTTCGGTTGGCTGACCATGGGCCAGCTGCTGAGCGTGCCGCTGATCCTGCTGGGCGTGTACCTGCTGTGGCTGTCACGCCGCTCGCCCGTCCTGCAGCCCGTCGTTCCAGCCAAGGAATCCGCATGAAGCCCTATCTCGATCTGCTGCGCCACGTACTGGAGCAGGGTGCCGAGAAATCCGATCGCACAGGCACCGGCACGCGCAGCGTGTTCGGCTGGCAGATGCGCTTCGATCTTGCCGAAGGCTTCCCGCTGGTCACCACCAAGAAGCTGCACCTGCGCTCGATCGTCCATGAGCTGCTGTGGTTCCTGAAAGGCGAGACCAACATCGCGTACCTGAAGGACAACAAGGTCAGCATCTGGGACGAATGGGCCGACGCCGACGGCGAGCTCGGTCCGGTATACGGCAAGCAATGGCGGCGCTGGGCGAGCGCCGATGGCGGCGAGATCGACCAGATCAAATGGGTGGTCGGGGAGATCAAGCGCAATCCGGATTCGCGCCGGCTGATCGTCAGTGCATGGAACGTGGCGGATCTGCCGAAGATGGCGCTGATGCCCTGCCATACGATGTTCCAGTTCTACGTGGTCGACGGCAAGCTGAGCTGCCAGCTGTACCAGCGCAGCGGCGACATCTTCCTCGGGGTGCCGTTCAATATCGCCAGCTATGCGCTGCTGACCCACATGGTGGCGCAGGCCACCGGCCTGGGTGTCGGCGATTTCGTGCACACCCTGGGTGATGCGCACCTGTATTCCAACCACTACGAGCAGGCGCGCGAACAGCTGGCACGCGAGCCCCGCAAGTTGCCGACGCTGCGGCTGAATCCGGACGTGACCGATCTGTTCGCTTTCAGCTACGACGACATCGAAATCCTCGGCTACGACCCGCATCCGGCCATCAAGGCGCCGGTCGCGGTATGACCGATGGCAATGAATCGGCGGAGGTCGGCTTCCGCCGCGACGACGCTTACTTGCGCGAGCAGTACCTCAAGTGGTGGCTGTTCCGCAGTGGCTGGCGCCGCTGGCTGTGGCTGGCGTCGTTGTTGCTGGCGGTCATTGCGCTGGTGGTGATCGTGGTGACGGATGCGCCGGGCGTGCGTATGTCGGCCATGGTGGTCGCCGCGGTCGGCCGGGCCCAGGGCGTGATGCCCTGGCTGGAATACCGCCGCTGGAAGCGCAGCGCGCTGGGGGGCCTGGACACCATGCCGGACCTGCGCCTGTCGGTGGACGCCGGCGTGTTGCGGTTCGGCGCGGGGCCCAATGTGCGTTACGACGCCGGCGGCGAAGTGGTGCGCGTGGCCGGTGGACGCTTCCTTTACGAGCGCGGAAACAGCGGCCGCCATGTCTATCTGCCGGACCGCTGGTGGAACGACCCGCGCATGCAGGCGTTGTTGGCCCACTGGCGGCCCGCGTCTCCCGTGGATGTGCCGCGCTAGCGCGGGAGCGTGTCCCGGCAACCGGCAATGCAGCGGAAGTAGGCGGCCGCCCCCGGGTAATCGACGGTCATGATGAAGTGGCGGAAGGCGTTGCCGCCCAGCGCGCCATCCACGCGCGCGTCCATGAAGCTGGACATGAAATCATGGAAGTTGCGGTTCTCGCGATGGGTGAACCACACCGGACCCACCTTGTAGCCGGCGACGATCACTTCCGGCACTTCGATCATCGCCGAACCCATGCCGGCCTGTGCGTTCTCGATGACGCGCCATTCCGGATGCGCCTTGCGCCAGGCCTGGAACACGCTGTCGGCGATCATGCTGGTGGCGCGTTCCGGCGCGCCGCCATCCGCGAGTTCGGCCAGCGCCTGCGGCGTCAGCACGGTCATCGCACCGGTATCCAGCAGCAGCGAATGCGTCTTGCCGTCGATGCTGACCTGCAGGCGCGGGAAGTCGGCCACCCGCGCGCCGTATTCGTCGGTCTTGAAACCCAGTGCGACCCGGCGCAACTCCGGCGAAGGCTTCCAGTCGCCGGCCTCGCGCCGGAAACGGCGGCCGGGGTAATCCCAGGTCCAGATCCGGCCGGCGAACCACGCCTGGCCGAGGATGCCGTCGTCCTGGCTGGTGCCGGGCAACTGCGAACCGGCCAGTGCGCTTGGCAGCACCATCAGGCGTCCGTCGTCGGCCAGCGGCGCCGGGATGCCGGCGTCCAGCGCGAATGCGGGCAAACGCGTGATCCGGGCACGGTCGCCCAGCTCGCGTCGCGCGTCGGGATCCTCCAGCGGCGCCTGCGGCAGCTTCAGGCGTTCGACCGCCTCTTGCTTGAGGAACAGCCCGCCACCGGTATCGGTGTACAGGCGCAGCCGCTCGCCCTGCGCTCCTTCGGCCTGCAGGTAGACGCGATCGGATTCGAAGCTCGCGGGAAGCGGCTGGCCCGCACTGGCGGTCGCCCCCAGCAACAGTCCACCAGCCAATAGCATCGTCCTGGCTTGCGAGGGCATCCGGCCTTCCCCGAAGATGGTATGTGGCGAAAGTACGCCGCGCTCCCCACGCACGCAATACGCCGGAAGTCAGTCTGCATGAATACACCTGTTTCCCTGTCGCTGGTCGCAGCGCTGGATCGCCACTTCGCCATCGGTCGCGACAACGACCTGCCGTGGCGCCTGCCTGACGATCTCAAGCGCTTCAAGGCGCTGACCCTCGGCAAGCCGGTGCTGATGGGCCGGCGGACCGCCGAGTCGCTGGGCCGCGCGCTGCCGGGCCGTCGCAACCTGGTCCTGACCCGTAGCGGCCAGGTGCCGTTTGCCGGCATGGAGGCGGTCGGTTCGCTCGAACAGGCACTGGCCTGGGCGGCCAGCGAGGAGAATCCGGAAATCTGCGTGATTGGCGGCGGCGAGATCTACGCGCAGACCCTGTCGCTGGCCGACGCCCTCTACCTGACCCACGTCGATACGGTAGTGGAGGATGCGCACGCGCATTTCCCGCGCTTCGAGACCGGCGAGTGGGACGTGGTCCGGCGCGAACCCCACCCGGCCGATGCGCGCCATGCGCATGCATTCGAGTTCGTCGATTACCTTCGGATACGGGCGCGCTGACACGTGCGTCGCACGGTCATCACGGCAGCGCCGGCCGGTAATGCCCGATGATGGAATGCCGGAACAACAGATCCTCTTCCTGCGTGCCCGCGCCGATGTTGTGCAGGATCAGCGGCACCTCTTGCGCGCTGCGCCGATCCGAGACGATGCCGATGTGCAGCAGGCCACTGCCCTGCAGTTTCCAGGCGACGATGTCGCCCGGCGCGTAGTCCGCCGCCCGCGCACTGATTGCACGGTGCCAGCCCTGCTGCTTGAACCAGTGCATCTGGTTGGGTACCCGGCGGTGATCGATGTTGCGATCCGGACCGGACATGCCCCAATCCTGCGGATAGGTGCGGAAACGGACGCGCATGTCCTCGTGGATGGCCTGCTGTAGGTCCAGTCCCTGCGTGCGCAGGGCGCGGATCACCACGTCCGTGCAGACGCCGCGGTCCCGCGGAACATCGCCGCCCGGATAGGCCAGCCGGACATACGCCGGATCGTAGCGGCGGGTGACGCCGACCTGCGAGCGGGCCGCCGCGACCAAGGGAGGCGAAGCGGCGGAAACGACACTCGAGGGTGCGCCCGTGTCGATGGAGACCGCGGTGGTCGCGGGCGCTTGCGGGGAAGCTGCCGTGGCCGGAGCACGGCCACACGCCACCAGCAGCTGGGCGGACAGCAGGACCGCGGCGAAGGTGCGCGGGGAGACCGTCGGAATGCGCATGGCCCGATTGTAGCGAAGCGGCGCGATGGCGCCTCCGTCCGGATCGCCGGATCAGTGAACTGACAACACACGCAAGCCGGGTGTTCGGGGGAGCGTCAGTCCCGGCCCGCGAAGGAAGCGGGGTCCACGTCGCGTCCGGGCACCTGCACGATGCGCAGCTCGTCGGTATCCAGTTGCAGCGCCGTGAGTTTGCCGCCCCAGACCGCGCCGGTATCGATCGCGTGCACGCCATGGCCGATCATCAGGCCCAGGGTCGACCAGTGGCCGCAGACGATCTTCAGATCGCGCGGGGCACGGCCGGGCACTTCGTACCAGGGATACAGTCCCTGCGCCTGGGTGCCGGGCGCACCCTTCTCCTCGATCGCCATGCGGCCGCGCGGTGTGCAGTAGCGCATGCGGGTGAGCACGTTGATGATGGCGCGCGCGCGATCGTAGCCGGCCAGGCCGGACGACCAGTTGGGCTTGTCGCCATACATGTTGCGGAACAGCTTGCGGTAGCCGTTGCCGTGCAGTTGCTGCTCCACTTCGCGCGCATAGCGTTCGGCGAGGCTCGTGGTCCACTTGGGAGCGAGTCCGGCGTGGATCATCATCCAGCCCAGTTCGCGGTCGGCGTGCACCAGCTTCTGGCCACGGAGCCAGTCCAGCAGCGCCCGCGCATCATCGGCCAGGACCACCCGCTGCAGATCCGGGTTGACCTTGCGCTGCTCCTCCGGGGAGCGTTCGCCGATCGCCAGGAGCGAGAGGTCGTGATTGCCCAGCACCACCACGCTCTGTTCGCGCAGCGAATGCACCAACCGCAAGGTCTCCAGTGACTGTCCGCCACGGTTGACCAGATCACCGCAGAACCACAGCCGGTCCCCGGCCGGATCGAAACGCAGCTTTTCCAGCAGGCGCTGGGTCGCGTCGTAGCATCCCTGCAGATCGCCAATCGCCCAGACCGCCATCAGTGCAGCGTCCGCGGAATCGAAAGGGTGAACTCGGGAATGGGGGCGTCGAAGCGGGTGCCGTCGTCGGCAATCATGTCGTAGCTTCCTTTCATGGTCCCGATGTCGGTTTCCAGCACCGCGCCGGAGGTGTACTCGAAGTCCTCGCCCGGTTGCAGCCACGGCTGCTCGCCCACCACGCCGGCACCTTCGACTTCGCGGACCTTGCCGTTGGCGTCGGTGATGACCCAGTGCCGGCCCAGCAGGCGTGCGGGCGCGGCACCCCGGTTGCGGATGCGGATGGTGTAGGCGAACACATAGCGCCCGTCCTCGGGCGCGGATTGATCGTCGAGGAAGCGGGTGGCTACGTCGATATCGATGGCGTAGTCGTGTTTCATGCCGGACAGTGTATGCATTGCGGCGTGAAACAGGAATCGCCGTGCCGGCGTGGGCGCGCGATCAGCCTGCCGGCGTCGCCGGAACCTGGTTGGCGAGGCGGATGAACGCAGCCACTTCGACCTGCTCGGCACGGGCGTCGGGACTGATTCCCGCGGCCTCGATGCTCGCCCCGTCGCACACGCCGGACAGGGCATTGCGCAGGGTCTTGCGGCGCTGCCCGAACGCTGCACGCACGATTTCGGTGAAGCGCTGCGGATCGGCCACGCCGATCTCCGCGGGCGGGCGCGGCACCATCCGCACCACCGCCGAATCCACCTTCGGCGGCGGCCGGAACGCGCCGGGGGGCACCACGAACAGCGGCGTCACCGTGCAGTACGCCTGCAGCATCACGCTCAGGCGGCCATATACCTTGCTGCCGGGACCGGCGGCCATGCGATCGACCACTTCCTTCTGCAGCATGAACACCATGTCGCGGATCGACGCGGCGTGTTCGAGCGCATGGAACAGGATGGGCGAGGACAGGTTGTAGGGCAGGTTGCCAACCAGGCGCAGGCGATCGTCACCGGCCAGCTTGCCGAAATCCACCGCCAGCACGTCCTTGTGGATGATGGTCAGGCGGCCGACGCCTTCGGAGGCTTCCATCAATGGCGTGATCAGATCGCGATCGAATTCGATCGCGGTCAGTTCGCCATGGCGGCGCAGCAGCGGCATCGTGATCGCACCCTGGCCCGGGCCGATCTCGACCAGCCGATCCCCCGGCTTGGGGTCGACGGCCAGCACGATCCGCTCGATGTAGCTGCGGTCGGTCAGGAAATGCTGGCCCAGCGATTTCTTGGGCGGTGCCTTGAAGGAGGACATGGCGTGGGTCTGGGAAGGTTCGGGGATTGGGATTCGGGATCAGGACGGCGAGAAGCCACCTTGTGCGCGGGCATGGCGTGCCGGCTTCTGGCGGGCGATGCGCGCGCAGGTCCGCACGGCCGCGAACAGGCTGGAGGGATCGGCGACACCCTTGCCGGCCAGTTCCAGCGCCGTGCCGTGATCCACCGCCACCCGTGGATAGGGCAGGCCCAGGGTGAGGTTCACCGCCTGTTCGAAGCCGCTGTACTTGAGCACCGGCAGGCCCTGGTCGTGATACATCGCCAGCACCGCGTCGAATCCCGCCAGTTTCTGCGGCAGGAAGGCCGTATCGGCGGGCAGCGGACCCACCAGCCGCATGCCTTCGTCACGCAGGGCGGCCATCACCGGTTCGATGACTTCGATTTCCTCGTGCCCCAGATGGCCGGCCTCGCCGGCATGCGGGTTGAGGCCGAGGACCGCGATCACGGGATCGGGGATGCCGAAGTCGTCGCGCATCGCGGCATGGGTGATGCGCAGCACCGTGGTGAGTCCGTTGACGGTGATGGCGTCGGCTACCTGTCGCAGGGGCAGGTGCGTGGTCGCCAGGGCGACGCGGACGATGTCGTTGGCCAGCATCATCACCACGTCGCGCCGCGCGCGCGCGGCCAGCAGTTCGGTGGTGCCGGTGTAGGCGATGCCGCCGGCATTGATCGCGGCCTTGTGCACCGGTCCGGTGACCACGCCGGCGAACTCGCTCCGCAGGCAGGCATCGGACGCCTGCTCCAGCGCGGCGATGACGGCGGCGGCATTGCGGGGATCCGGCCGGCCGAAATGGGTGGGCGCGGCATTCGGCACCGCGCGCAGGCGCAGATCGCCCGGCGACCGGACGTCCTCATGCTCGTCGAGCAGGCGCAGCGGAAGGCCCAGCCCGGCCGCGGCGGCCCGCATCACTTCCGGGTCGGCGAAAGCGACCAGCCCGCAATCCTCGCGGGATTGCTGGGCAAGGTGGACGCAGAGTTCGGGCCCGATGCCGGCCGGCTCACCCGGGACCAGCGCCAGGCGGGGCAGCACGTTCAGCCGCCGGGCGTGGGGACGGGCGCTTCGGCGGGGGCGGGCGCCGGCGCGTTCGCCGGCGTACCGTCGGTCTGGGCCTGGGCACCCGTGCGGATGTCCACGAACGCCTCGCCACGCATTTCCTGGAGGAAGCGGTTGTATTCGTCTTCCAGCTTGCGGCGGCCGATGGTCTCGCGGATCTGGGCGCGCTGGTTGGCGTCGGTGACATCGCTCTGGCGCGCTTCCACGCGCTGCACGATGTGCCAGCCCGCATCCGTGCGGAAGGCTTCGGTGACCTGGCCGTCGCCGACACCGGCGACCTGTTCGCCGAAGGCCGGGCCAAAGGCATCGGCCGGGAACCAGCCCAGATCGCCGCCTTCGCCACGGCTGTTCGGATCCTCGGAGGATTCCTTGGCGACCGTGGCAAAATCCGCGCCGCCGGCGATGCGGGCGCGCAGGGTGTCGATCTTGGCCTTGGCCGCGGCGGCGTCCTGGGTTTCGGTGACGCGGACCAGGATGTGGCGGGCGTGGTACTCGGTGACGGTCCGCTTGTCGGCCTGCGAGGCGTCGCGGGTCTCCACCAGCTTGAGCAACTGGAAACCACTGGCGCCGCGCAGCGGGCCGACCACCTGGCCGGGGGACATCGTCTTGAGCATCTCCACGAAGGCAGTCGGGATTTCGTCCATGCTGCGCCAGCCCAAGTCACCACCGTCCAGCGCGTTGGGGCTGTCGGAATAGCGTACGGCCGCGGCGTTGAAATCCATCTCACCCTTGTCCAGCAGGGCCTTGATGCCATCGACCTTCTGCTGGCCGGTGCTGATCTGCTCGGCCGTGGCGCCGTCCGGCAGGGCGACCAGGATGTGCGCGAGGTGGTATTGCTGGCCCGAACCGGCCTGCATCGCCAGCGCCGCATCCACTTCACCCTCGCTGACCTGGATCTTGCTCTGGGCGAAGCTCTGGCGCAGGCGCTGGACGGTGATCTCGTCGCGCAGCGAATTGCGGAAATCGTTGAAGGACATCCCGTCCTGGGCCAGCCGCGCGCGCAGGGCGTCGACGGTCATGCCGTTCTGCTGGGCGACCGCGGCGACCGCGCCGTTGACTTCCTGATCGCCGACCTGGATGCCGCTGCCACTGGCGCGGGTCACCTGCAGCTTCATCAGGATCAGGCGTTCCATGACCTGGCGTTCCAGTACTTCGCGCGGCGGCAACTGACCGGGCTGGTTGGCGTACTGGTTGATCACGTTGGCGACCGCGCGGTCCAGTTCGCTCTGGAGAATGACGTCCTCGTCGACGATCGCGGCGATCCGGTCCAGCGGCTGGAGGGTCTGGGCCGACAGCGGCGCCACGCAGGCAGCAGCCAGCAGGACGGCGGCAAGGGGACGGAACAACTTGATGGTCATGGCAGCATATCCGGAGCGTAGCGGTTGTCGTCGTCCGGATCCGGCGTGGTATTGCTCGGCGGGACGAGATAGAGGTCGTCTCGGTAATAGCCGAGGATACCACGGCGCAGGGTGCGCTCCGTGTCCTGGCCAGCCGAGCCCAGGCCCTTGAGGACGAATTCGACCTGGATGGAGTTGTTCATTTCGCCCTCGCGGTTGCGCACGTAGCGGCGCACCACCGCGCGCACGGCCAGGCAGCAGCTGTCCCACTGGACGCCGGCGATGCCTTCCAGCAGCTTGTTGTCCTGGAACGAATGGTAGTAGCGGCCGACGATGCTCCACGAGGGGCTGATCGGATACAGGAAGGAGAAGTCGCCCTGTTCCAGCAGATCGCGGCGGCTGCGGTAGGTCAGGTTGACCACGCCGTCGTCGCCAATCAGGTAGCGCGCGCGGAGGCTGGCCAGGTCCTCTCGGCGGAACTTGGGATCCCACTGGTAGGACGCGCCGATGGTCCAGCGGTCTGTGGGCGCGTAGTTGGCGTCGGCGATCCAGGCCGACTTGCCTTTCTGCAGCGGCGTTTCCGCGGGTGAAAGGGTGACGCGCGCATCCTCGAAATAGCGGATCTGGCCGAGGCTCATCGAGGCCCGCTCGAAACCATCGGACTGGCGCAGGAAACGGGTCGTCAACGCCATCGTCAGCTGGTTGGCATCAGTCTGGCGATCAGGTCCCGAGTAGCGGTTGTCGCGGAACATCTGCCCCCAGCTATAGGTGAAGGGTCGGGTGTCGAACAGCGGGATGCCATCCTGGTTGCGGTATGGCACGTTGAGATAGAACAGGCGCGGTTCCAGTGTATGCAGGAAGCGGCTGCCCTTGATCTCGGTCTCGCGATCGAAGAACAGGCCCATGTCCAGCGAGCCGATGGGCAGGCTACGGTTGGGTGATTCATCGTAGTAGGGCCGCATCATCGCGTCGGTGACGCTGGCGGCCGGCACGCCGAGCGCGCGTGCGGCGCGATCGGTGGCGATACCGCGGGCCAGTTCCGGGTCCAGGCGATAGTCGGTGTAGCGCCAGGCCAGGGTGGGGCGCACGTACCAGGACGGGCCTTCGAAGTTCACGCTGACGGTCGGCTTGAGATCGAGGCGGGAGCCGCCGGCATGCACATCGTGCTGGAAACGCACGGCTTCGCTGTGCAGGCCAATATTCAGCCAGCGCCCCAGCGGACGATCGTAAGTGAAGTAGGCGCGCGGCAGGCGGTTGTAAGGTAGCGACGCCTTGGTCAGATTGAAGTCCGACAATTGCCAGGCGTCGGCCATGACGCCGCCGTTCCAGAACTGGCCCACGCCGTACAGACCGGCGGTACTGGTAAGGGTACTGGCGGTCAGACCGCCGAGATTGTTCGCGAAGTCCTCGACATAGCGGGAATCGCTGACCCAGACCAGATTGGCGCGGGCCTGCCACTGCGAACTGAGGTTGTGGTAACCGTCGAAACGGAACAGACCCCGGCTGTCACCGGGTTCGGGGTTGCGCTCGGGAACGAACTCCGGTTCGCGGCTGCGCGTCTCCAGCAGGTCGTCACGGTGCATGTAGTTGCCCTGCAACTCGCCGGCGCCGCCTTCGTACAGGTAGCGGAACTCGGCGCCGAGGGCAAAGCCGCGCTTGCTCATGTAGCGCGGGTTGAGGGTCATGTCGTAGTTCGGGGCCAGGTTCAGGTAGATCGGCTGGCGGTAATCCAGGCCATTGCGCCCGGAATGGCTCAGGGCCGGGTACAGCAGGCCGGTATGGCGCTGGTCGTCGATCGGGAACTTGAACCACGGCATGTACAGCACCGGCACGTGGCCCAGCCGCACGGTGGCGCCGTGCGCCACGCCCCAGCCGGTCTCGGTGTTCACGTCGATGCGCCGCGAACGCAGTTCCCAGCGCCGATCGGCGGGATCGCAGGTCGAATAGGTGGAATGCAGCAGGCTGCCTTCCGGCCCCTTCATGTCGATGCGGTCGGCGCCGCCGTTGCCGCGTCGCGAGACCAGTTGATACTGCAGGTTGTCGATCTGGTGGCGATCGGCGTTCTGGTCGCCGCGCGCGCTTTCGGCGACCAGGCGGATGCCGGCATCCTGGTAGCGCACATGGCCTTCGGCCGAATAGGTGTCCTTTTCCTGGTCGTAGGTCAGGTTGTCCGCGCCCAGGTACTGGTCACCGCGGACGAGGGCGACATTGCCCTGGTACTCCAGGTTCTGCTCGGTGCCACCAAGCTTGTCGCCCACGATGTTGGTGTCCTGGTTCGCGCGGGCGGCGCGGGCCTGTTCGGTATTGGTACCTGCGGCTGGCTGGGGCACGCCCGCGAACGCGGGCACCGGATCCTCGATCGGGCACAGCGCCCAGCTCTGGGGCTTCTCGTCGGCCGCCAGCGCCGGCAGGCACAGGGCGATACTGAACGGCAGGGGCAGCAGGCGAAGGACTGGACGCACGCGGTACCGGGCTCCGGGACGGTTCGGTTCAGAAACGGCGGTTAGCTTGCCGGATCCCCGGCATCGCGGCAATGAAAACCCCCGGCCGGTTTCGGGTCTGGTTCATGCAGTCGCGGCCAGGTCGGGGAACGCGGTTCAGCGCAGTTCGTCGACATGGGCGGAAGCACACTCCTTCAATGCCTCCAGGTCATAGCCGCCTTCCAGCATCGACACGACCCGCCCATCGGCATGGCGCCGCGCCAGTTGCCGGAGCTGGCGGGTCAGCCAGGCGAAGTCCCCGGTTTCGAGCATCAGGTCGGCCAGCGGGTCGCGCATGTGGGCATCGAAGCCGGCGGAAATGAGCAACAACTGGGGGCGCGCTTCGTCCAGGGCCGGCAGCAGTTGATCGGCCCAGGTGTTCTGGAAGCGGAATCCCCCGCTGCCGGGGGGCAACAGGGCATTGAACACGTTGCCGGCGCCGCGCTCGTAGGGGGCGCCGCTGTAGGGGAACAGTCCGGATTCGTGGGTGCTGAAGTAGGCCACCCGCGGCTCGTCGTAGAAGATGGCCTGGGTGCCATTGCCGTGGTGCACGTCGAAATCGACGATGGCGACCCGCTCCAGGCCATGCTTCTCCAGCGCGTGGGCGGCGGCGATGGCGATGTTGTTGAACAGGCAGAAGCCCATGGCCGCGCTGGCGGTGGCATGGTGGCCGGGCGGGCGGACCGCGCAGAACACGGTGCTGGCATTTCCATGCATCACCTCGTCGACCGCGGCGATGCCGGCGCCGGCGGCGCGCAGCGCGGCCGCCCGCGAGGCCGGCACCATCACCGTGTCCGGGTCGAGCATGCGGTGGCCTTCGAAATCGACGTCCAGCACTTCACGCAGCAGGGCGTCGTCGTGCACCCGGCGCAGATCGCCCAGCTTGGCCAGCGGCGCTTCGCGCCAGTCCAGATCACCGTGGTCGCGGCGCAGGGCTTCCAGCACCACCTCCAGCCGTGCCGGCCGTTCCGGATGCTCGGGTCCGGGATCGTGCGACAGGCAGGCCGGGTGGGTGTAGATGATCACGGCGTCAGGTCGGGCGCCGCCGTTCGTGGTTCCAGAGCACTTCGCCGTGACCGTCGGCGCGGGCCAGCACGCGCGCCAGCACGAACAGCAGATCCGACAGCCGGTTGAGATAACGGATGGCTTCAGGCCGCACCGCATCGTGGCGGGCCAGGGTGACGGTCTCGCGCTCGGCCCGGCGCACGATGGTGCGCGCCAGGTGGCAGCGCGCCGCGGCCTCGCCGCCGGCCGGCAGGATGAAATCCTTCAGCGGCGGCAGCGCTTCGTTGTAGTGGTCCAGGCGCGCTTCCAGCGCATCCACGTCCTCGCCGGTGATGGCGGCATGGCCGGGAATGCACAGCTCGCCACCCAAATCGAACATCTGGTGCTGGACCACCGTCAGCAGCGCGGCGACGTCCTCCGGGACATTCGGCGCGGCCAGGATCACGCCGATCGCCGAGTTGGCCTCGTCGACCGTGCCGTAGGCGTTGACCCGCGCCGAGTCCTTGCCGACCCGGCTGCCGTCACCGAGTCCGGTGGTGCCGTCGTCGCCGGTGCGCGTGTAGATCTTGGAAAGGCGGTTGCCCATCGCGGTATCCCTCCGCTCAGCGCGATGCCTTCGGGTGGCCCAGGCGTGCGAGTTGTTCGACGCCGACGTGGGCGATCGCGACCAGGCCGACGTAGATGGCGGCCACGCGCAGGTAGGGGAGGAACCAGTCGCTGTAGTTCTTCCACCAGCCGGCCACGGTCGGGTTCGGCACGATGTCGCGGGCCAGCCAGTAGAAGCTGCCCTGGCTCAGCAGGTGGCAGGCCACCACCGAGGCGAACAGGCTGGCCACGGTCACCGCCAGCACGCGGCCGTGCTGGCCGGCGTGGGTGGCGTGGAAGCGGCGGACCAGCAGGCCACCCGCCCACAGGGCGAAGTAGGCCGGGACCAGGAACCAGTACGCGGCCGAGGTGCAGTAGTGGGTCCAGAAATTCATGCCCTGGCCGCTGATGACCACATAATCGACTGCCACGGCCAGCGCCATCAGCAGCGGGAACGCCCAGCGGGTCCAGCCGCGCAGGTAGAAGCCGCCGAGGAAGAACACCGCCCACGACGCATCCGGCACCGGGCCGAAGTGGGTCAGCGTGGCCGGCAGGTGGAGGCGGGTCGACGCCATCAGCAGGGCCAGCAGGACGAGGATGGCGGCGCGTTGGGAGTTCGTGTTCATGCAGACGGATTCCGGAGGCTCAGCGCATCATTCTAGCGGACCGCGACCCGGCCCGCGCCCATGCGCCACCGTCGGGGCCGGCCGGGGACGGTCGAGCCGGTATCATGGCCGGCATGACGCAACGGCATGACGTGGTAATCGTGGGGGGCGGCCTGGTCGGCGCCAGCCTGGCCATCGCCCTGGATCGCCTGGGCATCGACACGGGGCTGGTGGAAGCCGCGCCGCCGACGGCGATGCCGCCGGTGTTCGACCAGCGCAACCTCAGCTTCGCAACCGCCACGGTGAATGCGCTGACCGCGCTGGGCGTGATGCAGAAACTGCGCACCCCGGCGGGTCCGATCCGTCGCATCCATATCAGCCGCCAGGGCGATTTCGGGCGGGTCCGCCTGGATGCGGCCGACTACGGTCGCGAGCAGTTCGGCCAGGTCGTGGTGGCGCGCGATTTCGGCGAAGCGCTGGAAGCGCGCCTGGGTGAACTCCGCCATGTCACCCGTTACCGGCCGGCGCGCTTCATCGCCCTGGAAGAAGGGGCCGCGGGCGCACGCCGCCTGCGCCTGGCCGGCGAGACCGGCGAACAGTCCGTGGAAGCCCGCCTGCTGGTGGCGGCCGACGGCACCCGCAGCCAGCTGCGTGACGCGCTGGGCATCGGCGCACAGGAACACGACTACGGGCAGACCCTGTTCGTCGCGCGCGTCCGCGCCGAACAGGCGCCCGACGGCACCGCCTACGAGCGTTTCACCGACACCGGTCCCACCGCGCTGCTGCCGCGCGGGGATTGCCATTTCGGCGCCATCCATGGCGTGCCGGCCGAAACGGCCGACGCCGTCGCCGCGCTCGACGAGGCGGCCTGGCTCGCGCGCCTGCAGGCGGCTTTCGGCTGGCGGGTCGGGCGTTTCCTCGCCAGTGGCGAGCGCAGCGCGTATCCGATCAGCCGGGTGGTAGCCGAACGCCTGGTCGCGCCGCGCGCGGTGCTGATGGGCAATGCCGCGCAGACCATCCATCCGATCGGCGCGCAGGGTTTCAACCTGGGCCTGCGCGACGCGCTGACCCTGGCCGAGCTGCTTGAAACAGGCGGCGAGGATCCCGGTGCGGACAGCCTGCTGCAGGCCTACGCGCGGCGACGCGCCGAGGACCGCGAACGCACGCTGGCGTTCTCCGATGGCCTGGCCCGGTTGACCGCCAATCCGGCACCGATGTTGCGCCCGTTGCGCAGCCTGGGCCTGGCCGCGGTCGATCTCTCGCCGACGTTGCAGGGATTCCTGGTGGGAGGCGCCATGGGCTTCCGCGGCGATCTGCCGGCCCTGTGCCGCGAGGTGGCCGCATGAGCCGGCGCGGAAAAGGGGATGTGGTGATCGTGGGCGGTGGCGCGGTCGGCGCGGCCTGCGCGCTGGCGCTGGCCGATGCCGGTTTGCAGGTGACCCTGGTCGAGGGTCGCGAACCCGCGCGCTGGTCGGCGGCGGATCCGGATCTGCGCGTCTACGCCTTCGCGCCGGACAACGCCGCACTGCTGGAATCGCTCGGTGTATGGCCCGCCATCCGCGATGCGCGCGTGCAACCGTATCGGCGCATGTGTGTCTGGGACGCGGCCGGTGGCGGCGACATGCGGTTCGACGCCGACACGCTGGGCCATGCGCAGTTGGGCTGGATCCTGGAGAACGCGCTGCTGGTGGATCGCCTGTGGGCGGCGCTGCCGGCGGCTGGCGTGCGCGTGCACTGCCCGGCGCGGGTGCAGGAGGTCGAGCAGGATGAGGATGGCGTGCGCCTGAAACTGGAGGACGGCACCCGCCTGGATGCGCGCCTGGCCATCGCCGCCGATGGCGCCGATTCCAGCCTGCGCCAGGCCGCCGGCGTGGCGGTGTCGCAACACGATTATGCCCAGCGCGGCGTGGTCGCCTACATCGAGACCGCACAGCCGCACGAGGACACCGCCTGGCAACGCTTCCTGCCGACCGGCCCGCTGGCGCTGCTGCCATTCACCGAAGGACGCAGCTCGATCGTCTGGACGCTGCCCGATGCCGAAGCCGCACGCGTGCTGGCGCTGGACGACGACGCGTTCGCGCGCGAACTCACCCGGGCCTCCGCGGCGCGGCTGGGCAACGCCCGGCCGGTATCGCCGCGGGTGGCGTTCCCGCTGCGCCGGCAGCTGGCGCAGCAGTACGTATCCGGACGGATCCTGTTGATCGGCGACGCCGCGCACGTGGTGCATCCGCTCGCCGGGCAGGGCGTCAACCTTGGCTTGCGCGATGTGGCCGGACTGCGCGCGCTGATTCGCGATGCGCAGTCGCGCCGGGTGGACTGGAGCGCCCCGCACCGGCTGCTGCGTTGGGCGCGCCAGCGGCGCAGCGAGAGCACCGCCGCGGCCTACGCCTTCGACGGCATCAACCGGCTGTTTTCCAACGACGAAATGCACCTGACCCTGTTGCGCGGGCCGCTGCTCGGCCTGGCTGGCCGCGTGCCGCCACTGGCCAATCTGTTCTGGCGCCGCGCTTCCGGGCTCTGACGCGGCGCGCAGGGCGGCGCCTGCTTCGCCGCGCTAACCCGGCAGGAACGGGAAGACCAGTTTCAGCAGTGCCTTCAGGCCGCCTTCGGCGGTGCTGGCGATCGCATCCGCACCCAGGCTGTTGAGGGCATTGCGGGCATCCTGCCAGCGCAGCTTGCCGACATCCTTTTTCAATAGTTCGGCCACTTCCTCCGAAGCCGGCGCCAGCTTCTTCAACTCGCCGCGGATCTGTGCCGGATCGGTCTGCAGGAAGCCCCAGCGCTCGGCAATCGCCAGCAGCGTGTCGAAGCGCACCGCCACCACTTCGCGGTTGCGCTCGTAGACCGGCAACGCGCCGACGTCCAGGATCGCCTGCTCGAACTGCTGCTGATCATCCGGATGTTCGACCCGGACCGCGAGAAAGCCCTCCTTGCGGCTGCGCTCGCTGACGTGTTTCGCCCCGGCGCGCAGGTTGGCCTCGGTCAGTACCGTGGCGACGATTCGCTGCAGCGCAGCCTCGCGTTCCTCCGGTACCAAAGCCCGCCAGCGCGCATAGCCGTCGCGCCGCAGCGCCTTCACCTTGGCGGGAGTGACCCGCAGCTTGCCGGCGACGGTGAAATTGGACTCGGCACGATCGATGGCCCCGTCGCGTTCCAGCAGCACGAAGATCAGCAGTTCCAGATCGCGCTTGGTCAGCGACTGGAAGCCCTGCAACAGGGTCAGGCGCAGGAATTCGTTGCCGAACGCGGCGGGATCCTTCAGTTCGATGGGCAGCATGGGAGGGGCTCCGGGTCAGGGAAGCATCTTGCCATGCGGCCATGTCACCGCCTGAGACCCCATGCGGCGGCGCTCACAGAACCGGCACCGGGCCGATCGCGGCGCCTCAAGGGGCGCTGGGGCGCCCGTGCTCGCGGCCAGGCCGGGCGCTGCGGAAAGTCTCGACCGCGCCGCGATCCTGCAGGGTGACGTAGACGGTGCGGCCGTCTTCTCCGCCAAACGCGACGTTGGTGGGCTTTTCGCCCTTCAGCCGCACCTCGCGCAGCAGGCGGCCTTGCGGCGAGACCACGGCCACCGTGCCGGCGCCATAGCGGGCGATATACAGGTTGCCGTCCGCGTCGGTGCGCATGCCGTCCAGGCCGTGATCCGGGAAATTCAACAGCAGGCGCTTGTTGGCCACGCCGCCGTTGCCGTCCAGGTCATACACCCACAGGTTCCGCTGCACGCTCTCGTTGACGTAAAGATGCTTGCCGTCCGGGCTCACCTCGATGCCGTTGGTGGTCCCCATGCCGGTTTCCAGCAGATGGGTGCTGCCGTCGCGGTCAATGCGCCACAACTGGCCGCTGCCGTTCTTCCAGTCGGGATCGCTGGCGTACAGGCGTCCGTCCGGCGCCAGCGCGATGTCGTTGGGTTGGTGCATGCGTGGTTCGTGCGCGAACACCTCGACGTGGCCCTGGGCGCCGATGCGCAGGATGTTGTGGCCGCTGTAGTCGGCCACGTACATCGCGCCGTCCGCCGTGAAGCGGATGCCGTTGCCGGTGCTGCCGGCCGGCAGCTCGACGAACAGTTCGGCCTTGCCGCTGCCATCGGCCTGCGCGCGCACCCGGCCGATGGTGCCGTCGCGACCGAAACTGACCAGGTACAGGAGGCCATCGGGACCCACCGCCGGACCTTCGATGCCCTGCGAGAACACGCCGTCTCCGACGTAGTCGCGGGCAACGTAGTCGGGCTCGGCGGCGAGGCTGGCGGGCGCGGTCGACGCCAGCATGGCGGCGAACAGACAATGGCGCAGGTTCATCATGTGCATCCCTCAGCGGCCCAGGGCGTAAAGCGCGGTGGCGAAGGCCAGTATCGCCACCGTGGTGGCGATCGCGGCCAGCCGGTTGGCGCGGTGCAACTGGCGTTCCATGCGATCGGCTCCGACCTGCAGCACCTCGATGGTCTTCTGCATGTCGGTGGCCAGCCGCGAGATCGAATCGGCGTTGCGGGTGGCGGCCGCCTGCAGCTCGGTGATCTGTTCGTCGATGATTGCCAGCCGCTGGACCTGGGTGGTGTCGATCGGCGGCGTGCGGGTGAACAGCGGTTTCGCCAGCCGGATGATTTCCGGCAGCGAGGACGCGGCGATGGTGATCCAGGTGGCGGCCATGGGACTCCTGCGCACCGTGGGGTGGTGCCTGATGGACGATCGGGATGGTAACCCGACCGCATCGCGCTGCGGCCGGTCAGGCGTGCCGCGGCGTCGCGAACACGGTGATCTCCTCGCGATCGTGATAGAGCTGGCGCGCCCGCACGATCAACGGTCGCGACGCCTGCTCGGCGAACAGATCCAGGCACAGCCGGGTTTCGTCCCAGCGCTTCTTCATCGGCAGCTTGAGATTGAAGATGGCGTGCCGGCACCAGCCCTCGCGGAACCAGGCGGCCATGCGCTCGGCGACCCGGCGCGGCTGTTCGACCATGTCGCAGACCATCCAGTCCAGCGGCTGCGCGGGTTTCCAGTGGAAGCCGTCGGCGCGCAGGTGTTCGACCAGGCCGGTATCCAGCACGTGCTGGCGCAGCGGACCGTTGTCGACGCTGGTGACGCGCAGGTGCTGGCGGGTCAGCACCCAGGTCCAGCCGCCGGGCGCGGCGCCCAGGTCGGCGGCGGTCATGCCGGGCTTGAGCAGGCGCGCGCGATCGTCCGCGTCCAGCAGCACCAGCAGGGCCTCTTCCAGTTTCAGTGCAGAGCGAGAGGGCGCGTCCGGCAGCAGCTTCAGGCGCGGAATACCCTGCGGCCATGGCGAGCCGTCGCGCGGCCCGCTGCGGGTGAGGAAGGCGTGATCGCCCTGCACGAACACCACGTGCAGGCGCGGCAGGCGCGCATCGTCCTGCGTGCTCAGCACGCCGGCCTTGCGCAGGGCCGGGCGCAGCGCGTTGCCGAAGCTGCGTGCCAGGCCGGCCAGCGGTTTGGACGCATCCGAATCCGCGTGCTCCACCCACAGGTCGCCGAAACGCTGGCCTTCCAGCGCCGCCAGCATCGGGCTGATACGGTCACGCGGATCAAGCCCGCGCAGTTCGGCGATCACGCGCAGCTTCTGGCGTGCGAACACCAGATCCCGCAACGGCAAGGCGCGGTCAAGCGATTCGGCGTCATCGCTGGCGAACACCACGTAGCCATCATTGCGCTGCGCGCGCGCATAACCGGCGATGCCCGCGAGCGCCGCCCGCTCGGTCAGTTCCGCGGCGAGTTCGGGTTCGAAGCCCTGCCGGCAGAATCCCAGCAGGCCGCTCACGCGCACGCCCCGCGGCGGGGCGCGGCGGCGGTATCAGTACTTGTCGCCACCGGATTCGCCGTAGTGTTTCAGCACCGCGCGCGCATCGTCGCGGCGCAGGTCGCGCACCACCTCGATGCCGCGCTTGTTCAACTCGCCGATCCAGTCGGCGGGAAGCGGGCCTTCGTCGAACTCGGTCAGTTCCATCACGTCCTCGGCGCGCGCGCCGATCAGCAGGCGGTCGATGCCGGCCCAGACGGTGGCGCCATAGCACTGGCAGCACGGTTGCGAGGATGTCGCCAGGGTGACCGGACCGATGCGCTCGTTCAGGCGCGGCGTCTGCAGGCGCTGCTGGGCCAGCATGTAGGCCATGTTCTCGGCATGCGCCAGCGAGCAGGTATGCGGCATCACCCGGTTCACGCCGATGGCGATGACCCGATGATCCGGGCCGAACACGACCGCGCCGAACGGGCCGCCGGTGTCGGCTTCGACGTTGCGCCGCGACAGCGCGATCGCCAGGCCGACCTTGTCCTCGTCGCCCGGATACACGGCGGCGCCATCGACGGCGTCGTGCACCCACGCCGGCAGGGTCAGGTGGACCTGGGCGTACAGCATGCTCACGCCTTGGCCCAGGTGTCGCGCAGGGTGACGCTGCGATTGAACACGGGCTTGTCGGAGGCATGATCATAACGATCGGCGACGAAGTAGCCGATGCGCTCGAACTGGAACGACTGTTCCGGCTTGGCCGCGGCGGCGGCCGGTTCCACGTAGCCCTGCACGGTGCGGCGGGATTCGGGATTCAGGTAGTCGCGATAGCTCTTGCCGTCGGCTTCATCGTCCGGAGCCGCGACGGTGAACAGGCGATCGTAGAGGCGGATTTCCGCGGTGACCGCATGGCGCGCACTGACCCAGTGGATGGTGCCCTTGATCTTGCGATCGGCGCCGGCCATGCCGGGGCGGGATTCGGGATCCAGCTCGCCGCGGATTTCGATGACCTGGCCATCGTTGTCCTTGATCACTTCATCGCAGCGGAAGATGCCGGCGCCGCGCAGGCGCACTTCGCCACCGGGAATCAGGCGCTTGAAGCCCTTCGGCGGGACTTCGGCGAAGTCCTCGCGCTCGATCCACAACTGGTTGGAGAACGGGACTTCACGCGAGCCGAAGCCTTCGTCCTTGGGATGGTTCGGGAACACCAGGGTTTCGCCATGGCTGTCCGGCAGGTTGGTGATGACCAGTTTCAGCGGGTCGATCACCGCCATCCGGCGCGGCGCGGCGGCGTCCAGATCATCGCGCAGCGCGCCTTCCAGCACGCTGTAGTCGATCAGCGAGTTCTGCTTGCTGATGCCCACGCGATCCACCATCAGGCGCAGCGCCGACGGGGTATAGCCGCGGCGACGGATGCCCTGCAGGGTCGGCATGCGCGGATCGTCCCAACCTTCGACCAGCCGGTCGGTGACCAGTGCATGCAGCTTGCGCTTGCTCATCACCAGGTAGTTGAAGTTCAGGCGTGAGAATTCGATCTGGCGCGGCTTGCCGGCTTCGCGCGGCAGGCCCTTGTCCAGCAGCGGCGCCAGCAGTTCCGGATGATGGGCCAGGTCGACCTTGTCCACGCACCAGTCGTACAACGGGCGGTGATCCTCGAACTCCAGCGTGCACAGCGAGTGGGTGATGCCTTCCACCGCGTCGCCGAGCGAGTGCGCGTAGTCGTACATCGGATAGATCGGCCAGGCGTTGCCGGTGTTCTGGTGCTCGACGTGCTTGATCCGGTATAGCGCCGGATCGCGCAGGTTGATGTTGCCGCTGGCCATGTCGATCCTGGCGCGCAGGGTGCGCGCGCCGTCGGCGAACTCGCCCGCGCGCATTCGCCGGAACAGATCCAGGTTCTCCTCGACGGAGCGATCCCGCCACGGCGAATTGCGGCCCGGCTCGGTCAGGCTGCCGCGGTACTCGCGGATCTGCTCCGGGGTCAGGTCGCACACGAAGGCATCGCCCTGCTGGATCAGCTTCTCGGCCGCCAGGTAATACACCTCGAAGTAGTCCGAGGCGTGGCGCAGGTCGCGCCAGTCGAAGCCCAGCCAACGCACGTCGTCCTGGATCGCGGCGACGTATTCGGGGTCTTCCTTGGCCGGGTTGGTGTCGTCCAGGCGCAGGTTGCAGACGCCGCCGAACTCGGCGGCGATGCCGAAATTCAGGCAGATCGCCTTGGCGTGGCCGATGTGCAGGTAGCCGTTGGGCTCCGGCGGGAACCGGGTCTTGACGGCATGGTGGCGGCCGCTGGCCAGGTCCTCGCGCACGATCTGGCGGATGAAGTCCCGCTTTTCGGGGGCGGCGTTATCCGGCTGGGTGGCGATGGGGGCGGTGGTCTCGGACATGCGGGGCTGGGCGATTCTGGGCAAACCGAGAGTTTAGCCGTTCCGGTCCCCGGCCGCGTCGCGGCGGCCTATCCTGTAGGCCCTTTTCCACCCGCTGGAACCCGTGCATGAGCCGTCCCATCCTGATCATCGGCAACAAGAACTACTCGTCCTGGTCGCTTCGTCCCTGGCTGCTGCTGCGCCAGTTCGGGGTCGAGTTCGACGAGATCCGGCTGCCGCTGGACACGCCTGAGTTCTTCGCCGAGGTGAAGCGCTATTCCCCGACCGGCAAGGTGCCGGCGCTGTGGGACGGGGAGCTTCACCTATGGGATTCGCTGGCCATCTGCGAATACGCCAACGAGCGCTGGCTGGACGGCGCCGGCTGGCCCCGCGAGCGGACCGCGCGCGCGCTGGCAAGGGTGGCTGCGGCCGAGATGCACTCGGGATTCGCCGGATTGCGCACCCAGCTGCCGATGAACAGCCGCCGCCAGCCGGACGCCTACCGCTGGGATGAAACCGCGCAGCGCGACATCGACCGGGTGCAGGCGTTGTGGACGGAGCTGCGCGGCCGGTTCGGCCAGGGCGGCGACTTCCTGTGCGGCGGCTTCGGCATCGTCGACGCGATGTTCGCACCGGTGGCGATTCGCTTCGACGGGTATGGCGTGCCGGTGGACGCCGTGGCGCAGGACTACATGGAGGCGCTGTTCGCGCTGCCGGCGATGCGCGAGTGGCGCGAGGCGGGGGCGCTGGAAACCGAATCCGTGCCCGGCACCGAGGCCATGCGCAAGGCCCCGTAAAGGCCGGAAGGTGTAGCCTGCCGGCGATTGCTGGAGATTTGCCGATGCGAGTGGTCTATCTGGCCGACAACCTGTTCGACGCCCATCTGGTCAAGCATGCGCTGGAGGACGCCGGGCTACCGGCGTTCGTGTTCGGCGAATCGCTGATGGGCGGCATGGGCGAATTGCCGCTGTTCGGCGTGCTGCGGGTGTGCGTGCCGGATCCGGCCTGGCCGGAAGCGCAGGACGTGGTGGCCCGCCTGCCGTTGGCGCGACCGCCGGAAGGGGAAGACCCCGCGGCGGATTCGCCGGAAGGAAGTCCGCTGCCGGCCTGACGGGCCGCAACGCTGCGCCTTCAGTTCCCCCTTGACCAGCCATTGGGCTGTTGAAAGCGGAAAAAGGGGGCAGGGGGATTTGCTTTTTCCACTCCGCAGCAAACCCCCGTCACCCGCTGCGCGGGCACACGCCCCCTTTTTCAAAGGGGGCTGATGGGTTGTCCGTCGAGCGCTGGCACCCTGGCACCGAGCGCGGGGCGACGAAAGCAAAGATTGCATAGCGCCCCCGGGTGGCGCCGTGCCGGCCATTGGCATCAGCGCCCGCAGGTGGTGTCGTCTTCGGTGAAGTAGCCGTTGACGGTCGCCAGCCGGTGGGCCTGGCAGTTGCCCACGCTGTCTGTCCTGCGGAAGTCCTGGCGGGAATGGCCGGTCGCCCGGCGCTGCTCGCGAGGCACTTTCTGGGTATAGCCGGCTTCGCCCTGGAAGCGGTTCTCCACCTTCGTCCAGGTGGCGGCGGCATCGCCCTGTTGCCGCCGGGTCGACTCGTCTGCCTGGATGACCAGATCGGTGGTCAGGCGCGGATTGCCGGCTTCGGGCGTGGTGCGGATGCCGCCGTCCAGGCTGAAGGCCAGCGTCTGTTCCTCGACCCGCGGCGCCTGGCCGGCTGCTCGGGTCGTCACCCGCTGGCGGTCGGTCCATTCGGCTTTCAGCCGGTCGTCCGACTCCTCCTTGTCCCAGTCGTGGCGGCTCTGCATGCCGACCTGGTAGGCGACTTCGATCTCGCGGCGGCCCGTGGACGTCTCGATCCAGCCCGCCAGGGTCAGCTCGCCCGCTCCCTTGGAACGCAGCACGGTGCGTCCGTTTTCCTCGGCGAAGGCATCCTCGCGCCCGGGCTTGCCCAACGCATGCGAAGTCAGCTCGCCGCGCGTCCGCATGCCCTTCGGGTCGCGCCAGATCTGCAGGTTGGGCAGCAATGTCCAGCCGGCGGCGTCGTGGGCCAGCCCGACCACGCGCACGCGCAGTTCGTGCGGCTTGCCGTCGTTGAGCAGGCCGATGAAGGGAGTCAGCTCGAAGCGCTGCGGATGCAGATCGAACGTATGCGGCGCGGGTATCACGTACCACAGGAAGGGATTGGACCAGCCACCGGTGTAGATGTGCGGATACGGCATCGCCAGCCCCGCGACCTTGCCGTCGATCAATACCTGCAGTTCGCGATATGGACCGTATTCGCTGGGGCAGGAGTACTCCTTGCGCGGCACGCTCAAGTACCAGAACTCCTCGCAGCCACCGCCGGACCCGTTGGCGTAGACCTCGGCGACCAGACGTGTTGCGTCCGCCGGCAAGGTGAAGCCGCCGACCATGTCCGCGCCGGCCCGGTGGGCGCCGTCCAGCGGCACGATCCGTTCCGCACTCGCCGCCGGGGCATGCGCCGGATCGGCCGGATAGAAAGTCAGGCTGGCACGGATGTCGAACACGCCGGTGTAGGTCTCATTGACCAGGTTGCCCAGTTCCATCACCACCGGTTGTTCGCGGTCGAACAGCGGCGCATAGGCGCTCACGTCCTTCTCGACCTGCCAGCGGATGCCCTCGCGGGACGGCTCGGGCGTGCTGGTGCGCAGGACGGTCACGCCGCCGATGCTGATCTGGCCCATGCGATCGTACTGGCGCCCTTTCACGCCGCCCTCCAGGTCCAGCACCACCTTGTGCCAGGGACCGGGACAGTCCGCCGGCGGG
Source organism: Pseudoxanthomonas sp. (assembly GCF_024710765.1). Classification (GTDB taxonomy): domain Bacteria; phylum Pseudomonadota; class Gammaproteobacteria; order Xanthomonadales; family Xanthomonadaceae; genus Pseudoxanthomonas_A. The sequence goes on from NZ_JANJUE010000093.1 coordinate 25,218, forward strand.
GTGAACGTCCGCCGGTACGGTTCGAAGTCGGCGAAGCCGTGGCGGACGATTTCCACCGTGCAGTGGCGGATGTCCGGCCGGACCACCTTCGGCTCGGCGGTACGCGGATCGTCCCAGTCGGCGCCGAATTCGGCGGGTGGACGGGTGTCGGCGGCGAGGGCGGGCATCGTTGCGGCTGCGGTGCAGAGGAGCAGGGCGAGACGGGGAATCATTGGTTTATATCGATCCAATTCAAGAGGCGGCGATGGGCCGGGCCAAGCGGGGGCGCAACAGGGAGGAGCGCCGCAGCCTACACGGCAACACCCGCTTGCGACAGTCCATGGTGCTTGAAAGCGGCCTGGCGAGGGCCCAGATCCCGGACATCCATCAAACGCGGGGTGTCCCATGCTCGGAATCGGTGCGCACAAACAACGCATGCCGCGCCCGGAGGAAATCCTGCCCGGCCGCGCCCATCCGCTGCCGCTGAACAACAGCCATTTCGTCCACGGCCGCCCGCTGCGCGCCGATGCCACCGGCCTGCTGCAGGTGGACTTCGGGATGGGCTGTTTCTGGGGCGCCGAACGCAAGTTCTGGAGCCTGCCGGGCGTGTACACCACGGCGGTCGGCTACGCCGGCGGTGGTACCCTCAATCCCACCTACGAGGAAGTGTGCTCGGGCCTGACCGGGCACAACGAGGTGGTGCGGGTGATCTACGACCCCAAGCGGATCGATTTCGACGAACTGCTGCGGGTGTTCTGGGAAAACCACGATCCCACCCAGGGCATGCGCCAGGGCAACGACCTGGGCACCCAGTACCGCTCGGCGATCCTGTGCCATTCGCAGGAGCAGCATGACGCCGCGATCGCCAGCCGCGACGCCTACCAGCAGCGCCTGCGCGCCGCCGGCCATGGCGACATCACCACCGAGATCCTGTATCCCGCGCCGGATTTCTATTACGCCGAGGATTACCACCAGCAATACCTGGCGAAGAATCCGAACGGCTACTGCGGCCTCGGCGGCACCGGCGTGAGCTGCTCGATTGGGCTGGATGCCTGACAAGCGAGGTACGACGGAACCGACCTGTAGGAGCGACGCCAGTCGCGACCCTGGCGTGGGGTCGTCCGCCGGCCCGGGCACGGCAACGAAAAGAGGCGCGCGCGAGCACGTGTTCCGGTCCGCCGATGCGGTCGCGACTGACGTCGCTCCTGCAGGGAAAGGGCGGGTTACAGCCGCGTCACCGCGCAGACGTAGACCACTTCGCAGGCACCGCCACCGCTGTCGGTGCGCGAGGTGGAACTGCGCCAGCGCCAGCCATCCGATGCCTGGGCCTCGACCAGCCAGCCGTCGATGCGCACGCGATCGTCCTTGCGGATTTCCGCCAGCGCCCGCGCCACCGCATCGCTGCCCGGAATCATGTGCATGTTGGCGCTGCTGTGCGCGATTTCGGAAGGTTCCAGCGGCGGCTGATCGCGCCACCGGTAGTGGTACCAGCGGGAGCCCTGGCTGATGCTCAGGCCGTCGAGCACGGTGTCTTCCGACATCCGCCGCCACCCCAGCGCCAGATCCAGAGGCGAGAGATCCGACTCGCGCCCGCTGTGGTAGTCCTCGCGGGAAAGCACGCGGGCATCGATGCTGAAGCCGGCGAGCGGTGTCAGTGTCGCGGCCTGCAAGGCGAAGGGACGGACGCCCGAAGGCACATCCGTCTGCAGCGGTTCCCCGCCGGCGGCGACGCGTGCCGGCAGCGGGCACTCCGGACGCAGATCCGCCGCGGCGGCCGGGGCACGGAGGCCCTTGCGTACATCCGAGAACCACCAGCCGGCGATGCCGGCCAGTAGTCCCAGGATCAGCAGGGTACGCAGGCTCAAGCGGTGGCTTCGGCCAGGCGCTGGGCGATGGTGTCGCGCAGGGCGACCAGATCCTTGGCGAAGATCTCGATGCCGGTGGCCAGCTTTTCCCTGGCCATCGGGTCGGCTTCGATCGCCGCCGCGAAACTGTCCGCGGTGATCGGCGTAGCGGTCACCGGCTCGGCTGCGACCGGCGCGAGCTTGCGCGGCAGTTCGCCGTGATCCTGATCCAGCTTCTCCAGCAGATCCGGTGAAATGGTCAGGCGATCGCAGCCGGCCAGCGCTTCGATCTGCGCGGTGGAGCGGAACGAGGCGCCCATCACCACGGTCGACGAGCCGCGGCGCTTGAATTCGGCATACACGCCGCGCACGAACACCACGCCGGGATCGGCATCGATGTCCGCGGGCGCCTGCCCATTGGCGACATACCAGTCGAGGATGCGGCCGACGAAGGGCGAGATCAGGAAGGCGCCGGCTTCGGCGCAGGCAATCGCCTGGGACTGGTTGAAAATCAGGGTCAGGTTGCAGTCGATGCCTTCGGCCTGCAGTTGGCGTGCGGCTTCGACACCTTCCCAGGTGGAGGCGACCTTGATCAGGATGCGATCGCGGCCGATGCCGCGCTCGGCGTACATCGCGACGAACTTGCGCGCCTTGGCCACGGTCGCGGCGGTGTCGTAGGCCAGGTCGGCATCGACCTCGGTCGACACGCGGCCGGGAATCAGCGCGCTGAGCATGGCGCCGACGCCGACCGTCAGGCGGTCGGCCACTTCATTGACGATCGCCGCGCGGTCACCGTCCTGTCCACGCGCCCAGCCGAGCTCGCGCTCGATGAGTTCGGCGTAGACCGGCAGGTCGAGCGCCTTCTTCACCAGGGTGGGGTTGGTGGTGCAGTCCACCGGCTTCAGGCGCTTGATCGCCTCGTAGTCGCCGGTGTCGGCGACCACGACCGAAAGTTCACGCAACTGGGCCAGCTTGGACGGGGAAACAGGGGAATTCATCGCGATACTCATGGACGGCGAGAGGGGAGGCACAGTATGCCTCGCGCCGCCCGCCAGTTCAGCGTTCAACGATGGAATTCGCCGTTTGCTTCCGGTTGGTAGCGGATGCCGGTGACCCGCAGGCGCAGGTGGCGGCCGCCGGGTGCCTGCCAGTCGATGGTCTGGCCCACGGACAGGCCCAGCAGGGCGCTGCCGACCGGGGCGAGCACCGAGACGTAGCCCTTGTCGACGTTGGCTTCATTCGGATAGACCAGGGTCAGGTTGTGATCCTCGCCGGTCAGCTCATCGACGCAGTCGATGGTGGAGTGCATGGTCACGACGCCATCGGGAACCTGTTCCGGAGGCAGCACTTCGGCGCGATTGAGTTCGTTCATCAGGGCCACCGCGGCCGGCAGGCGGCGCAGGGCGGGGGTATCGAGCAGGGCTTCCAGCCGGTTGAAGTCGCGGCTGGAGATGATCAACGAAGGCGGCAGGCCGCTGGTATGCGCGGTACTCATGGGTTCCTCTTTTTCGGGTGTGCAACAAGGAAATGGGCGCCGCGTTTCCGCGCCGCCCATTCGGGGTTGGTTTGTGCGCCTAACGTAGCCGGTTGCCGGCCCGGGTTCAAGCCATCGGCGTTCAGCCGGCGCGGGCGCGGGATACGCCACGTGCCCGGGTTGCGGCGGGGTTCACATCCACCTCCGGATCGAACAGGGACGAGGGCAATTCCCGGAACACCTTGGCCAGTTCCTGCAGGAAGCCGGCCATCGCCGAACTGCGGCGCCAGACCATCGCTATCCGGCGACTGGGGTGCGAATCGGTGAAGCCCAGCAGATGGATGCTGTCCGAACGCGCCACCGGCGGCTTGACCGCCAGGGTGGGCAACAAGGTGATACCGACGTTCGCCGCCACCATCTGGCGCAGCGTTTCCAGGCTGGTGGCGCGGAACTCGGACTTCTCGTTGGCGCCGGAGATGCGGCAGACGTCCAACGCCTGCTCGCGCAGGCAATGGCCGTCTTCCAGCAACAGCAATTGCTGATCGGACAGTTCGCCCAGCGACAGCGAGTCGCGGGCCGCCAACGGGTGCGCCTCGGGCACCGCCAGCAGGAACGGTTCCTCGAACAGGAATTCGGTATGCAGCTGATCGTCCTGCAGCGGCAGCGCGAGGATGCCGGCATCGAGCTTGCCTTCGCGCAGGCGCGACAGCAGCACGTCGCTCTTCTCCTCGACCAGCAGCAGTTCCAGCTGCGGGAAGCGCGCGCGGATCCGCGGCACCACGTGTGGCAAGAGGTAAGGGCCGAGGGTCGGGAAGATGCCCAGCCGCACGGTGCCTGCCTCCGGGTCCTGGCTGCGCCGCGCGGCCTCCTTCATCTGCTCGACTTCCGCCACGATCCTGCGCGCGCGGTCGGCGGCGTCGCGTCCGGCCGGGGTCAGCATGACCTTGCGCGGCGCGCGCTCGACCAGCGGCACTCCCAGTTCTTCCTCGAGTTTCTTGATCTGGGTGGACAGGGTGGGCTGGCTGACGAAGCAGGCCGCCGCCGCGTGGCCGAAATGCTTGTGATCGGCCAGGGCCACCAGGTATTTGAGGTCGCGCAGGTTCATCCGGGAGGGTCCGTTGGGAAACCGGTGGACAGCGTTGCCGAGGCGGACGCGACAGGCTCATCCGCCCCAGAGAGTACGCCCATTCCGGGGGCGCAGAAGCGTCCCCGGACGGCGGAGGGCGGTATCAGGCGCTGACCGCTTCTTCCGGCATCTCGGCCGGGGCCGAGGTGCGGATGAGGTGGTCGAACGCACTCAGCGCCGCCTTGGAGCCTTCACCCATGGCGATGACGATCTGCTTGTACGGCACGGTGGTGGCATCGCCGGCGGCGAACACGCCCGGCACCGAGGTGCGGCCGTGCGCGTCCACTTCGATCTCGCCACGCAGCGACAGCGCCACGGTGCCCTTCAGCCATTCGGTGTTGGGCAGCAGGCCGATCTGGACGAACACGCCTTCCAGTTCGATGCGATGGCTGTCGCCGCCCGCGCGATCCTTGTAGACCAGGCCGGTGACCTTGCTGCCATCACCCTGCACTTCGGTGGTCTGCGCGCTGGTGATGATGCGCACGTTCGGCAGGCTGCGCAGCTTGCGCTGCAGGACCTCGTCGGCGCGCAGCTTGTCGTCGAACTCGATCAGGGTCACGTGGCTGACGATGCCGGCCAGATCAATGGCCGCCTCGACACCGGAGTTGCCGCCGCCGATCACCGCCACCCGCTTGCCCTTGAACAGCGGACCGTCGCAGTGCGGGCAGTACGCCACGCCCTTGTTGCGGTACTGATCCTCGCCCGGCACGTTCATCTGCCGCCAGCGCGCGCCGGTGGACAGAATCACGGTCTTCGCCTTCAGCGATGCGCCATTGGCCAGTTGCACCTGGATCAGATCCTGGCCTGGCACCAGCTTCTCGGCACGCTGCAGGTTCATCACGTCGACGCTGTAGTCCTTGACGTGCTGTTCCAGCGCGGCCGCCAGTTTGGGGCCTTCGGTGTACGGCACCGAGATGAAATTCTCGATCGCCATCGTGTCCAGCACCTGGCCGCCGAAACGCTCGGCCGCCACGCCGGTGCGGATGCCCTTGCGCGCGGCATAGATCGCCGCCGCCGCGCCGGCCGGACCGCCGCCGATCACCAGCACGTCGTAGGGGGCCTTGGCCTTGATCTTCTCGGCCTCGCGGGACGCCGCGCCGGTGTCGAGCTTGGCGACGATTTCTTCCACGCCCATGCGGCCCGCGCCGAACACCTGGCCGTTGAGGAAGATGGTCGGGACCGACATCACTTCGCGCGACTCGACTTCCTGCTGGAACAGCGCGCCGTCGATGGCGACGTGGCGGATGTTGGGGTTCAGCACACTCATCAGGTTCAGCGCCTGCACCACGTCCGGGCAGTTCTGGCATGACAGCGAGAAATAGGTCTCGAAGCTGTATTCACCGTCCAGATGGCGGATCTGCTCGATCACGTCCTGTCCCAGCTTCGACGGATGTCCGCCGACCTGCAGCAGCGCCAGCACCAGCGAGGTGAACTCGTGGCCCAGCGGCAGTCCGGCGAAGCGCAGGTGGATGTCCTGGCCTGGCGTGCCCAGCGCGAACGAGGGCTTGCGCTCATCGTCGTCGCGGGATTCGGTCACGCTGATCCGGTCCGACAGCGAGACCAGATCCGCCAGCAGCGCCTGCAGTTCCTTCGACGACTCGCTGTCGTCCAGCGACGCGGTGATCACGATCGGCCGGGTGACTTTTTCCAGGTAGGCCTTGAGCTGGGTCTTGAGGTTCGCGTCCAACATGCGGGGACTCCTTGGTGAAAGCGGAAGGAAGAACACGGGTGCGGTCGGGGAGACCGCAAGGGCGTTTGCAGTAGCGGCCTGGGCCGGAGGGAGGGAGCCAGGGGAGAGAGGACTGGCGCGGCGCAGGCCGCTGGTGCAAACGTCCGTCTGAGGGGGAAGCGCCCGGGCGTGCCGCCCGGGCGCCGTTACAGCGTGTACTGCTTGGAAATCAGATCTTGCCGACCAGATCCAGCGACGGAGCGATGGTCTTGGCGCCTTCCTTCCACTTGGCCGGGCAAACCTGGCCGGGATTGTTGGCGACGAACTGCGCGGCCTTCAGCTTGCGCAGGGTTTCGGACACGTCGCGCGCGATGGCGTTGTCGTGGATTTCCAGGGTCTTGATCACGCCTTCCGGGTTGATGATGAAGGTGCCGCGCAGGGCCAGGCCTTCTTCCTCGATGTGCACGCCGAACGCGCGGGTCAGCTGGTGGGTCGGATCGCCGACCAGCGGGAACTGGGCCTTGCCCACCGCCGGGGAGGTTTCGTGCCACACCTTGTGCGAGAAGTGGGTATCCGTGGTGACGATGTACACCTCGGCGCCAGCCTTCTGGAACTCGGCATAGTTGTCGGCGGCGTCTTCCACTTCGGTCGGGCAATTGAAGGTGAAGGCGGCCGGCATGAAGATGAGCACGGACCACTTGCCCTTCAGGCTGGCGTCGGTGACTTCGACGAACTCGCCGGCGTGGAACGCGGTGGCCTTGAACGGCTGGACTTGGGTGTTGATCAGGGACATCAGATTTCCTCTTGGGTTGCGGAGGGACAGGGTGAAGCGACGGAGTGAAGGTTAATAGGCGCAGCCTAATCAATCCAATGGATTGATAAGATTATATCAATAGGTTCTGTCTATCGATTGCCGCAGTCAGCTTCGGTTTCGATATGGGGACTCGATGATTGCGGTCCAAGTCACGGGGGATCGGTACTTTCGGCAGGGGGGCACCCACGCCGGCCGGCCGTAAGTTCAGCGGTTTTCCACTGTGGGGATTGGACATGACCGTATTGCGTCGCAGCGCCCTGGCGTGCGCACTCTTGCTGGCGGCCTCGTTGCCCGGATTCGCGGCCGAGTCCGCGCCGGCCGTTCCCAAGGGGCCGTTGCCGCGCACCGTGGTGCCTTCGCTGGTCAACCTGGAACTGAGGCTGGACCCGCGCCAGGAACGCTTCAACGGTACCACCCGCATCGATGCCGAGGTCAAGGAAGCCACCCGCGTCCTGTGGATGCATGGCCGCGACCTCGACATCCGGCAGGCCATCGCGATCCTCCCCGACGGACGCCGGCTCAAGCTGGCGGCCGAATCGGCCGACGTGTCGGGCGTGCTCAGGTTGACCGCCGCCGAGTCGATCCCCGCCGGCAAGGCGGTGCTGGAAATCGTCTTCGAAGCGCCGTACGGACAACTGCAGGGCGCCTACCGGGTCAAGCCGGACGGCCGCGACTACGTGGTCACCCAGATGGAGCCGCTGGGTGCGCGCAACACCTTCCCGGGTTTCGACGAACCCAGCTTCAAGCAGCCCTGGGACATCACCCTGATCGTGCCGGAGCAGGACGTGGCCGTCGCCAACAGCCGCGAGCTGAAGACCGAGTCGCTGGGCAATGGCTGGAAGAAGGTCACCTTCGCGCGCACCGAGGCGTTGCCCAGCTACCTGATCGCGTTCGCGGTCGGCCCGTGGGACGTGCCGAAGGGGCCGGACATCCCGGCCACCGCCATCCGCGACACGCCAATCACCCTGCGGGGCGTCGCCGCGCACGGGCAGGGCGAGCGCATGCGCTACACCCTGGACAACACGCCGGTGATCGTCACCCAACTGGAAGAGTACTTCGGCACGCCGTATCCGTTCGACAAGCTCGACAACGTCGCCGCCCCGGATTTCTGGGCCGGCGCGATGGAGAACGCCGGACTCATCGTCTATCGCGACACCCTGATGTTCCCGGACGAGAAGTCCACCCCGCGCGAGCGCCAGGCGTACTGGGGCGTCAGCGCGCACGAGCTGGCACACCAGTGGTTCGGTGACCTGGTGACGATGAAGTGGTGGGACGACCTCTGGCTCAACGAGGCGTTCGCCACCTGGATGGGCACCAAGATCACCGGCCAGCTGCAACCGGATTTCCATGCCGATCGCGGCCTGCTGGAAGGCGCGCTGGAAGCGATGGGCGAGGACAGCCTGGTCAGCACGCGCCGGGTGCATGAACCGATCAACGACTTCACCGAGATCCAGTCCGCGTTCGACGGCATCACCTACCAGAAGGGGGGCGCGGTGCTGTCGATGTTCGAGACCTACATCGGCGAGATCCCGTTCCGCGACGGCATCCGCAGCTACCTGAAGGCGCATGCGCGCGGCAACGCCACCAGCGGCGACCTGATCGCCGCGGTGGCGGCGCAGAGCAAGGACCCGGCCGGCGTCGACCGCGCCTTCAAGAGTTTCATCGACCAGCCCGGCGTGCCCTACGTGAACGTGGAAGTGGATTGCGCCGGCAAGACCCCGTCGCTCAAGCTGCAGCAGCGCCGCTACCTGCCGCTGGGTTCGGCCGCCAGCGCCAGCCAGACCTGGGGCATGCCGTTCTGCGTGCGCTACCAGGATGGCGACCAGGTCCGTTCCGAATGCAGCCTGGTCGAACAGGCGACCACGACCGTTCCACTGACCCAGGCCAGGAGCTGCCCGGCGTGGGTGATGCCGAACGCACACGGCAACGGTTACTACCGGTTCGCGCTGGATACGCAGGCCGCCGCCAAGCTGGCCGGGGCCTTCGCGCAACTGGACGAACGCGAGCAGCGCGTCTACGCCGATTCGCTGGAAGCGGCGTTCAAGGCCGGCAGCATCGACGCGGCCGGCTATCTGGCCGGCGTGCCGCAGCTGGCCGCGGCCGAGGTGCGCCAGACCGCGACCGCGCCGATGGGGCAGTTGGCCTGGATGAAGGAATACCTGGCCAAGGACGAGGCGCAGAAGGCCGCGGTCGCCGCCTACGTGCGCAAGATTTACGGCCCGCGCCTGCAGGTGCTCGGCCTGGAGCCGAAGCCGGGCGAAAGCGATGACACCCGGATCCTGCGCCGCACCCTGATCGGCTTCCTGTATCGCACCGGTGACAGCGCGGAGCTGCGCGACGAACTGGTGCGTCGTGGCCGCGCCGTGATCGGCCAGAAAGCCGACGGCGGCGCCGGCACCGGCAAGCTGGATCCGGAAGCGGTGCCGCGCGATCTGCGCGCGGTCTCGCTGGCCGCCGTGGCCCGCGCCGGCGACGCGGCGACCTTCGATCTGCTGGAGAAGCACCTGCGGGCAACGCAGGACGCGGCGATCCGCACCGAACTGCTGGAAGCGCTGGGCAACATGAGCGCGCCGCCGCTGGCCGAGCGCGCCCGCGGCTTCATCCTGGAAAAGGGACTGCTGCGCCGGAACGAACTGGCGCCGCTGTTGATGCCACAGATGGAGGCGGAAGCCGCGCGTCCCGCGTTGCGCCAGTGGGTCGATACCCACTTCAAGACCCTGGAAGCGTCGCTGGCCCCGGCCGGCGCGCGGCTGGTTTCGGTGTACGGCGCGGGCATGTGCAGCAAGCAGGAGGCCTCGGATCTGCTGTCCCGGTTCGAAGCACGCATGAAAACCGTCGAGGGCGGGCCACGCGCGCTGAAGCAGGAGGCGGAGAACATCGGCCTGTGCGCCGAACTGCGCGACGCGCAGCAGGCCAAGGGATTCGGCGGCGCTTTGCAGTAAGCTGCGCGCCCGCGCCGTGCGGGTCGCAGGTGTCGTGATGGGCAGTTCCGGACAACCCGATGTCAGCCAATGCCTGTCGCAGGCGGTCGGCCGTCTTCCCGCCGAGGACGGCCGCCATGTCGCCGAGCTCCTGCTGTCGCACGTGCTCGGACGGGATCGCGCCTGGCTGTTCGCGCACGCGCGGGATCCGTTGGACGCGGAAGACATCGCGCGTTTCGAGGCACTGCTGGAACGGCGGCTCGCCGGTGAGCCGGTCGCCTACGTGACCGGCCGCCGCGGTTTCTGGACGCTGGACCTCGCGGTCGGCCCCGACACCCTGATTCCACGCCCTGAAACCGAGCGGCTGGTGGAACTGGCGCTCGCGCGCCTGCCGGTGGAACGCGCGCTGGAGGTGGCCGACCTCGGCACCGGCAGCGGCGCGATCGCGCTGGCGCTGGCCAGCGAGCGGCCGCAGGCGCGGGTGGTTGCCACCGATGCCAGCGCCGGCGCGTTGGCAATGGCCGGACGCAACGCGCGGGAGCACGACATCGGCAATGTCGATTTCCTTGCGGGCGACTGGTGGCAGCCCCTGGCGGGACGGCGCTTCGACCTGATCGCCAGCAATCCCCCGTACATCGCCGATGCCGATCCCCACCTGAGCCAGGGCGATTTGCGCCACGAGCCGATGTCCGCGCTGGCCTCCGGCAGGGACGGACTCGACGCCATCCGCATCATTGTCGGCGGCGCGCCCGGGCATCTGCGCGTGGGCGGCTGGTTGCTGCTCGAACACGGTTGGGACCAGGGCGAGGCGATTCGCGATCTGCTGGTGCGGACGGGTTTCGTGGACGTCGCCACCGAACAGGATCTGGAGGCGCGCGACCGCGTCACCCTGGGCCGCTGGCCGGGCTGAGCCAACGCACGCGGAAGCGGCCCCTGGCCGCGCCGGCTAGAATGGGCGCCTGTTTTCCGTGGGAATCGCCATGCGCACGCTCTATCCGGACATCGAACCGTACGACACCGGCACCTTGAAGGTCGACGATCGCCACACGCTGTACTACGAGCAGTGCGGCAATCCGGACGGCAAGCCGGTGGTCCTGCTGCACGGCGGCCCGGGCGGCGGTTGCAGCCCGAAGATGCGGCGTTTCCACGACCCGGCCAGGTACCGGATCATCCTGTTCGACCAGCGCGGCTCCGGCCGTTCGACGCCGCATGCGGATCTGGTCGACAACACCACCTGGGATCTGGTCGCCGATATCGAGAAGCTGCGCGCGCGGCTGGGTGTCGACCGCTGGCAGGTGTTCGGCGGCAGTTGGGGCTCGACCCTGGCGCTGGCCTACGCCGAAGCCCATCCGCGACACGTCACCGCGCTGGTACTGCGCGGCATCTTCATGCTGCGGCGCTGGGAACTGGAATGGTTCTACCAGGAAGGCGCCTCGCGCCTGTTCCCGGATGCCTGGGAGCACTATCTGGCGGCGATTCCGCCGGTCGAGCGGCATGACCTGATTTCCGCCTACCACCGCCGGCTGACCTCCGACGATCACGCGGTGCGGCTGGCGGCCGCGCGTGCGTGGAGCGTGTGGGAAGGCGCGACCAGCTTCCTGCGGGTGGACCAGGATTTCGTCAGCGGCCACGAGGATGCCGAGTTCGCGCTGGCCTTCGCCCGCATCGAGAATCACTACTTCGTCAATGGCGGTTTCTTCGAGGTCGAGGATCAACTGCTGCGTGACGCGCCGCGGATCGCCGACATTCCCGGCGTCATCGTGCACGGCCGCTACGACGTGGTGTGCCCGGTGGCCAACGCGTGGGAACTGCACAAGGCCTGGCCGAAGGGGCGCCTGGAGATCACGCCGACCTCGGGCCATTCCGCGTTCGAGGAAGAGAACATCGACGCGCTGGTGCGGGCCACCGACGCGTTCGCCTGATTTGCCCCGTCCGGGGATTTTTACCGGCGGGCCTGCGCCCGCCCCTTGGAGAAGAAGATGTCGGAAGAAGAACAGATCGTGGTCAAGGACAGCAATGGCGCGGTGCTCGCCAATGGCGACGCGGTGACGCTGATCAAGGACCTGAAAGTGAAGGGCACCTCGGTGACGCTCAAGCGCGGCACGCTGGTCAAGAACATCCGCCTGACCGACGACGAGGAACTGATCGAGTGCAACGTGGACAAGGTCAAGGGACTGGTGCTGCGCACCGAATTCCTCAAGAAGGCCTGATCGGGCGGATTCCTCCGCCAGCAGCGGATGCCGTCGACGCCATCCGTGCGCGGTGCCTGCACGGAAACGAAAAAAGCCCGCGCCGGATGGCGCGGGCTTTTTCTTTCCGGGGCCGGACTGGATGCTGCCTACATCCGGCCGCGGGCGTCGGCGGTCTGCAGCGGGGATTCTCCGTCACGCGCCAGCCAGCGTTCGCGCAGCACGTCATAAGCCCAGTTGAAACCCAGCGTGTAGGGCAGGAAGAACAGCAGCAGGCCGATGTCGAGCACGAACGCCTGCACCAGGCCGATCGAGAGCCACCAGGCGGCCAGCGGGACGGTCGCGATGATGAGCCCCAGTTCGAACAGCAGCGCGTGCACGACCCGGACCTTCGCGCCGCGGTGGAAGCCGAAATGCCGCTGGACCCGATCGAAGGCCGCATTGAAGGCCATGTTCCACAGCATCGCCAGGGTCGAGACCGCCAGGGTCAACGCACCGGTGTGCAGCAACGACTTGCCCAGCAGCCAGGCTAGCGCCGGCGCCGACAGCGCGATGGCCAGGCCCTCGAAGGCGAGCGCGTGGAGGACGCGTTCCCCGAGGCTTTTGCGGACGGTGACGGGGTGGTTCGGGCTCATTGGAAATCTCCTGCAGGACGGCATGCGGCCATTCTCATCGGCTGATAGGATGGAAGGAAGTTGGTATCCATCGGTAAAACCGATATATGAATCCATCTCCCGAATCGCTGCAGGCGTTCGCCCAGGCCGTGGCGCTGGGGTCCTTCAGCGCGGCGGCGCGCCGCCTGGGCAAGCGCCAGTCCACGGTCAGCGAGGCCATCGCCCGGCTGGAGATTGATCTCGGCGTCACCCTGTTCGACCGCTCGGGCCGGCAACCCCGGCTGACCGAGGCCGGCCAGGTGCTGGCCAGCCGGGTGGAGCAGGTATTGGTCGCCTCCGACCGCCTGCAGCGGGTCGCGGCGGAACTGGCGGGCGGACGCGAGGCGCGGGTGACCCTGGCGCTGTCCGATGCCTACCAGTCGGCCGGCTACGAGGCCCTGCTGGCGGAAATGGATCGCCGCTATCCGGACCTGGAATTCGAATGCCTGCTCGCCGAGCGCGAGGACCTGATCGAACTGGTCGATGAAGGCCGCGCCCACCTGGCGCTGCTGGCCGCGCGCGAACACTACGCGCCGGAGCTGGGCTGGGCAACGGTGGCCGAGCGCGCGGAATTCGACCTGTTCGTCGCCCTGGATCACCCGCTGGCCCGCCTGCCGCAAGTGCGGGTCGAGGATCTGGCCGGCTGGCGGTCCCTGGCGCTGAACACGGTTGGCCGGCCAGGTGTCGTGGACGACGCGCTGCCGGCCGGCGATGGCCGCTGGACCGCGCCGAACTACCTGTTGTTGCTGGAGATGGCGGTGCACGGCTTCGGCTGGGCCGAGCTGCCGCGCTGGCTGGTCAACGGCTACGCGGGCGGCAGGCTGAGGGAACTGAAGGTGCCCGGTTGGCCGCGCACCCAGTCGGTGGACATCATCTGGTCGCGGCGGCGGCCGCTGGGCCCGGCGGCGAGCTGGATGCTGGAGCGGTTGCTGGCCGAATCGCGGTGACCGGGCGCGGCTAGGCGCGCGGCGTGCCGTCGAGGTCGTGTTCGATCATCCACAGGCCGGCCCAGAGCTTGGCGTCCAGCTCGTAGCCATCGCGCAGCCTGGCGGTCAGCCAGGCGGCGGCCTCGCGCAGCGGGATCTCGTGCACGGTGATGTCCTCGTCGCCATCGCCACCGCCCGGACCGACCTTGCGCAGGCCGGTCGCGCGCACGAAGGCGACCTTCTCGCTGCTGCTGCCGGAAGAGGTGGGCCCGATCAGGAGGACCTCGGCGTGATCCGCGGTCCAGCCGGTTTCCTCTTCCAGTTCGCGGATCGCCGACACCTCGATGGATTCATCGGCATGGATGTCGCCGACCAGGCCGGCCGGCATCTCGATGGTGTTGGCCTGCAGCGGCACCCGGAACTGCTCGACGAACAGCACCCGATCGTCGGGCGTCACCGCGATGATGATCGCCGCCAGCCCGCCGCTGTGCGTGCGCTCGGAGTACTCCCAGGTGCCGCGTTCGACCATCCGCAGGTAGCGGCCTTCGTAGACGGTGCGGGGCGTGGCGGTCTTGCGGTGTCGGGAAGCGTCATCCATGCCGTGATGCTAACGGCTGGCGATGACGTTTTGTAGGCGGCGGGCGCCGCCGCGCGCCGATCACGCGACCGAAAGGCCGGCGGCTTCCAGCAGTCGCCGCCGCGTCATCGGTCCGAACCGCAGTGCCTCGGACAGCGCATGCAGCACGTCGCCATCGGCGACCGCCCGTCCGAATCCGGTTTCCTGCGTGCCCAGCGGCGCATCCAGCGCGATGGTCGTGAGCTGCCGCCACAGCAGCGCATGCTCGCGTTGTTCGCGCAGTCGAACGGCGATGCCGGCGGCGCCGCGCAGGCGCAGGAACGGCACTTCGTCGATACGGGCGAGCAGGGCGTCGAGGCTGCCGAAATGCGCCAGCAGCACCGCCGCGCTCTTGGCGCCGATGCCGGTGATGCCGGGAATGTTGTCGACCGCGTCCCCGGCCAGGGCCAGGTAGTCGGCGATCTGCCGGGCTTCCACGCCGTGGCGCGCCTTCACCCCGGTCATGCCCCAGCGATGGCCGCGGGCGAAATCCCATTGCTCGTCGTGATCCCAGAGCAACTGCGACAGGTCCTTGTCGGCGGAGATGATCACGCCGCGGAAGCCGGCGGGACGCGCGCCATGCAGCGCGCTGCCGATCAGATCGTCGGCTTCATACTCATGGTGCGCCAGCACGTTCAGGCCCAATGCGGCGCACAGCGCCTTGCAGTGGCCGAACTGCCTGCGCAGTTCCTCCGGCGCCGGCTCGCGGTTGGCCTTGTAGGCCGGGTAGATCCGGTTGCGGAAACAGCTGTCCAGTGCCTCGTCGAAAGCGATGGCGATGTGCCGGGGGCGTTCCCGTTCCAGCAGATCCAGCAGGAAGCGGGCGAAGCCGTGGACCGCATTGGTCGGCCAGCCGTCGGCGTCATGGAATTCGTCCGGCATCGAGTGCCAGGCCCGGAACACGTACAGGCTGGCGTCGACCAGATAAAGCGGGCGCGCCTGTGCCGGCGCCGCGTCAGCGCCCATCGGGGCGCCATTCGCTGAGCAGGGCGTCCGGCTCGGGCCGCTCGCGCTCGGGGGCTTCCATCCGGGGCGTGCCGATATGGATGAACCCGACGATTCGCTCGTGGGGCTCCAGACCCAGCAGCTTCGCCACTTCCTCGTCGTAGGCCATCCAGCCGGTCAGCCATTGCGCGCCGAAACCCAGGGCCTGGGCGGCCTGCAGCAGGGCGAAGCAGGCGCTGCCCGCACTCAGTAACTGCTCCTGTTCCGGCACCTTGTGGCCGGGGGTCAGTCGGGCGATCACGGTGACGATGTCGGGGGCGTGGGAAAACCGGGCGCGATCCTTTTCCACGGCGGCGGCCGGGGCGTCCGGATCGCGGGCCAGGGTGCGCGCGGCCAGCGCCTCGCCCAGCGCCAGGCGGGCGGGGCCGGTGATGTGCAGGAACCGGAACGGCACCAGCTTGCCGTGGTCAGGGACGCGGACGGCCGATTGCAGCATGCGCCGCAGGGTGGCCGGGTCCGGGCCGGGTTCGCCGAGCTGGCGCGAAGGCACCGAGCGGCGATCGTCGAGGAACTGGAGGGGGGAGGCGGTGGACATGCGGGCAAGTTTAACTTGTCATTCCCGCTGCACCGCGCCAAAGTGCCGATCTGGTCACGCCAGGTTCGCACTGGATTTCCTACGATGTGTGAGTCGCCTGACCTTAATAGGTCTTTTGCAACTTTCGCCTGCCAAGGCGGGGATCCTTGCGCATGACGAACAGCCCCCACGCCACCGTTCGCAGTGGACCGGACCCGCGCCTGCTCGGACAGGCGCGCGATGCCGTGCTGCCGCCGCTGGCCGATGCGTTCACCCAGGCGCTGGGACGTTTCGACGATGCCCTGTTCGATCGCGCCGAGCGCGCCGGTCCGTCGCAGATGGCGTTCCTGGACGCGATGCGCGAGCTCCGCCGCCGCCGGGATGAAATCATCGGCCGGTTCCGTGACGCCCTGCTGGAGGCCTGGCGCTCGCTGGAAGCCGGACAACCGCTGTCGGCCGAGGAAGTGCTGGTGCGCGGCGACGCCTCCGGGCTGAGCCTGGTCACCGAACAGGAACTGGAATCGCGCCTGGCAGCGCGCAACTTTGCGGCCGTACTGGCACGCGACTGCAAACCGGTGCTGGTGCGGCTGGAACGCCGGCTGTCCGTGCTGGCGGGCATCCCGCTCGATGGCGAACACACCCCGATCGGCGCCGAACACATCGGCGCGGCAGTGCACGTCGCCTTCGGTACGAGCGATCTGGTGCTGGAAGTGCGGCTGGTGGTGGTCAAGTTGTGCGAGCGCGAACTGGTCCCGCTGGTCGCCCGCATCTACGAGGCACTCGACCAGCGCCTGGTCCGGGCCGGCGTGGCGCCGGAACTGGCCGCCGGCCCCAAGCCGGCACCCGCGCCCGCACCGGCGCCGCGGCAGGAGAACTTCGACAGCGAACCGCTACTCCAGGACGAGGAAATGCATGCGCCTGCCTGGGCGGCGCGTTTCGTCAACCGGATGGCCGGTTTCCGCGAGACACACGCTGGTGGCAGGGGAACCCAGGAAGAGGGCGGCTACGGGCAGGCGCCCGGCACCCAGACGGTGCTGCTGGAGGCGCTGCACCACCTGCTGCAGGAATCCCGCGGCCAGCGTGGCCAGGAACATGCGCGCGGTGCCCTCGGCACCCGGGATCTGTCGCAGCGGGAAATGCTGTCGGTGCTGTCGTTGCTTCAGTCCACGCCCAGCGCGACCCTGCGCGCGGCGATTGGCGACACCGGCGAGTCGCTGGCGCAGCGGTTGAAGAACGAAGTGCTCAGCAGCGCCACGCAACTAGGCGTGGATCCGTCCACCGCGCGGCTGGCGCCGGTCGACGAGGACGCGATCGATCTGGTCGGCATGCTGTTCGACGTGATGCTGGACGAACGCGATCTGGAAGGACGTCCGCGCGAACTGATCGGCCGGCTGGTGGTGCCGTTCGTCAAGGTGGCGCTGCTGGATCGGCGCATGTTCGTGCAGAAGACCCATCCGGCCCGCCGGCTGCTCAACGCGCTGGCCGAGGCCTGCGAGGGCAACAATGGCGAGAGCGCGGCCGAGCGCACCCTGCTGACCAAGGTCGAGGAAGTGGTGGACCGGCTGGTGGCCGAGTTCAACGAGAACCTGGCGATCTTCCTGACCCTGGAAGAAGAGTTCCGCGCATTCCTGGATCAGCACCGCCGCCGCATCGAGATCGCCGAGCGCCGCGCGGCCGAGATCCAGCGCGGGCAGGAGCGCCTGGAAACCGCGCGCACGCGCATGAACGCCGAGCTGTCCGCCCGCGTCGACGGCCGCGACCTGCCCGGCGCAATCGAGGAATTCCTGCGCCAGCCGTGGGCGCACCACGTCACCATGACGCTGCTGCGCGAGGGCGAGGACAGCAACGCGCTGCGCGACGCGCTGGTGCTGGCCGACGGCGTGCTCGAGGAACTGGCCGAAGCCCAGCGCCAGATCATCGGCAAGCCCTGGCTGCAGGCCTGGCGCCCCGGGCTGGTGCAGGTGTTCGCCAGCGTCGGCATGAACAGCGATGCCGCGCATGGCGCGGTCGACGCGCTGCACGACACCCTGCAGGCGATCGCGGCTTCGCGCCCGGACCTGCAGAAGTCGTTGCCGGAGTTGCCGCAGGTCATCCTGCCGAAGCCGGCGGAAGACGAGAACACTCCAATCCAGATCGTGGGCGGCACCGATACCCTCGAGTTCGATCACACCGATGCGGATCATTTCCGACTGCTGGCGATCGGCACCTGGCTGGACTTCATCGACAAGGACAACAAGGTGCAGCCAGGCAAGCTGTCCTGGGTCAGCCCGATTTCCTCGCGCCTGCTGTTCGTCAACCGCCGGGGCGTGCGCTTCTGCGTGGCCTCGCCGGAGGAACTGGCGGCGATGGTGCGGCTGGGCCGGCTGCGCCGGCACATCGAGGAAGACGCGTTCGACAGCGCGATGCAGGGCGTGATCGATCGCCTCGAGCCCACGGCGCGGCCCGGCGCCACGTCCTGATCCGCGGCGCCCGGCGCCGCCCCGCATTTGCTAGCATCGGGGCCGACAACACAACGGCACCGGAGTGGGCATGGCGGTCGAGGTTCTGGTCCTGAAGGAAACCGCGGCGGGCGAGCGGCGCGTCGCCGCGACCCCGGAAACGGTGAAGAAGATGGTCGCGGCCGGGGCTTCGGTCCGCTTCGAGGCCGACGCCGGGCGCGCGGCCGGTTTCCTCGATGGCGCCTATGCCGATGCCGGCGCGCGATCGGCCGATTCCGGCACCCGCGCCAGCGCAGACGTGGTGCTGTGCGTGCAGCCGCCCGCCACCGATGCGCTGGCGGGCCTGAAATCCGGCGCGGTGCTGGTCGGCATGCTGCATCCGCAGGCCGACCCGGCGCGCGCGGAGGCCATCCAGGCGCATGGATTGCTGGCGTTCCCGCTGGAGCGCCTGCCGCGCACCACGCGCGCGCAGGCGATGGACGTGTTGAGTTCGCAGGCCGGCATGGCCGGCTACAAGGCCGTGCTGATCGCCGCGCAGCTGGCACCCCGGTTCTTCCCGATGCTGACCACGGCCGCCGGCACCATCCGTCCTTCCAAGGTGCTGATCGTCGGCGCCGGCGTGGCCGGCCTGCAGGCGGTGGCCACCGCCAAGCGGCTGGGCGCGCAGGTCGAGGGTTTCGACGTGCGCCCGGAAACCCGCGAGCAGATCGAATCGCTGGGCGGGCGCTTCCTGGATCTCGGCGTGAGCGCGGCAGGCGAGGGCGGTTACGCCCGCCAGCTGACCGACGAGGAGCGAGCCGAACAGCAGCGCCGGCTGGCCGAACACCTCAGGGGCGTGGACGTGATCGTCTGCACCGCGGCCGTTCCCGGCAGGCCGGCGCCGAAGATCATCACCACCGCGATGGTGGAAGGCATGAAGCCGGGCAGCGTGATTGTCGATCTGGCTGCCGAGACGGGCGGCAACTGCGAGGCGACCCGTCCGGGCGAAACCGTCGACCACCAGGGCGTGACGGTGGCCGGCCCGCTCAATCTCGCCAGCATGGGCGCGGTGCACGCCAGTGAAATGTACGCGCGCAACGTGCTGAACTTCGTATCGCTGTTCCTCAAGGAAGGCGCGGTCGATTTCGACTGGCAGGACGAACTGCTGGCGAAGACCCGCTGGCCCGAACCGGCGGCCTGACGCCGCCGGGTGCACCCGGCGAGGCGGCATCAGGGCCGGGGCGCGTCATCCTTCGGACGGTGCTGTTCCAGCCAGGTGCGGCGCTGTTCCGGGGTCATCTTCTTCCAGTCGTCGCGCAGCTTCTCGCGCTGTTCGGGCGGCATCTCGCGCATGCGCAGGAACAGCGCGCGCGCGCGGTCGCGCTGTTCGGGATTCATGTGCTCGAAGCGATGCATGCCGCGGCGCGCCTGGGAGCGCTGTTCCGGGGTCATCTGCTGCCAGCGCCGGCCATGTTCCAGCATCCGCGGCCGGCTCGCGGGATCGCTGTTCCAGCGGTCGCGCAGCGGGGCGATCAGGATCTCGCGCTGCTGCGGCGTGAGCTTGTCCCATTCCGGCAGCGGCGCGGGCGCCGGGGCAGCCTGCTGCGCCAGCGCCTGGCCGGCCCAGAGCAGTCCCAGGCAGAGCAGGGACAACAGGGAAACACGCGGATAACGGGTCTTCATCGGTTCACTCCATCGCCAGCGGCGGCGCATCGGACGAGGCCAGCCACAGGTACAAGTCGGGATTCTCGTCGAGCAGGGTATTGGCGGGAAGCGTGGCTTCCGGCGCGCCTGCGGCGATGGCGGGTTCGTCGCCGGCCGGCGCCTGCGACGACGGCAGCCATTGCAGGCCGATCATCACCGCCAGCACCCCGCTGAACGCGGTCGCGGCCAGCCAGGGCCACGCGCGCCGCGTCGGTGCCGGGGCCTGCCGGCGCGCCATGCGCAGCCGGGACAGGACCTGTGGCGACACCTGCGCGAGCGCCGCGGCGTGGGCCTGGCGCGCGCGCGCGTCGAAATCATGTTCATGGGCCGGGTTCATCGGAATTCCTCCCGTTGCTTCTGCAGCGCCTCGCGCGCACGTGACAGATGGGTTTTCACCGAGCCTTCCGAACATCCCATCGCGCGGGCGGTGTCGGCGACGTCCAGCTCTTCCAGCACGCGCAAGGTGAACGCCTCGCGCTGGCGCGCGGGCAGTCCGCGCAAGGCCTGCACCAGCCGCGCGTAGGCCTCGCGCTGCTCGTGCGATTTCGAAGGGCCGTGGGCGGCGTCGGCCCAGTCCAGCGACGCTTCCGCCTCGCCTTCGGCTTCCGGGCGCAGCCAGCGCAGGCGGAACCGCTGCCGGCGCTGCACATCGACGATCTTCCGCCGCAGGATGCTCCAGAACAACGGCGTCCATTCGACGACGGGACGCTCGCGGTAGGCGAGCATCTTCATCATCGCGTCCTGCACCGCGTCGAGTGCGTCGTCGCGGCTGCGCAGGCCCGCTTCGGCGAAGCGGAACGCGCGGGTGCCGATGCCGGCCAGGAACTGATCCAACGACACCATCGGCGACACCGCCGGCGGTGGCGTCGCGACATCGATTCCGGTTCCGGGGCCTGGGTTCACCAGCACAGCTTAGCTCCGGCGGTCCCAGCGACGCGCGATCCGGTCGCCACCTCGGTCCAGTCGTGCCTCGATGAGGTCCCCCTGGCGATCCAGGCGGCGGTCGATGCGTTCGCCACGGGCGTCCAGGCGGGCGGCGGCGCGGGGATGGCCGTGCGCGGCGGCGCGGTCGGCGCGCCGGTCGAACTGTCGTTCGATGCGGTCCCCGCGGGCATCCAGCCGGTGTTCGATGCGGTCGCCGCGCGCGTCCAGGCGATGATCGATCCGATCACCGTGATCGGCGGCGAAGGCGAAGGTGGCGATGGCGGACAACAGTACGGCCAGGCACAGCGGGACGCGGCGGTTCATGTCGGTTGCCTCGGGTCGTGAAGGGGACGGCATGGGCGTTGCGGGAGGGGGAACGCACGGGGGGCGCGCGCGTTGACAGGCGCCAACCAGGGTACCGCCGGGTTCAGGTGCGGTTATGATGCGGAAACGCCGGCGGCGGGACCGCCGGTGCGACGACAATCTGGGAGTGCGTGGATGAACGACGGTTTCGTGGCCTTGTACATCTTCATGCTGGCGGCGATCGCCGGGCATGTGATCATTTCCCGGGTGCCGGTCATCCTGCATACCCCGCTGATGTCGGGTTCCAACTTCATCCACGGCATCGTGCTGATCGGCGCGATGGTCGTGCTGGGCCATGCGGACACCCCCCTGGAAAAGGCCATCGGTTTCGTCGCCGTGCTGCTGGGTGCCGGCAATGCCGCCGGCGGCTACGTGGTCACCGAGCGCATGCTGGAGATGTTCAAGTCCAGCAAGAAGCCTGCCGGCAAGGAGGGCGGGCAATGAGCTGGACCGTGCCCGAACTGCTGTCCTTCCTGGTCAAGGCCAGTTACCTGGTCGCCGCGACCCTGTTCCTGCTCGGCCTGCAACGCATGGCCTCGCCACTGACCGCGCGCAGCGGCATCCGCTGGGCCGGACTGGGCATGCTGATCGCCACGATCGCGACCTTCTTCCTGCCCGACCTGCACAACATCCCGTTGATCATCGCCGCGATCGCGATCGGCACCGCCGCGGCCTGGGTGTCCGGCAAGCAGGTGCCGATCACCGACATGCCGCAGATGGTCGCGCTGTACAACGGCATGGGCGGTGGCTCGGCGGCGGCGATCGGCGCGGTGGAGTTGCTGCGCTTTTCCTTCCTGGTCCATCGCGACACCAGCCACTGGAGCGAATCGGCGATCGCCGCGCTGGTCGCGCGCCAGCCGGACGCGACCACCCTGGCGCTGGCGGTGATCGGTTCGGCGATCGGCGCGGTGTCGCTGTCCGGTTCGGTCATCGCCTGGGCCAAGCTCGACGGGCGGCTGGACAAGCGGGTGGTGTTCCCTGGCCAGCAAATCTTCAACCTGCTGGTATTCATCGCCATGGTGGCGCTAGGCGGCTGGGCGGCGTACACGCTGTCGGCGCCCTACATCATCGCGTTCTTCGTGGTCGCGCTGGCGCTGGGGGTGTTGATGACCCTGCCGATCGGCGGCGCGGACATGCCGGTGGTGATCTCGCTGTACAACGCCTTCACCGGACTGGCGGTGGCGTTCGAAGGCTACGTGCTGGGCAACGAGGCGTTGATCATCGCCGGCATGATGGTCGGCGCGGCCGGCATCCTGCTGACCCGGCTGATGGCCAAGGCGATGAACCGGCCGATCCGCAACGTGCTGTTCTCCAATTTCGGCGGCGGCGGCCAGGCGCAGGAGATCGCCGGCAGCCAGAAGCCGATCGAAGCCGGCGACGTCGCCGCGATGATGGCCTTTGCCGAACGCGTGGTGATCGTGCCCGGCTATGGCATGGCGGTGGCCCAGGCCCAGCACAAGATCTGGGAACTGGCGCAGAAGCTGATCGATCGCGGGGTGAAGGTGAAGTTCGCCATCCACCCGGTCGCCGGGCGCATGCCCGGGCACATGAACGTGCTGCTGGCCGAGGCGGGCGTGCCTTATGACCTGATCGCGGCCCTGGAGGACATCAACCCGGAGTTCGCCAACACCGATGTCTCGCTGGTGATCGGCGCCAACGACGTGGTCAACCCGGTGGCCAAGACGGATCCGGCCAGCCCGATCTACGGCATGCCGATCCTCGACGTGGTCAACAGCAGGAACACCATCGTGATCAAGCGCGGCAAGGGCACCGGTTTCGCCGGCATCGAGAACGCGCTGTTCTACGCCGACAACACGCGCATGCTCTATGGCGACGGCGCGGAAATGGCGAGCGCGCTGGTCAGCGAACTGAAGGCGCTGGACGGCGGCGGCCACTGAGCCGCCTCCGCTCCTGCCGCACCATCAACGCGTGGCGCGCGGGGTGGGCGCGCCGGTTGCTATTTCGCCAGCCAGGCCGCCAACAGCGGGGATGCGAGCAGGCAGGCCCGATCCAGGGTGTCGTTGGCGAGCTGGGCCAGGGTCCAGGCATGGGAGGGACCCAGCCGCAGCGCCGATTCCCAAGGCAGCAGCCCAAGCGCGAAGCCCAATTGGCTGGCCATGATGAACCAGTTGGCGAGAAGGGCCATGGCCAGCGTGGCCACGGCCGCCACCGTGGCCCTTCGCGCCCCCGGCCGGACGCCGGCGAAGCGCAGCAGCAGGGCGGCATCCACCGCGGCGAGCAGCGCCATCCAACCCGACTGGCGGCCCAGGTAGAGCGCCAGCAGTACCCAGATCAGGCTGAAACACAGTCCGCCGAGCAGCAGGATGAACGGTGCCAGCCAACGGGCGGACGATGCGGAAGGGGCGGCAGGGGGCATGAAGGCTCCGGCAAGGACCGCCAAGGATACGGCCTGCCGGCTTCGCCGGGGCTGCCGGGATACAATATCGGCCTTGCGCGCCCCCCACGCGCCCCCATGTGAACCGCATGTATTCCCGCAGCAGTGAACCCGTCCAATTCGAGCGCGATTGCCCCGCGGTGCTGGTGCCGCAGGGCGAGAGCGTGACCCTGCCCGCCGGCACCTACGGCTACATTACCCAGGCGCTGGGTGGCAGCTACACGGTGTTCGTGGAAGGCAATCTGTTCCGCATCGCCGGCCAGGACGCCGACGCGATCGGCAAGGAACCGACCGAACCGCTGAGCCTGCCGGACAACGCCAGCGATGACGAGGTCGAGCAGATGGTGTGGCAGCAGTTGCGCACCTGCTTCGATCCGGAGATCCCGTTCAACATCGTCGATCTGGGGCTGGTCTACGAGGCCAGGCTCAATCATCGCGACGACGGCCAGCGCGAGGTCGAAGTGAAGATGACCCTGACCGCGCCCGGCTGCGGCATGGGCGAGATCCTGGTCGACGACGTGCG
Organism: Pseudoxanthomonas sp.; assembly: GCF_024710765.1. Taxonomy (GTDB): domain Bacteria; phylum Pseudomonadota; class Gammaproteobacteria; order Xanthomonadales; family Xanthomonadaceae; genus Pseudoxanthomonas_A. The sequence continues at coordinate 49,274 of NZ_JANJUE010000093.1, forward strand.
CAACAAGCTGGAAATGATCCCCACCGTGGTCGAGGCGGACGTGGAACTGGTGTTCGATCCGCCGTGGGGCCGGCACATGATGTCGGAAGCGGCCAAGCTGGAAACCGGCATGCTCTGAGGGCCGCGCGCCCTTCTCTTTTTTCGCAGTGGAATACAGGAAGCAAGTGATGAACGTCGCCAACGCCGCCCCCCTGGTCTACCGGGTCGACCGCTCCGACCATGCCCGCAGCGCCGCCGAGCGCGAGAAGATCCTCGCCGCGCCGGGTTTCGGCCTGCACTTCACCGACCACATGGTCGCCATCGAATGGGACAAGGCGCAGGGCTGGCATGACGCGCAGGTGCGCCCCTACGGACCGCTGGCGCTGGATCCGGCTGCCTCGGTGCTGCACTACGGCCAGGAAATCTTCGAGGGCATCAAGGCTTATCGCCACGCCGACGGTTCGATCTGGACCTTCCGTCCCGACGCCAATGGCGCGCGCCTGCAGCGTTCGGCCCGTCGCCTGGCGATGCCGGAACTGCCGGTGGCCGAATTCACCGAGTCGCTGCGCCAGCTGATCGCGGTGGACGCGGACTGGGTGCCGTCGGCACCTGAGACCAGCCTGTACTTCCGCCCCTTCATGATCGGCACCGAGGCCTTCCTCGGCGTGCGCGCGGCGCACAAGGCCGCTTACTACGTCATCGCCAGCCCGGCCGGCGCGTACTTCGCCAAGGGCGTGGCGCCGGTGTCGATCTGGCTGTCCACCGACTACGCACGCGCGGCCAAGGGCGGCACCGGCGCGGCCAAGTGCGGTGGCAACTACGCCGCCTCGCTGCTGCCGCAGCAGGAAGCGCAGGCGCAGGGCTGCTCGCAGGTGCTGTTCCTGGATCCGGTCGAGGGCAGGTATCTGGAAGAACTGGGCGGCATGAACGTGTTCCTGGTCTACAAGGACGGCACCATCGTCACCCCGGAACTGTCCGGCAGTATCCTGGAAGGCGTGACCCGTTCCAGCATCCTGCAACTGGCCCGCGATCGCGGCCACAAGGTCGAGGAGCGCAAGGTCTCCATCGACGAGTGGAAGCAGGGCGTGGCCTCGGGTGACATCGCCGAGGTGTTCGCCTGCGGCACCGCCGCGGTGATCACGCCGATCGGCGAATTGAAGGGCCGCGATTTCGCGGTGGGCGACGCGAGCGCGCCGGCCGGCGAGGTGACCATGGCCATCCGCAAGGAACTGACCGACATCCAGTACGGCAAGATTCCCGATCGCCACGGCTGGTTGGTCAAGCTCAGCGGCTGAGGCGCGATGCCTTCAGGCGACGACGAAAGGCCGGGCATCGCCCGGCCTTTTCGTTTCGCGGAATCGCGCTGCGCCTTCAGGCCGCGAACTTTTTCGCGCCCGCCACGCAGGCGACCACGCCCAGGGTCACCGCGAGCATCGTCCAGCTCACCGTTTCGCCGAGCAGCAGTGCGGCCAGGGCGAGCCCGAAGAACGGTTGCAGCAGTTGCAGCTGGCCTACCGCGGCAATGCCGCCCTGCACCAGCCCGCGATACCAGAACACGAATCCGATCAGCATGCTGAAGAGCGAGACGTAGGCCAGTCCGATCCATGCAGGCGTCCCCACCGGCGCGAACGAATACGGGCGCGACGCGAGCGTGATCGGCAGCACGACCGGCAGCGAGAGCGCCAGCGCCCAGCAGATCACCTGCCAGCCGCCGAGCCGGCGGGACAGCCGCGCGCCTTCGGCATAGCCCAGGCCACAGACCAGGATTGCGGCCACCATCAGCAGATCGCCGGCCCACGAGGCCTCCGCGTCGTGCCCGAGCGCGTAGCCAGCCACGCACAGGCTGCCCAGCACCGAGAACAGCCAGAACACCGGCCGCGGCCGCTCGCCGCCGCGGATCACGCCGAAGATAGCGGTGCTCAACGGCAACAGCCCGACGAACACGATGGTGTGTGCCGAAGAAACGTGCTGCAGGGCGAGCGCACTCAGCAGCGGATAGCCGACCACCACGCCCAGCACCACCACCGCCAGCGACGGCAGATCGGCCCGGCCCGGACGCGGCTGGCGGAACACGCTCAGCAGCAGCAGCGCCAGCAGGCCGGCGATCGCGGCGCGGGCGGCGGTCAGGAACACCGGGTCCAGATCCAGCACCGCCACCCGGGTGGCGGGCAGCGAGCCGGCGAAGATCACCACGCCGATGAAACCGTTGATCCAGCCGCTGCTCGTCCTGTCCATTGCCTGCCTCTCGGGGAATGCCGCCAGTGGACCACGGCACGGCCACCCGCCCCCAGATACAGTCCAGTACAATTTGAAATAACTGTTATAGACATCAGGACCATACGGTGGGAGCCGGCAGCATGACGAACGCGCAGCAGGGCACCCGCATCGGGCAGGTGATGGCGGCCATCCATGCCGGGATAGCGGCGCGTTTGCATGGCCCCGGCACGCGCCTGCCATCGGTACGCGCGCAGGCCCGCGCCATGCGGGTTTCGGTCTCCACGGTGGTCGAGGCGTACGAGCGGCTGGCGGCCGAAGGCGTGATCACGTCGCGCCCGGGTTCCGGTTTCTACGTCGCCGGACCCAGCGCGCCGCTGGCGCTGGCGGAGATGGGGCCGCGGCTCGATCGCGAGGTCGATCCGCTGTGGATCTCGCGGCAGTCGCTGGAAACCGACGCGGCCATGCTCAAGCCCGGCTGCGGCTGGCTCCCGGCGTCGTGGATGTACGAAGCAGGGATCCGTCGCGCGCTGCGCACGCTGGCGCGCGCGGATGCGGTCGCGCTGGCCGACTACGCCACGCCGGGCGGCCTCCCCCCGCTGCGCCAACTGCTCGCGCGGCGCCTGGCCGGGCATGGCGTCGAGGCTTCGCCGGATCAGATCCTGCTGGCCGACTCCGGTACCCACGCGATCGATCTGATCGCCCGGTTCCTGCTCGAGCCCGGCGACACCGTGCTGGTGGACGATCCCTGCTACTTCAACTTCCACGCGCTGCTGAAGGCCCACCGGGTGAAAGTCGCCAGCGTGCCGTATACGCCCACCGGGCCGGATCTGGAGGCGTTCGCGAACGCGTTGCAGGCACATGCGCCGCGGCTCTACATCACCAATTCGGGGCTGCACAATCCAACCGGCGCGGTGTTGTCGCCGGTAACGGCGCATCGTTTGCTCAAACTCGCCGAGCCCTCGAACCTGGTCATCGTCGAGGACGACATCTTCGCGGATTTCGAGAGCGCGCCGGCACCCCGGCTGGCGGCGTTCGACGGCCTGTCGCGGGTGATCCAGATCGGCAGTTTCTCAAAAACCCTGTCGGCCTCGCTGCGCTGCGGGTTTATCGCCGCGCGGCCGGACTGGATCGACGCGTTGACCGACCTCAAGCTGGCGACCGGTTTTGGTGGCAGCCGGCTGGCCGCCGATCTGTTGCTCGTCGCGCTCACCGACAGCGGCTATCGCCGGCACATGGAAGCGGTGCGGATCCGCCTGGCGGAGGCGAGGGAGAAGACCCTGGCACGGCTGGCCGCGCTGGGCATCACGCCGTGGCTCGTGCCGCAGGCGGGCATGTTCCTGTGGTGCCGCCTGCCCGACGGGATCGAGGCGGCGGAACTGGCGCGCGCCTGCCTGGCGGACGGCATGGTGCTGGCACCGGGCAATGCCTTCAGCCTGTCGCCGCAGGCCGGGCAATTCATGCGCTTCAACGTGGCCCAATCGCTGGATCCTCGCATCCATGCCGGCCTGAAGCGCGCGCTGGCGGGGTGACCACCCGCCGGCGCGCGGACCGCGATCAGGCCGCTTCGAAGCGATTGGCGGCCACGTTCTTGCGGACCTTGGCGGGATCCCAGATACGGCCGTTCATGGCGATGTAGACGCCCGGCGGCAGCGACTGCACCGCGCCGACCGCGCAACCGATGTTGAACTCCGCATCCGAGCCGCGGAAGCGGGCCGGATTGAGCGCGCCGGTCATCACGATGGTCTTGTCCGGAATCGACGTGAGCACGTGGCCGGTCTGGACCATCGAGTCGGTGCCATGGGTGATCAGCACATGGCGGGCTGGCTGCGCGGCGACGGTGGCGCGGATCAACTCGCGGTCCTCGTCGGTGATGTGCAGCGAGTCCTTGCGGATGATCGGGATCACGGTGAAGCGGAAAGCCACGCCGAGCTCCTTCAGGATCTGGCCGATCTGCGGATCGCCGATCTGGTAGTCGGACTTGTCGTCGAAGTAGATCTTGTCGATCGTGCCACCGGTGGTGACGATCAGCAGTTCTTCCATCTCAGGGCTCCTGCGCGGACGCGGCCTCGGCCGCGCGCGCTTCTTCGGGGGTGACCAGGTGGTAGTCGTCGCCGTACACCTCGCACAGCGCCAACCAGGCTGCGCCCGGCGGCGCAACGACCTGCCAATTATCGCCGTTCCGGCGGCTGAACGTGCAGCGGGCGGGCGCGTCGTCCTGGTCGCTGGCCATATCGGCGCCGATGGTGATCATCAGCGCCATGTTGTCGTAGTCGCGCAGGCGCGGCGGACCGCCCATCGGCCAGGCGTGGTGTTCCCAGGCGCAGCAACTGGCGCGTCCGGATTCGACCAGATGGCCGTCGACGACCCGCAGGTCCGCGTAGCCGCCGCTGAAGAAATGGAAGAATTTTCCGCTCGCCGGATCCTGGCGGTAGAGATCGCCCAGGCAGTTGGGGCCGGCCCCGCACATGCCGCGGGTCTCCACTTCGAAGAAGCCGTCCCGGTCGATGTCGACCAGGTCGACGCCGCGTAGCGGTTCTTCCATCGCGTCGGCGCCCAGCGCCAGTGCCGGCTGGAAGCGTGAATCGCCCGGCGCGGCAACCGCCACCTCGAACCGGGGCGAAGGCGCAGTGTCACTGGCGTCGGCCGCGTCGCATCGAACGGAAAGGCGCAAGCGCGAGCCATCCGCCTGGGTGACCACCTGTTCGCGGGCCTGGCACCTGTCGCCTTCTTCGGCGAACGCGGACGCCGACGCGCACAGCGACAACAGCAGCGGCGCCAGCCAGCGCAGCAGGCGCCGGTGATCGCCCGAGCCAATCATGGCGCGGCCCTGCGGGCGAAGCGGGCGCGCAGCGCCGGCCAGCTCGTGGCCAGCACGATGCCGACCGACAGGGCGATCCCGCCCCAGGCATAGCCGGCTTCGGCCGGACGCGACCATGCCACCATCACCGCGTGCGCGAACCAGAACAGCGCGAACACTCCGGCCCAGAACGGCGCCTTCGGCCGGCGCAGGAAGTGCCCGATGGCCAGCAGGAACGGCGGCAGGCAGAACACCAGCAGCACCGCCAGGTAATGACGATCCCCGCGGAACCACAGCGCGTACAGCGCCGCCAGCGCCAGCAGCATCAGCGCGGACGGAAGGCGCGGGCGCGTCATCGCGCGGGCTCCAGCCGACGGGTGATGTCGGCCACGCGCCGGCCGAGCGCGCGCGCCAGCGCGGCTTCGTCATCGCTCAGCACGGGATCGTCGCTGCCCCCGGCCACGTGGCTGGCGCCATAGGGCGATCCACCGGTGCGGGTGGTGCTCAGCAGCGTCTCGGTGAACGGAATGCCGACCAGCAGGCAGCCGTGGTGCAGCAGCGGCAACTGCATCGACAACAGGGTCGATTCCTGGCCGCCATGCTGGGTGGCGGTGGAGGTGAATACCGCCGCGGGCTTGTCGACCAGGGTACCGCTGGCCCATTCCGCGCCCAGGCCGTCGATGAAATGCTTGAGCGGCGCGGCCATGTTGCCGAAGCGGGTGGGGCTGCCCAGGACCAATCCGGCGCATTCGGCCAGGTCGCGCGCTTCCACGTAGGGCGCGCCGTCTTCCGGCACCGGCGGGGCGGCCTGCTGGGTCACCGGCGCGACCGGCGGCACCGTGCGCAGGCGCGCCGCCATGCCTTCGACCTCGCCGATGCCGCGCGCGATCTGCCGGGCCAGGCGGGCCACCGAGCCGCCGCGACTGTAGTAGAGCACCAGGATCTCGGCCATGCATCGGTCCGTTCGCGTCAGGGCCGCCTAGTATCCCCCGAGCGACGCGGCGATGTCGCGCCGCGGACGCATCGGTTACCCTTCCCGCGTCATGGAGCCACTGGATTCCGTCAATCGCTGGACCGACCGCCTGCGCGATCGCGCGCGCGCCGGGACCTTCTTCCGTTTCCTGGCCAAGCGTTTCCTCGACGATCGGCTGTTCCAGGCGGCGGCCTCGCTGGCCTACACCACCCTGTTCGCGCTGGTGCCGCTGGCGATGGTGGTGTTCGGGGTGCTGTCGGCGTTCCCGGTGTTCGATCGCTGGAGCGACCAGCTCAGCGATTACATCTTCTCCAACTTCGTGCCCAACGCGGCGCGTTCGGCCGAGATCTACATCAAGCAGTTCTCGGCCAGCGCCGGCCAGCTGACCGCGGTGGGCGTGATCGTGCTGGTGATTTCCCTGCTGATCACCCTCAACAGCGTCGAGGCGACCTTCAACCGGATCTGGCGGGTGGCCTCGTCGCGGCCCAAGTTCGGCCGCTTCCTGGTGTACTGGACGGTGCTGACCCTCGGTGCATTGGTGGCGGCCGCATCGCTGGCAATGTCGGCGCGTTTCTTCGCCCTGCCGCTGTTCGCCACCAATGAAGGACAGGTGCTGCGCACCTTCGTGCTGACCCTGGCGCCGCTGCTGATCGAGTTCGCCGCCATCACCATGATCTACCGGGTGGTGCCGCACCGGACCATCAAGCTGCGCTATGCGATGGCCGGCGCGCTGCTGGCCACCTTCCTGCTGGAACTGGTCAAGTGGGGGCTGGGCCTCTACCTGGGCAGCTTCAACACCTACCAGAAGATCTACAGCACCTTCGCCGCGGTACCCATCCTGCTGATGTGGATCTACCTGTGCTGGGTGGCGATCCTGATGGGCGCGTCGCTGGCGTCGGCAATGGCGGCGTTCCGCTACCAGCCGGTCGCGATGCGCCTGCCGCTGGGCTACGAAATCTATGGCCTGCTGCGCATGCTCGGACGCTTCAACGAAGCGCGCGCGCAGGGACAGGGGCTGCACAGCGACCAGATCCTGGTGCTGGAGCCGATGCTGACCGACTCGCTGATCCAGCAGATGCTCGGCCAACTGGCCGACATCAACCTGCTGCGGCGGGCCGAGGAGGGCGAGTGGCTGCTGTCGCGGGATCTCGACGACATGAGCCTGGCCGAGCTCTACGAAGCCTGCCAGCTGCGCATCCCGATCGCCGAGGCGCACCTGCCGTGCCGCGACGATTCGCTGGGCGTCGCCGCGCGCCGTGCGCTGGACGATCTGCGGGTGCCGCTGCGCGAACTGCTCAAGCGCCGGGTCAGCGACATCTACCTGGATTCCAACGAGGACAATCGATGAGAGTGGTTCCCCTCCTGCTGCTGGCGACGACACTGATCCTGTCCGCCTGCAAACCCTCCACGCCGGGCGAGGCCCCGGCCAAGCCGGCCGCCACCGCTCCCGCCTCCGGGCCGGCGCCCGCGACGGATGCCGGCAACGGCATGGCGATCCGCGAGACCACCGCGGAAATCCCGACGCTGGCGGTCGACACCGTCGATGGCGGCCGTTTCGATCTATCCGCGCAGCGCGGCAAATGGGTGGTGGTGAATTTCTGGGCCACCTGGTGCGCGCCCTGCCTGAAGGAAATGCCGGAACTGTCGGCGCTGGATGCGATGCGCGAGGACGTGCAGGTCATCGGCCTGGCCTACGAGGACATCACCCCGGCCGACATGCAGGCATTCCTGAAGGAACACCCGGTGGTCTATCCCATCGCGGTCATCGACGTGATGGCGCCGCCGGCGGATTTCGCCACCCCGCGCGGGCTGCCCACGACCTATCTGATCTCGCCCGAAGGCAAGGTCGCCAAGGCGTTCGCCGGGCCCGTCACCGCCGGCGATCTGGAAGCGCTGATCGCGCGGTCGCCCGGCAAGCCTGGTTGATGGACACCGTGCGTTTCCTGATCGAAGGCCGGGTGCAGGGCGTGTTCTTCCGCGCCTCCACCCGCGAGCAGGCGCGCCGGCTGGGACTGGCGGGCATCGCGCGGAACCTGGCCGACGGGCGGGTGGAAGTGATTGCCGCCGGTGAAGCGGACGCGATCGAGACGCTGGCCGGCTGGTTGCATCACGGACCGCCGCAGGCGCGGGTCGACCGGGTGGAACGGCTGGCGTGGACGGGACCGGTGCCGCCGGGTTTCGAGGTCGGTTGAAACGGAACAAGAAAAGGCGGCCGATGGCCGCCTTTTCCATCTGGCGTCCGCAGACTTATTTCCTGCCGTTGCCTTTTTTCCTTGCCCTGACCCTGGCCGCCCTGGCCATGTCCCTTGCCCTTGCCACCGCCCTGGGCCGGGCCGTGGTCGCCACTGCGGCCCTTGTCCGGGCCGCGATGGGCGTTGCCCTGCGACGAGCGTGCGGCACCCTTGCTGCCGCCGTTGCCGTTGCCCGCCTGCGCCGGCTTGCCCTTGCCCGGGCCATGCTTGGACCAGTCGACATGGACGTTGCGATCCACCGCCACCGGATAGCCCCAGCGGTCATAGGTGCGGGAGAAGCCGTTCTTCAGCGCGTGGAATTCCGACGAACCGGGCTTGATGCCCATGCGCTTGGCGATCGCGCCCCAGCCCTGGCCGGGATTGCGATCGTATTCGCGGACCACGTCGATGCACGGGAGTCTCAGGATGTGCGCGATGGCGCAGGCGTAATAGATGTCGCCCGCCGACCAGCGACGACCGAACAGATCCGTCACCAACGATCGCGGCGCGCCGTAATAGCCGGTCATCTCGTCGATGAAGGGCTCGCGGTAGCGCGAACCGTAGTCGTTGATCTCGATCAGGCGCGTGTCCACCCAGGCATCGCCGGTGCGGAAGTTGTAACCGACCACCTGTGCATGGGCGGCCGAAGCGGTGGCGAGCAGCAGGCCGGCGCACAGCGCCAGCAGCGGCTTGGAATGGCGGATGTGGACGTTCATGGGGCACTCCTTTTCCAGGTGCGGCGAGTCTTGGAAGAATGGACTGAATCGGCGGTGAAAACCGTCATGTAACGCACATTCCGCATGGGCGTCATTCAGTCCCGTCGCGGGGACCCATGATCCGGAGCGGCAATCAGATCGGAAAAGGCGGAATCGGTTTCAGCGCGCCGTACTTTTCCTTCAGCGGCTTGCCCTTCAACGGCGGAAGGCCGAACGTCTCCAGCGGCACCTGGGTATCGGGCAGGCGATCCAGCAGATCCCGGATCAGGGTCAGGCGGCCACGCCGCTGATCGTTGAAATCGACCAGCGTCCACGGCGCGTCCGTGGTGTGGGTAGCCTTGAACATGGCTTCGCGCGCGGTGGTGTAGTCGGCGTATTTCTCGCGCGCCTTCAGATCGATGGGCGAGAGCTTCCAGCTCTTCAGCGGCTCCTCCGCGCGTTCGGCGAAACGCTCCTCCTGGCGCGCCTGATCCACCGCCAGCCAATACTTGAACAGCAGGATGCCGTCGTCGACCAGCTGCCGCTCGAACTGCGGGGTGGCCCGCAGGAACGCCGCCACCTGTGCGTCGCTGGCGAAGCCCATGACCTTCTCGACCCCGGCGCGGTTGTACCAGCTGCGGTCGAACAGGGTGATCTCGCCGGCCGCGGGCAACTGCGCGATGTAGCGCTGGAAATACCACTGGCCGGCTTCGCGTTCGGTCGGCTTCGGCAGTGCCACCACCCGGCACTGGCGCGGATTGAGGTGCTCGTGGATGGCGTTGATGGCGCCGCCCTTGCCGGCGGTGTCGCGGCCCTCGAACAGCACCACCAGTCGCCTGCCGCTGTGCTGCAGCCAGCGCGCGGCGTTGGCCAGCTCCACCTGCATGGGTTCCAGCAGGGCTTCGTACTGCTTGCGCTTGAGCTGGCTCATTTGCGCGCTGCCTTCGGCTTCATGCTGCGCGCCACCTCCAGCAGCGCCCCTTGCTGGCGCGTGCCGAGGGCGCGGTAGGCGGCCAGCAGTTCGTGTTCGCCCTTGGTGCGGGCCGGGTCGAGGGTGCTGGCCAGTTCCGACAGCAGCGCGCTGGCCGGTACCCCGAAGGCCCGCGCCAGCGCGTCGATGTGGTCGCGGCCGGGGAGCTTCTCGCCCTTCAGCCAGGCATTGACGGTACCGATCCCGGCCCTGGGGATGGCGGTGGCGATATCCGCCACGGACAGGCCGCGGGCCTTGCTGAGCAATCGCAGGGTGGCGTCGATCGACATCGTCGTTCCTTTGCGGGCAGGTAGGCGACGAGTGTAGAGCGGTTGCCGCCGGGCCGCGTGGGCACGCCGGGGTCAGTCGGGCCGGCCGCGTGGACGTGCTGCGGAATCAGCCTGCGATGCGGCTCAAAGCGCCAGCGAATACCACTGCGTGGCGTCCTCGTGCCAGCCGGCCGCGCGGTACAGCGCCCGCGCCGCGGCGTTGTCACGCGCGGTCTCCAGCGAAATCCCGGCGGCGCCGTCGGCGCGGGCGAAGTCTGCGGCGGCATCCATCAGTGCGCGGGCCACGCCGCCGCGGCGGTTCGTCGGCAGTACGTAGAGGTCGTTGAGGATCCAGGTGCGGGCCAGCCGGACCGAGGAGAACATCGGGTAGAGCTGCACGAAGCCGACCATGTCGGCGCCGCGGCGGGCCACCAGCACCATCGATTCGCCCACCCGCAGGCGGCTGCGCAGCCAATCGCGGGCGGCCGCAACATCGGACGGCTGGCCGTAGAACTGGCGGTAGGCGTCGAACAGCAAGGCCAGCGCGTCGAGGTCGGCGGGGCCGGCGCGGGAAATCGAAATCGTCATGGGAATCCCTTGTTCGTCGTGCCCGCGGCGGCGGGCATCCGGTGTGCTGGCCGTCGCCAATGCATCAAGCCTCGCGCGCCAGCTGCGCCAAGGCTTCAGCCTGCTGTTCCTGCTGCAGGCGAAGGACCAGTGGGCCGAGGTCGCCTTCGAGAATGTTGGGCAGGTCGTACAGGGTCAGGCCTTCCACCCGGTGGTCGGTGATCCGGCCCTGCGGGTAGTTGTAGGTGCGGATGCGCTGGCTGCGGTCGCCACTGCCCACCTGCAGCTTGCGGTCGGCGGCGGTGGCGGCGGCGCGCCTTTCCAATTCTGCTTCCACCAGCATCGCCTGCAGGCGCTTCATCGCCTTGTCGCGGTTGGCGTGCTGGCTGCGCTCGGTCTGCGATTCCACCACCACG
>NZ_JANJUE010000140.1 GCF_024710765.1 Pseudoxanthomonas sp.
GGCCGGAGCCTGGTACATAGAGGAAGTTGCCCTGCCAGTATTCCTGGGCGTCGAACGTTCCCCCGCCCGAGGTACCCGTGGCCGCAGGAGGAGCGCCGAAGTTCGTGCAGCGCAGATAAGCGTCAGAGGCTGGGTGCCCTACGTCAACCGGAACGGTCCAGGCGCGCTGGGAATCGAACACCGCTTGCATGCGGGGGATTTCTAGTTGCCAGTCGCCGAAGTGCCCGCCGGGATACATGTCCTGATTGGGCGAAAACTGCCTGCCGACAGCCATCGGCAACGCATTGTTGCCCGGTAGGCTGATGTCGGTCTGCTGGAACTCCAGTGAACCGGAGTACATGCTCACCTGCTCGCCAAACAGGTCATTTCCGAGCGCTCCAACGACCTCTCGGCTCTGAATGAGCTTGCTGTACTCATCGAAAATCGTGACGCTGGACTGTGCATGCACTGCCGGTGCGATCAGTCCCCCCAATGCCAGCGCGCACATCGTCCGTTCTAGAACACCCATCCTTCGTCGCCCCTTCCTTGTCATGTCCTGCCACCCCGAAGAAGGATGGTCCCCATGACCGGATGTTGGAGGCGAGGCCCAGACGCGTCAAGTAATTCGCATTACCGCCCAGTGGTAGCGCTCACGCCCAGGTCGCCAAAGCGTGAGATAGCGAGAGCGAGCACGCGGAAAGTCAATGGGCGCATGGATGTCGCACTCGGGTCACATCGGGCCCTGCGGAGTTGTGATCATCAGAACGTCACAGATCGACCTAAAACAAAAGGTACAAGACGCAGGAATGTTACCGGCAAGAAATCGAATGCATTGCGGCGTCCAGTACCCATTTCCACTCTTCTCACCATCGCGGCAACTGGAACATACCCGACATCTCAAGCCGCGCTCGCCATCCGATCCATCAGGTTGTCCGCCATCTCCCGCCAACCGGCCAGTTGATGCAGCACGCCCAGCGATTTGAGGTAGTCCTCGTCGACTTGCTCGTTGCTGGCCAGTGCGCCGGCGACGTGCACGGCGCCGGGGACCCAGAAGCTGCGCAGGCTCGAGCGCTGCGGCTGGCGATGGAAGGCGACGGCTTCGACGATGGGCATGGGCAGGCCCCACAGGCCGAGCAGGTAGGCGCCGGCTTCGGTGTGGCCGGGACGGTCGTCGCCTTCGGGGAGCGGTTCGCGCTCGTCGCGCACGCCGGGCAGCAACAGGCCGACGTCGGCCAGCAGCGCGGCGGTGGCACCGAGTTCGGCGCTGGTGTGCGGCAGGATGCGCGCGGCCAGGCGCGAGGCGATCAGTGCGCGCTGTTGCAGGGCCAGGCGATCGACGTTGCTGCCGGTCTTGATCGAGAACACTTCGCTGGCCAGGACCAGGTCACGCAGCGTGGCCAGGCCCAGGCGGGTGACCGCGGCGCGCAGGTCGGTGATGGCTCGGCCGTTGGAGAAATAAGCCGAGTTGCACAGCTGCAACACCTTGGCGGCGATCGCCGGATCACCCGAGACGATGCGGGCGATGTCGGTGCTGTCGCCCTGCTCGTCTTCCAGCGCGCGAGTCAGCGCGAAGTACAGGTGCGGCGGCGAGGGAAGGTGCTCGACGCGACCGATGACACGGCGCAGGCGCGGACTGTCCAGCAGATCGCGCAGCTCTTCCAGGCTGTGGATGGCTTCCAGCACCGTCTCGGAGGCCAGCGGCAACGGCAGGAAACGGTGGGCCACGCCAATCAGCTTGATGGGCGGCGACAGGCCGGCTTCGGTGTTGTCCAGCAGGGCGATGCGGATGGTTTCCGGGCGCAGCGTGCGGATCTGGCCCAGCAGGGTGGCCGGCGGCAAATCCGGCAGGTTCGGGCCGGCGATGAGCACGTCGATCGGGGAATTGGCCACCGCGAACATGGCCGCGTTGCCGTCGGCGGCGAACTCGACCTTCCATTCGTCGCCCATGTCGCCGATGTAGTCGGACAGATCGTCAGGCAAACAGGCGGTATCGCCCACGTACAGAATCCGCAAGACACTTCCCCTTGAAACTTTGCTCGATGGCGTTGCTCGACGGCGCATCCCTGTTCCGGATACACGCCCGCGCGAAAATCTACCGATTTTTCGGCCGCGCGATGACATTCCTGAAGGGCCATCGCGTGATATTGCGCAGCCCTTCACACAACCGGCTTCATCTCGCCGTGTCGCGCGCCGGATTCGTCAATTTTTTGGCGCGATTCCGGGCAGCGCGCGCCCTTCCACCGGTCCCAGGACCGACAGGTGCGCGAGCAGGCGGGCCAGGGTCACCACATCCTGGAAATTGTGTTCGGCCACCCGGCACAGCAGTTCCGACGAACCGCCGCGCAGGTAGCCCAGCCAGGCAGCCGGCGCTTCCGAACCGGGCAGATCGTCCTCGCGCACGATGTCCAGCGCGCGCCGCTCGATGGTCGCCAATCGGCAGTTCTCCCACACGCCGCGATAGCGCCGGCGGGTGGGATACAGCAGGTCCAGGTGCGGCAGGCCCTCCAGCGGATTGCCGCGCCGCGCCAGGCGGTAGCGGGTGATCAACAGCGGCGCGTCGTAGCAGCGGCCGTTGTAGCTGACCAGCCGCGTGCCAGGACGCAGCCAGCCGGTGAAGGCATCAAGCATGGCGCGCTCGGCGGCCAGGTGTGCGATCAGCAACTGGCGCACCCGCAGTCCCTGCGGCACGAAATCGGAAGCGCCGATCATGAAGGCGCGGGTGCCGGTGCCGCCGGCGAGTCCGGTGGTTTCGGTGTCGAAAAACAGCAGGCCCGCGGCCGGCAACACGTCCTCGCGCGCGAACGCGCCATCGAACGTCCCGGGCGTCCCTGGCCAGGGCAGCACCCGTTCGATCAGGCGCAGGCCGTCGGCGATCTCCTCGCCAGGCAGCCCGCGCTGGTGCGCCGGCGCCCGCGGTGGCCTGGTGGCGCGGGTACGCACGCCCAGCATCCGTCGTAATGACGCAACCGCATCCTGCTCCTTCGTGCGTGTCGGCGTCGGCGATGCGGCGGCCAGGCCGTGTCCGGACTGCTGGCGCAGCCGGCGCAGGTGTTCCAGCGCGGTGCTCATGCCGCCGCCAGCAATTCCAGCACGCGTCGCGCCAGCGTCTTGGGCGTCATTTCGGCGGTTTCGTCCGCGGCCAGGATCGGCCCCACGCAAGCCGGACATCCCGCGCGGCAGCCGCAACCATCAATCAGTTCGCCGGCGCGCCGCACCAGCTCGGACTGGCGCCGCCACAACGGTTCGCTCAATCCGATGCCGCCCGGGTAGTTGTCGTACAGGTACAGGGTGGGCACGAAGCGGTCGCCCTCCAGTGGCGACAGCAGTTGCCCTTCGCCACCACGCAACTGTCCCCTGCCCTGCGCGTCGGGCAGTGCGAACCAGGCGCCGTCGCCATCGCCCACCGCCTTCTGCAGATCCCGGCCCTCGGCCATCACCGCCACCGTCGCGGCGATGTGCAACGCGTTGGCCGCGCCCAGGAAACCATCCAGTGCTTCCTGCCGCGAAGCGAAGCCCGCATGCAGGGTCTCCGGCGGCAGTTGCCACCACACGCTGGTGGTGTGCATTTCCTGGTCCGGCAGGTTGACCGGGCCGTAGCCGATGTTCTCGTGGGTGTAGTAGCGGATTTTCTTGTAGCCGGCCACGCGCCGGACCACGTGCACCTCGCCGTGATGGCAGGTGCCCTGCCCGGCGCGGCCGCCATCGAAACGCTCCAGCACCTTGAGCTTGGTGTAATCGATGGCGTCGGTGTAGTAGTCCACGTGTGTGCGGGTGACATAGGCCTTGCGGCCCTCCCAGTCCAGCCGCTCGACCTGGTAGGGCGTGGACTGGATCATGTGGATCGCGCCTTCGTACAGGGTCAGCGGCGCGGCGCTGAAATCGACCTCGGCGATGATCGTCTGGCGTCCGTCGGTGCGATCCACCACCACGAAGTTGCCGTCCGCCACCGCGCGCAGGCTGACCGCATTGGCCGGATAGCTGTCGGCGATCCATTCATAGCGATCGCCCTCGCGGTGCACGACGCTGTCCTCGCCCAGCAGTTCCAGGAACGGCGCCGGATCCACCGCGCCGAAGTGCTCGCCCGCCAGGAACGGCAGCTCGAACGCCGCGCAGCGGATGTGATCCAGCAGGATCATCGGCTGGTCCGCGGCGATGCGGGCGTGTTCGGGCGGACTGTCGGCGAAGAAGTCCGGATGCCGCACCACGTACTGATCCAGCGGCTGCGAACTGGCGACCAGAACCCCCAGCGACGGCTGCTGGCGACGCCCGGCGCGGCCGAAGCGCTGCCAGGTGGCGGAAATCGAACCGGGATAACCATTGAGCACCACCGCGTCCAGGCTGCCGATGTCCACGCCCAGCTCCAGCGCCGAGGTGGAGACGATGCCGTCGATGCGACCGTCGCGCATGTCGCGCTCGGCCTGGCGGCGTTCGGTCGGCAGGTACCCGCCGCGGTAGGCGCGGATCCGCGCCGGCTTGCGCGGGTCGTGGTCGAACACATCCTTCAGGTACTTGGTCAGCACCTCCACCATCGTCCGCGACTGCGCGAACACCAGCGTCTTCAAACCGGCCTTGATTGCCAGCCGGGCAATCCGGTTGCTCTGCGAGCGCGCCGATGCGCGCAGGCCCAGATCGGGGTTGACCACCGGCGCGTTCCACAGCAACACATGCTTGTCGCCACTGGGCGCGCCAGAATCGGTGATGGCGTGCACGTCCGCTTCCAGCAGCGCCTCGGCATGGGCTTGCGGATTGCCGATGGTGGCCGAGCACAGGATGAACTGCGGCGAGGAACCGTAGAACGCGCAGACCCGGCGCAGGCGGCGCAGCACGTTGGCCACGTGCGAGCCGAACACGCCGCGATAGGTGTGGATTTCATCGATCACCACGTAGCGCAGGTTCTCGAAGAACTGCGCCCACTTGGTGTGGTGCGGCAGGATGGCCTGGTGCAGCATGTCCGGGTTGCTCACGACGATATCGCCGTGCAGACGGATGGCCTGGCGGGCGTCGCCGGGGGTGTCGCCGTCGAAGGTGAACGCCTTGATGCCCAGTTCGCCGGCCGCGTTGAGTTCCAGCAGTTCGCTGACCTGATCCTGCGCCAGCGCCTTGGTCGGGAACAGGTACAGCGCCTTGGCGCTGCCTCCCATCACCGCCGACGCCACCGGCAGCGTGTAGCACAGCGATTTGCCGGAGGCCGTGGGCGTGGCGATGACCAGATGCTCGCCGGCGGCCGCGTGGGTCCAGGCCTCGGCCTGGTGAGCGTACAGGCGCTCGATGCCGCGACTGCGCAGGGCTCGCGCCAGTCCTTCCGGCAGGCCCGCCGGCAGCGGTTCATAGCGCCCCTCCCGGCCCGGCACCATCAGCTGCCCGGTCACCCGATCCGGATACTTGGCCGCCAGCCGCTCGGACAGGCGGCTGCCATCGGCGGCGGCGGCCGGCAGCAGATCGCGGTGGGAACGGGCGAGTTGCCGGGCAGGAACGGACATGGGCGGCCTCCAGTAAGGGCCGACATGACAATCCATCGCCGTCGCAGGATTTGAGATTGGCGCCGCAGGAGGCCTACGCGGGCAAACCCGCAGGCAAAAACAAGGGCCCGGCTTGCGCCGGGCCCTTGTGTGCAACTGGTGGGCGGTACAAGTTTCGAACTTGTGACCCCTGCCGTGTGAAAGCAGTGCTCTACCGCTGAGCTAACCGCCCGAATCTCGGGTCGCGTATGTTAATCGGGCCTGCCGGATTGGTCAAACTTTTTTGCCGGCCCCGCCGGGAAGGCCCGCCACGCGGGTGTCCGCGGAACTCAGACCGCGGCCGTCACCAGCACTTCGATGCGCCATTCCTCGTTGGCCAGGCGCGCCTGCACGGTGGCGCGCGGCGGCGTATGGCCCGGCACCACCCACTCGTCCCAGATCTGGTTCATGCCCTCGAAGTCGGTGATGTCCTTCAGGAAGATCTCCACCCGCAGCAGCTTGCCCTTGTCGGTGCCCGCCTGCGCCAGCAGCGCGTCCACGGCGGCCAGCACCTGGCGGGTCTGGCCGCGGATGTCCTGGCCGGCATCGTCGGCAATCTGGCCGGCCAGATAGACCACGCCGTTGTGGATGGCCATTTCCGACATGCGGGGGCCGACATCGAAACGCTGGATCATGGTGAAGCTCCTCGAATTACCGGCATCGCTCATGCCGAGGCGGGAAGCTTAGCGCAGCGTGTGGGGGGCGTGGACCAGGCCGGCCGCGCGATCGAAGTGAACTCAGGCTTCCTGGCCCTGCGTTTCCCATCGACTGGCATCGGCGTGGGCCGTCTCCGGCCCGCCCGACCTGCGCTCCGGCAGTGAATAGCCGCCTTCGTAGGCGCTGACCTGGTTGCGCCCCTCGTGCTTGGATCGGTAGAGCATGCGGTCGGCCAGCGAGAACAACCGCGCGATCGGGTATCCGGCGAGCGCGGTGGTGGTCACGCCAAAGCTGGCGGTGACCTGGAAACGATGGCCGGTCGCCGAGGTATCGATGTCGCTGATGCGCTGGCGGCAGTCCTCGGCCACCTCGGTGGCACGAGCGAGATCCATATCGGGCAGCAACAAGGCGAACTCCTCGCCGCCGAGGCGCCCCACCACGCTGTTCCGATGTTCCATCCGGCGGCACAGTTCGGCTACCCGCACGAGGACCTGGTCGCCCACCGCGTGGCCATAGCGATCATTGATGGTCTTGAAGTGATCCAGGTCGAACATGACCAGGGCGACCTCCTGGCCATTGCGCGCGCACTGCGCCAGCAGACGCTCGGACTGGTGGCTGAAATGGCTGCGGTTGCCGATTCCGGTCAGTGCGTCGGTCTGCGCCAGCCGCTTGAACATCATCTGGGTGCGCTTGGTGCGATAGGCCCAGTACCCGATGCTGGCCAGCAGCATGACCAGCAGCACCACCACGAGCCGGGTATTCTGCACGGACTTGGTTTCCAGTTTGCGCTGCAACTGCAGCAACTGGTTCTGGCTGCCCAGGCGCTGGATTTGCTCGGATTTCTCGAAGGTCTCCTGGCGGACAATCTGATAGGCCAGCTCGCGCGTCTTGACCTCGTTCAGATAGGCCTTGTCGGCCTCCGCGTAACGACGGTAATAAACCAGCGCGGTTTCCGTATCCCGTCGACGTTCTGCAATCCTGTACATCGTACGGTAGGCACTCACCAGCGACTGAGTGCTGGCCCCTACCGAACCACTCAGGGCGATCGCTTCCGATGCATAGCTCTCGGCGGGACTCAGTTCACCGCGCTCGAACAGCAGTTCGGCGAGCGTTGCCTTGACCAGCACTGCCAGATAGGGGTACCGCAGCGATTCCACTTCCGCCAGATGCGATCTCAGCAGGTTGATGGCGTCTGCCCGCTTGTTTTCCGAGGCCATCGCCGTCGCCACGATCACCCGGATGTGGTTGGCCAGCAGACGCTCGCCGCCATCTTCGCAATGGGCAATGGCCGCCTGCAACGGCGTCTTGTCCTCAGGCAAGGTCGCCATGTTCCGCATCGCATCGAACCTGAGGTACTCGGCAAAGCAGCGCGCGCGCGAATCCGGATGTTCGGCGAGGATGCGTTCGGCGTATTGCAGACCCAGTGGATACTGGCCGATTTCGTTGTGCAGGTAGGCGGCTTCCACCAATGCATGCACCCGCAATTGCGGATCTTTCACCTGGTCCAGTTGCGGCAGGATCGCGCCCAGCTGGCGCAGGCTCTCCGCGAACCGGCGGGTCTTGGTGTACACATTCACCAGGAGCGCGTTGGCGCGGAAGCGGATGTCGCTGTCCTGGGCAGATTTGATGAGTTCCTTCAGGCGCGGAATCACGGCGTCGTAATTCCCGCCAAACCCCAGACGATAGATTTCCAGGTACGCCAACTGCTCGATCTGGCGGGGCTCCAGCTCACTGCGGCGTTTTTGCAATACGTCGATGAGCGCTGAAAACCTGGCAGGTTCGGCGCTGCGGATGGACTCCGCCTGTGCCAGCAATTCGGTCGCGTCCGGCTGCGATGTCCCCATGGCCCCGCCTGCCGGCAACAGCAGGGCAAACCACAGCAGGCTGGTTCGGAATATACGGTCCATCGTCAGGAGCCCGAGCACAAAACAAGGGCGGGCAGCACCTGCGCATGCGGCATGAATGCAGACGGACCCAACCCCATTTGGACGTGGACTTCCCTTGCTGATGGACACCGCCGACCCGGCCCTCCGGATCGCCCCGGAGCGGATTTTAGCGCATTGCTACCGGGGGCGCCCGAGCGGACTCAGCGAACGTGCCCGAAGGAGCGCCCGGCCTGGCCCACCAGGGAGTCTTCCGCCAGATCCGGCCAGTCGGCCCCGGAATTGGCCTCTTCCCGTTCCCCGGCCCTGCCCCGGTAAGCCGAGACCCGGTTGCGCCCCAGTTCCTTGGATCGGTAGAGCATGCGGTCCGCATCGGAGAGAAGCCGTTCCAGGATGTAGCCGGAGACGGCGGTCGAGGTCACACCGAAACTGGCCGTGACGGAAAAACTGTGGCCGGACTCCAGGGTGTTGATGGCGATGAGGCGACTCCGGCAATCCTCGGCCAGGCGGATCGCCGAGCGCAGGTCGCATCCATACATCAACAGGGCGAACTCCTCGCCGCCGAGGCGTCCGAGTACGTCGATCCGGCGGCAGAGCGACTGGCAGACCAGCGCCACCTGCCTGAGTACCCAATCACCGGCGGGATGGCCGAAGCGGTCATTGATGGACTTGAAGTGGTCCAAATCGAACATGATCACGGCCACCTCTTCCCCGTTGCGCTCGCACTGCTTCAGGGTCCGCTCCGCCAATTGGGTGAAGTGGTGCCGGTTGCAGATGCCGGTCAGCGCATCGGTTTCCGCCAGGTGCTTGAGCGACATCTGGACCCGTTTGGTCTTGTAGGCCCAGTACGCGATGGTCGCAAGCAACAAGACCAGCAGCACGATGATCAGGCGTGTGTTCTGCGCTGCCTGCTGTTCGACCTTGCGTTGCAGTTTCAGCAACTGGTTCTGGCTGTCCAGCCGCTGGATCTGCTGCGATTTCTCCAGTGTTTCCTGGCGTACGATCTGGTAGGCAAGCTCTCGCGCCTTGACCTCGTTCAGGTAGGCCTTGTCCACCTCCGCGTACCGTCGGAAATAGACCAGCGCCTGGTCGGAATCGTCGCGCGCCTCCGCAATCCGGTACATCGTTCGGTAAGCGCTCGCCAGCGATGGCATGTTGCCGTCGCTGCCGCCCTGCGCGATCGTATCCGAGGCGAAACTCTCGGCGGCCCCCAGATCCCCCTTGTCCAGCAGCAGCTCGGCGATAAGCGCCTTGACCTGGGCGATGAGGTAGGCAAAGCGGGTCGCCTCCACTTCCTGCAGGTTGCTGCGCAACAAGTCGATGGCAGCGCTTCGCTTGCCTTGGTTCGCCCATTTTTTCGCCAGCGTCACCCGGATGGTGTTCACCGCGGCGATTTCGTGCTGGCTTTTGCACTGCTCGATGGCCTGCAGGATGGAATCATCCTGCCCGGGAAGCGTTCCCAGGCTGTTGAGCGCTTCAAACTTCACCTGATTGGCGAAGCATTGCGTCCGCGGCTGCGGCGCGTCCTCCAGGATGCGTTCCGCATAGCGCAACGCCAGCTGGTGTTGCCCGACCTGGCCATAGGTAAAAGCTGCTACCCCCAGCCCCTGATGGCGAAGATCCCGCGACTTGACCTGGTCCACCAAGGTCAGGGTGGTCTCCAGCAACCGCAGTGACTCGGTGAACTGGCGACCCAGCGTGGCGGTATTGGCGATCAACACGCCCGTGCGGAACTTCATTTCCGGATCCTGCGTGCTTCCGATCAGGGCATGCGCACGCGTCGTGGCTTTCTCATATTGTCCCTGGAAAGCCACGTCATAGATGATCAGGTACTCGATGTGTTCCCTTTGCGCGGTCGTCGCCAGCTCCCGCGCCTGCTGCAATTGCTGCAACAACTGTTGGAACACCTTGGGGTCGGAACTCTTGATCTGCTCCGCCTGTTGCAGCCACGCATCGATCTTGCCCGACGGGGCGACGGCGGCGGCCGCATTTGCGGCAGCCACCGTCATCCACACCAAGGCCGTCAGGCACGTCCCCAGCAACCGGCGCGAGAGCATGTCCGGAGATCCCGCTTATTCTTCCTCGGGCGACTGCACCGGCTCATTCTCGTCCGGAGTATCGGCATCCGGGGCTTCACCCGGCGGAATTTCCGGACCCGGTTCCCAAATCAGGCCAATCATCTCCGCGCGTCCGCCCACCAATCGGCTGAGCGTCGACAGATCCCCTTGCAGGATCGCCTCGCGCTGCGCGGGATCCAGTTCCAGCGATTCAATCATCGCCTGCAGTTGGTCGGGCGGAATGCGTGACAATGCGGGGTCCTGGCCCAGCGTTTCAAGAAACCGGATTGCGTTCGACATGTTGCGTCCTCTGAGAGTGGTGGTTTTTCGGATTAATCGGACGAGGCGCAGGCCCCGTTCTGAAGCGCTTCCAGCCGCTGGCGCATGCCCGCGTTGATCTGCATGCGTCGCGCTGGCGGCACGACCAGGGTGGTCTCCTGTTTCAGATCCGCCTTGGCGAGCCCGGACAACCGGATCCGCTCTCGCCGTGGCGAGGCAATCGGCAACGTCGCCGCTTCATAGGCGATGACATCGTGATCCAACGGATAATCTTCCGCCAACAGGTCGACCAGGAGTTGCCGTTCGGCGGAAGACGTGCTGAACCGGCGCAGGCTGCGGTCGCCGGCCAGGCCCACCTGCCACAGGATGAGGTAGGCCGAAGCATCGATGCGGCGGCGATAGAGCATGAACTGGCTGGCTTCGTAGTGCTGGCATCCGAAGGTGCCCGGGTCGATGCCCAGATCGGCGTAGAGGCAATCCTCGGCGGAGACGCCAGGCTCCATGCGGGCCTCGAAGCCTTCGCCACGCGCCTGCTCGACCGCCATGTGCGGCGCTAGCGCGAACACCCCGGGATGCCCATAGAACGCACCGCAGACGCGTCGTCCGGCACGGACTTCGGCGAGCATGGCCTCCACCATCTGATGGTAGGTATCACGCCGCGACTTGCCTTCCGCGTACAGCGGTTGCAGGCTGCGCACATCCGGATGCATGCCCTGGATCCACAGCTCGACCAGCGGATCGGACACGGCCACGAAAACCACATCGGCTTGTTCGATGTGGTTACGCGCTCGTGGGCCGATGTGGGCCCCCAGCATCATCCCCGTTCCCACGCAGACCAGGCTTCCCCGCACGTCCATCGCGCCGCCGAAGGTTTCAAAGAGCGAAATCTAACGGTCTGGCCGCCGCAATGCAAAAAAAGTCGATGACAAGGCACCGGACCCGCGGGAATTCGCGCCCGGCAACTCAGTCCCGCTTGCCTTTCGCCGCCTCCGCGGCCACCTTGCGACGGGCCTCGGCATCCTGCTGGAATTCGACGATGTGCGGCAGGGCGCGCAACAGCCTGGATTCCGGGTCCAGGGTGTAGGTCTCGCCCGCCGGCAGTTCCAGCCGGCCTCGGCCGTTGTCCATCGGCACGGTCCGGACCTGGCCGTCCACGCCGCCGACGCGGACCTGCACCGGCACCGGGAACGGCAGGTCGTCCGGGGTCTTCCAGCGCAGCGACAGGCCGCTGGCGTCGCGCTCGGCCACCAGTTCCGGCAGGGCCGCGCGATACAGGTAGACGTCGAAGAACCAGCCATAGTCGCGGCCGCTCACCTTGCGGACGATTTCGATGTAGTCGCGGGTGGACACGTAGCGCGGCTTGAACTTGCCCGGCTCCGGCTTGTCGGTGCCGTACACGGCCTGGCGGATGCTGGCGAAGAACGCCTCGTCGCCGATCAGCCCGCGCAGCATGTGCAGCATCAGCGAGCCCTTGTAGTAGATGTCCAGGCCCGGGCCGTGCTCGCGATCGTAGACGGTCTTTTCGGTCTGGCTCTTGCCGGAGACGATCGGATACTTGTTGACGAGCGCGGCGCGCTGGTCGAGCAGCGCCGCGTGGTATTCCATCTCGCCGCGCAGGTACTGCAGGTACAGCGGCTGCATGTAGCTGCCGAAGCCCTCATGCAGCCACATGTCGTCCCAGTCCACGTTGGTCAGCTGGTTGCCGAACCACTCGTGGGCGAACTCGTGCTGCAGCAGCCAGTCGTAGCCGTACTTGTCCTTCTTGTAGTCGTTGCCGTAGGCATTGATGGTCTGGTGTTCCATGCCCAGGTGCGGAGTTTCCACCACGCCCATCTTCTCGTCGCCGAACGGATACGGGCCGATGTTGCGTTCGAAGAAATCCAGCACCTGCGGGAACTCGGCGAACAGGCCGCGCGCCTTCGCCGCGCGCCCCTTCAGGTGCCAGAAGTGCAGCGGGATGGTGTTGCCGAAACGGCTGCGGTACTCGCCCTTCATTTCCTCGTAAGGGCCGATGTTCAGGGCAATCGCATAGGTATTCGGATCCCGCGCGCGCCAGTGGTAGGTACGCCAGCCATCCTTCTCCTGCATGCCCAGGGCGATGCCGTTGCCGGCCGCCACCAGCGGCGCCGGGACGGTGATGTGCTGGTCCACCGTCAGCGGTTCGCCCTGCGGATGATCGATGCACGGCCAGAACAGGTCGCAGCCCTCGCCCTGCACCGCCGAGGCGATCCAGGGTTCGCCGGTCGGCGCGGTCGCCCAGACGAACCCGCCGTCCCACGGCGCGCGCTTGGCCACGTGCGGCTTGCCGCCATAGACGATGCGGATCTTCACCTGCTGCTGCGCCGCCACCGGCGCGGGCAGGTCGATGCTCATGCGCCCTTCCGGATTGCGCCAGGCGCTGGCCGGCAGGACGGCGCCGTCCGCTTCCACCCGGCTGACCGCCAGGTTGCGATCCAGATCCACCACCACCCGCTGGATCGGGGTCCTGGCGCGGAAGGTCAGGCGGGCGTCGCCCTGGATGGCTTTCTCCGCCGGCACGACCTTGAAACTCAGGTCCGCATGCTCGAATACGACCGCTTCCTGTTCGGGCGCACGCGGCACGCCGGAATCGCGGGTCAAGTCGGTGATGTCGGGCTGTTCGGCCAATGCGCCCGCGGACAGGCTCAGGGACAGGGCAAGCGTCAGGCAGGAGGACTTCATCGGTGTCTGGACTCCGGTCGGTGCAAGGCGGGAACCACGGTAACCGCCGATGTTGGCATGGACGGCAGCCGAGCCGGTATCCGACTGAAGTCATGCCTCCCGCGGGTCAGGCACCCGCCAGGGCCTGGTCCGCCCAGGCCACGATCGGGTCGCGGGTCATTGCCCCGGAATGACGGGCCAGTTCGCGGCCACCCCGAATCAGCACCAGGGTGGGAATGCTGCGGATGCCGTAGCGTGCCGCCAGCGCGGTCTCGGCCTCGGTGTCCACCTTGGCCAGGCGCATCCGGGGCTCGAGCACCGCGGCCGCGGCTTCGAAGTGCGGCGCCATCGCCAGGCAGGGACCGCACCAGGGCGCCCAGAAATCGACCAGAAGGGGCAGATCGCTGCGCAGCGCGTGGCGGTCGAAGTCGCCGGTCGCCAGCGCCAGGGGATGTCCCCGGAACAGCGGTTGATGGCACCGTCCGCAATGCGGCGACTGGCCGAGCCGCTCGGGTGGCAGCCGGTTCATCGCGCCGCAGTCCGGGCACGGCAGCAGCCAGGTCGCGGCGGTCATGCGGGCCTCCCTCCCCCATCCGGCAGGCGCAGGTGCAGCAATGGAAACGGCTTGCCCAGTCCATCCAGCTCGGAACGCGATTCCACCTGGAAGCCCATGTGCAGGTAGAAGCCCACCGCACCCGGATTCTGCTCGTTCACGTCCACCCGATCCGCGCCCCGCTGCTCGACGGCATGGCGCAGGAGTGCCTTGCCGGCCCCGGTCCCGTGATGGGCCGGATCGACGAACAGCATCTCCACTTTCCCCGCTTCCACACCCACGAACCCGCAGGGCTGGCCGTCCGCGTCCCGTGCCACGGCGAGCCACTCGGCAGAGGGGAGATAGCCGTCACGGACCAGCGGCCGGAACAACTGGATGTCGGCTTCGGCCAGGAAATGGTGGGTGGCGCGTACGGCCGATTCCCACACTTCGAGCAGGCGCGGGAGATCGGCGGGCGCAGCGGCATCGATTTTCATCCGAATAGCTTGCCATGCCCGCGGCCGGTACGGGCCTGTAATCCACGCTCTCGTTTCTCCGCGAAGCATCTGCCTTCACTCCAGCCGCCACGGAAAGGACTAGACTGGCGGCGACCGGAGTTTGGCCGAAGACGTGGAGGTACGCGTATGGCCACGTGGTTGCTCGCCGCCGCACTGGCGCTCTCGCCGCAGCCTGCGCTGCCGGACGCGTTTGTCCCGCCGGATATCCCCACGACCGAACAGGTACTCGCCATTCCACCTGAACTGGACGCCCAGTTCCGCCGGTGGATGCCACAAGTCGATGCCCCCCCGTCTCCCGCCCGGCTCGATCGGCTGGTCGAGTTCATGTTTTCCAAGGAAGGGGGCCTGGGCATGGAATACCGCGCGGACGCCACCTACACGGTCGCCCAGGCGTACCAGATGCGCCATGCCAACTGCCTGAGTTTCACCCTGATGGTGGTGGCGCTGGCGCGCGCCGACGGGCTGCAGGCGTACGCGCAGGAAATCGAGGACGTGCTGACCTGGTACCAGGAGGGCAACACCGTCTACCGCAACAACCACGTCAATGCCGGCATCCGCATTGGGCACCAGCGCTTCAGCGTGGACGTGGCCTGGGACGAAGTGATTACCCGCCACCCGCCCAAGGCCATCCCCGACTCCCACCTATTCGCGATGTTCTACAACAACCGTGCCGTGGATCTGCTGGGCAAGGGCCAGATTCCGCAGGCCAACGCCTATCTGGCCCGGGCCCGCGCGCTTAGCCCGGACTATCCCGCGTTCTGGAGCAACGCCGGTGTCGCCGCATTGCGCGAGGGCAGGATGGACAGCGCCGAGAAACTGCTGCTGCACGCACTCGCGTTGAACAAGAATTACTCCTCCGCGCTGTTCAACCTGGTCACGTTCTACAACCGCAGCGGACGCGGCAGCGAGGCAAGGCTGCTGCAGAAGCAACTGGAACGTGTGCGCGCCCGCGATCCGTTCGACCAGTTCCTGCTGGCCCTGGAGCACGAGCGTTCCGGCGACTACAAGGGCGCCGTCGGTTATTACCTGCGTGCCATCCGCCTCTACAACCAGGAACATCGGTTCTACCAGGGCCTGGCGCGTGCCTACCTGCATCTGGGCGATTCACGACGCGCCGGCCGCGCACTGGCAAAGGCGCAGGTGCTCACCGAAGGCGCCACCCGTGCGCAATACCAGGCCAAGCTCGAGCGCCTGCGACGGCCACGCGAACCAAGCATCTTTGGGCCGCAGCCGCGCTGACCGCCACTGGCGTCAGGGAGCGCGAAGCGGCCAGCGGCCGAGGAAGGTGTAGTCGGCCTGCCCTTCCACGCTCCGGACCAGGGTGAATCCCGAGGGCGCCAGGCTGATGGGGGCGACTTCCGGCGTGGCCGGCTGCGGTTCGCCGTACCCCAGGGTGAGGTGGGGAATGAAATTCCTGCCGACATGATCCTTGAAGCCGGCGCGGATCAGGCATTCCTGCAATCCGCGCCAGAAGCGCGTCAACTTCGGGGAGGACGACGAAGCCGCCAGCGTCAGCGCCGGTCGCCGTGGATTGCCCAGCGCCAGGAGATGGTCCAGTTGCAGTTCGAACGCCTCGCCGGTGAATCCATCCGCCGCCTGCCGTGCCCGCACCGTCCAGTCCTCGCGCGGACCGCTGCTTTCGCCCAGGTAGTGCAGGGTCAAGTGATAGCGCTCTGGATTCACCCAGCGCGTCTGCGGATGGGTGGCACGCAGTCCGCTCGCCACGGTGGCCACCTGCATGCGTTCCGCTGCGGAGGGCAGCAGTGCGAAGAAAAGCCGGTGCAGCGGCTGCGGCGCACTACCGAAAAGATCATCCTGATGGTTCGCCACGATCCACTGCCTCCTCTTGCGCGCCTGTACCGGCGCGGACGCATCACGGCCATTGAAGGCCACATGATAGGCAATCCGCTCCGGTCATTGCCGGGGGCATAATGCACGCGCCATCCGAATCACGGACAACAATGACCGACTCCTCCCCGGAAGCACTCGCCGCCCTGCACGCAAAGGCTTACGACGCCATGCACCGAGGCGATCTGCGCGAGGCTTCGCTCGCGTTCGAACGCCTGCTCGCGCAACGACCGGACCAGCATTACTACCACTACATGCGCGGACTTGCGCACAAGTACCTGCTGGACTGGCCGGTGTCGCTGCACCACAACCTGCGCGCAATCGAGCTTGCGGATGAGATGGACGAGGCAGAGCACTGGAATGCCGCCATCGCGGCCACCGCGTTGGGTGAATGGGCGCAGGCCCGCCGCTTGTGGGCCGACTGTGGCGTCCGCGTGCAGGAAGGCGAAGGCCCCATCGAAGGCGATTATGGCGTTGCGGTGGTCCGCCTGAACCCCTGGCATGCCGGCGAAACGGTATTCATGCGGCGCATCGATCCGGTCCGTGCCCGCCTGCTCAACGTTCCCCTGCCCGAAAGCGGGCATCGCTTCGGCGACATCGTGCTGCATGACGGCGCATCGACGGGCAGTCGCCTCGATGGCGAACGCGAAGTGCCGGTCTTCAACGAACTGGAACGGCTGGTCGCCTCCGAATTCCAGACCTTCGTGGTGTTCGCTTCCTGTCCCGGCCCCGACGACCTCGAAGCCTTGCTCGCGGCCAGCGTGCCCGGGCTTGGTTACACCGAAGACTGGACCGGCAGCATCCGCAACTACTGCATGCGCTGCAGCTATGGCGCTCCCCATCGTCACGCAGAAAAGGACGAGGCGGACGATGGCTGGCGGGTCGAACGCCATCTCGGCATCGCCGCGCAAAGCCGCCACTCGATCGAAGCCCTGCTGCAGGGCTGGGCATCGCAGGCACCCGGCCGTTCGGTCGATGCCATCGAAACCCGCGAATGCCCGGTCCCGGAGTACCGGGAAGGCGGGAACTGGTGGGTCGGCCCGGAAGGCGAAGAAGAAGAAACGGCAGAAGACGCCGTGGACGAGTCTCCCCGCTGAAGCTCATTCCGCGTTTGCGGCAGTCCTGCCGGTCAGTCCGCCCTAGCGCAACTGGCTGTCCTTGCTCCCGCGCCGATTGTACATCTGGCCCTGCTCCTGGGCCTGATCGGCCGCTTCCTGGCAGGTCACGCACAGGCGCACGCCGGGCACGGCCTTCTGGCGCGCCGGCGGAATCGGCGCGTCGCACTCCTCGCAATGGCTGAGGCTGGGGCCGGTCGGCAGGTTCCGGCGCGCACGCGCAATCGCGTCCTTCACGGTCGCGTCGATTTGATCCTGTACGGCGCCGTCGCCGGCCCATCCGGTTGCCATGGCCCTGCCCTCCTGCGGTGTCACCGGATGAGGTTAACCCGGTGCCTGGAACGATGTTCACGGAGTGAAATGGGGCCGCGA
This sequence comes from Pseudoxanthomonas sp., assembly GCF_024710765.1. GTDB lineage: Bacteria > Pseudomonadota > Gammaproteobacteria > Xanthomonadales > Xanthomonadaceae > Pseudoxanthomonas_A. Next base: position 17,418 of record NZ_JANJUE010000140.1, read on the forward strand.
CCGGTGGGCTTCAAGCACGGGCCAGCGCGTAGTCGATGGCCGCGCGCACCGCCGCCACCTGGGCGTCGTTGCACTGTTCCGGGGTCGCCTTCGGGCTGTCCGGATAGACCTCGGTGGTGGTGGTATAGCGGGCGTTGGTCACCCCGGCGCACAGGCCCAGCGGCTTGAACGCGTACTCGATGACGCCCGGCGCCACCACCGGCGAGCCGATGATTTCGCCGCTGGCGTCGGCCGGGGCGATATGGGTGACCTTCTCCACGGCGGCAATGATCGCCCGCTGGAAATCCGGCTGCGGGTTCCCGCTGTCGTCGACCAGGTAGAAACCGTCGGGAATCCCGCCCGGCTCGAACGGTTTGCCGTCGCGGGCCGCCAGCGCGGGCCGGAATTCGCTCTCGTCGGTATCGGTGGTCTCGTGCAGATCGATGTGCATCGCCACCACGTCGCGGATCGGTGCGACCAGCCGGATCAGCGCGGCCGACTCCTGCGCCGGGCTGTTGTCGCGGAAGGAACGGTTCGGGTCGAGCGCGTCGGCATTCCAGCGATGGATGCGTTCGTAGCCCCACGGACTCACGCACGGCACCACCAGCAGGTTGGCGCGACCAGCGTAGTCCGCGGCGTGCTGTTCGAGGAACTGCAGCGCACCATGCACGCCACTGGTCTCATAGCCGTGGATGCCGCCGGTTACCAGCATGACCGGCAGCGCCGGATCCCAGTCGCGGCTGCGCACGGCCAACAGCGGGTAGCGGCCATCCGTCCCGTAGTCCAGCTCGCCGTACTGCGCCACGTCGAACCGCGCGCGCAGGCGCTCGATCACCGCCAGCACGTCGGCGGCGTAGCTGCGCTGGACGGTCTGGCGGGCGCGCCATTCGGCTTTCTCGGCGGCGCCCCAAGGCTGGCCGGGCGTGCCGATGGGATAGAAGCGGTCGGTCGTGTTCATGCGTATGCGGCGGGCGGGAGCGGAAAAGGAGCCGCACTTTAGCAGGGTCGCGCGGGCACGCGGTCTGGACGGCCGGTCGTGCGCCACGTCCACAAGTTTGTCCATTGCTGACGAACGGACGTCCGCCTTCACGCCAACTGAGCGCGGACTGGTGCAAATACGGCGCACCCCCATGCCCACCGCAATCTGGCCATGTTCCGGAGGTCCTGCCATGAAGTGCAGTTCCATTCTTTCCCTCGCCCTCGCCTGCCTGCTGCCCGCTGCTTCGGCCTCGGCGCAGGACGACAAGGCACCGCCCATGACGCCCGAGATGAAGGCGATGATGGAAGCCTTCCAGAAAGCCGGCACGCCGGGTGCCGAACACCGGAGACTGGCCGCGCTGGACGGCACCTATGACCTGACCGTGAAGAGCTGGCACAGCCCCGATGCGCCGCCGAGCACCGATACCGGCACCGCCACCCGCAGGATGATCCTCGGCGGCCGCGTCCAGGTGGAGGAAGTGAGTTCGCAGATGATGGGCCAGGCCTTCAGCGGCCAGGGCCTGCATGGCTACGACAACGTCGCGGGCAAGTACTGGGCGATCTGGAACGACAGCATGAGCACTGGCCTGATGGTCAGCGAAGGCACCTGCGACGCCGAGCAGACCTGCACCTACACCGGCACCTACCACGATCCGGTCAGCAAGAAACCGGTGACCTCGCGCATGGTCAGCCGCTGGCACGACAAACGTACCGAGGTGCTGGAAATGTATGCGCCCGGTCCTGATGGCAAGGAAGCCAAGATGATGGAGATTACCTACAGGAAGCGGCCATAGCCGAAGCCCGCTTCGGACAGGAGCGGATCGTGTCCGCTCCTGTCCGGGCCACGGCTAGGCCTCGCGTGCCGCCGCCTCGATCTTCGCGACGTCGAGTTTGTGCATGTCGAGGAAGGACCGGGTCACCCGCGCCACCAGGGCCTCGTCGCCCGAGGTCATCAACTCGTCCAGCACCTGCGGCGAAACCTGCCAGGACAGGCCGAAGCGATCCTTGCACCAGCCGCACTGTTCGGATTCGGGCACCGACGACAGCCGTGCCCAATAGCGATCGATCTCGGCCTGGTCGCGGCAGGTCACCAGGAAGGAAATGGCTTCGTTGAACCCGAAGCCGTGCGGATAGCCGCTGTCCATTGCCGCCATCCAGGTATCGCCGAGGCGGAAGTCGGAGAACATCACCGTGCCGGCGCGATCGTTGGCGGTGTCCTCGGTGTAGCGGGCCATCTGCCCGGCTTCGGAGTCGTCGAACACCGAACGGTAGAACGTCGCCGCCTCCTCGGCCTTGCCGTACACCTCGCCGGTGAACATCAGCGCCGGTTCGATGCGTGGCCGCGACGGCGCGCCCGGCGGGCTGAGCATCAGCTGCCAGGACAGGCCGTAGCGGTCCTGGACCCAGCCGTAGCGCTCGCTGAAGGGGTACGCGTCCAGCGGCATCAGCGCCTTGCCGCCCTCGATGAGTCTGGCCCAGGCCGCATCCAGGGCCGCGCGGGCGTCGGGCTCGCGCGCCGGGTCGAAATGGACCAGGAAGGAAATCGAGGGATTGAACGTGAACACCGGGCCGGCGCTGATGGCCATGAACGGCTGACCGGCCAGCGTGAACGACACCAGGTCGCAGTCGCCGGAGGGCGTGTCGCGCAGCCGGACGAGGGAATCGATCCTTGAATCCGGGAACAGCGAACAGTAGAAATCAGCGGCCTCGCGGGCCTGGGTGTCGAACCAGAGATGCGGAGTGATGGGCTTTGCCAGGGACATGCGGATGGCTCCTGTGGATGGGTTTCTCTCTCTCTCTTTCGACGGTCCGGGATACCGGAAATCGACACCCTCCCACAGTCCGCGTAAAGCCCCCGTCCCCGCGCTGGTCCCGCTTTCCGGCCGCGCGGCCGGTCGCGCGGCCGGTCGCGCCTGCTTCATTGCGTGCCGGCCAGCAGCGTCCGGTATGCAAGAATGGCCCGCCACAGGAACCACGACGCCCATGCCTCTGCCCGCAGCACTGGATGCCGCCACGCCCGGAAGCACCGGGCCATGAACAACGACGACGCCGGGCCGGCCCCCGCCTGTATCTGGGTGGATGCCGATGCCTGCCCCGCCCCGGTCAAGGAGATCCTGTTCCGCGCAGCCGAGCGCGCCCGCGTGCAGGTCACCCTGATCGCCAACCAATGGCTGCGCACGCCGCCTTCGCGCTATATCCGCGCGTTGCAGGTGCAGGGCGGCTTCGACGTGGCCGATGACGCCATCGCCGAACGCGCGCGCGCCGGGGATCTGGTGGTCACCCAGGACATACCGCTGGCCGCCCGGGTACTGGCCAATGGCGCGCAGGCCATCAATCCGCGTGGGGACCGCTACACCCGGGACAACATTGCCGAGCGGCTGTCGATGCGCAATTTCATGGACGAGTTGCGCGGCGCGGGCGTGCAGACCGGCGGGCCGGCCGCCTTCAACGCCCGTGATCGCCAAGCGTTCGCCAACCAGTTGGATCGCTGGCTGGCGAACCGGGCCTGACGCCCTGCCTTGGGACTGGCTGCATGCCCGACCTCGAACTCCGCCCCTGGCTCCATCTGCTGCTGCACGCGGCGGTACCCCTCGTGGTCGCGCGGCTGTTCTGGCCACGCGAATGGAAACGCGCCGCGCTGTGGATGCTGGCCGGCTGGCTGATCGATCTGGATCATCTGCTCGCGGACCCGATCTACGCGCCCGGCCGCTGCAGCCTGGGCTTCCATCCCCTGCACACCTGGCCGGCGATGCTGGTGTACGGCGCGCTGGTCGTGCCACGCACGACGCGCTGGTTCGGCATCGGATTGCTCATCCATATCGCGCTGGACGGGATGGACTGCCTGCTGATGTGAACCCCGCCTGCGGGGAACGAGGGCGCCAGGCGCCCTCTCCCGCCTTTTCTCAGCGCTGGTCCGCCTTGCGCGGCGCCGGTTGCGGCGCGGTCGGCGTCTGCCCGGTCGCGCCGGCGCCATGGTTGACCAGGTGCTGCGGCTTGCCCTTGAGGCGGCGCGGATCGTCACCGCGCTGGGGCGCGGCGCTGAGATCGCGCTTGGCGCACTTGCAGTAGGTCTGGCCGCCGATGTTCTGGCACTTGTAGACCTCGTCCACCGCGCACGACGCGGGCGGCGGATTGATGGGGCCGCCGGCAATCGCGGCGCCGGCCAGCAGCAGGCCGGCCAGGGAAGTGGAGCTGACGATGAACTTGCGCATGTGGGTGTCTCCTCGGTATGGGGTGATGCAGGCCACCACTGGCCTGCATATCCACTACCGGCAAACACGAGCGCCGGGCGTCATCGGATTTGAACCCTCCGGCGTCGCCCGTGGATTTCCGTTCAGGTCACATGTTGCGGCGGTACTCTCCGCCCACGTCGTACAACGCGTGGCTGATCTGGCCCAGGCTATGGGTCTTCACCGCCTCGACCAGGGCGACGAAGACATTGCGGCGATCCCGCGCGGCCTTCTGCAGGTAGGCCAGGCCATGGCCATCGTGCACCTCGGCGTCGGCATGCTCTTCCAACGCGGTGGAATGGCCATGGTCGGTCTCGCCTTCCGGCGCCAGCCCGTTGCGCGAAGCCTGCCAGGCACGCACGTTGGTGATCTGCTGGCCCTTCTCTTCCTCGGTCGAGCGGATCAGCTCGATCTCGGTGGCGATCTCGCCGCCGTGCTCCTTCGGCAGGAAGGTGTTGACGCCCACCAGCGGCAGGCTGCCGTCGTGCTTCTTGTGCTCGTAGTACAGCGACTCTTCCTGGATCTTGCCGCGCTGGTACATGGTGTCCATCGCGCCCAGCACGCCGCCGCGCTCGCTGATCGCCTCGAACTCCTTGTAGACGGCTTCCTCGACGATGTCGGTCAGGTACTCGACCGCGAAGCTGCCCTGCCAGGGGTTTTCGTTGAAATTGAGGCCCAGTTCCTTGTTGATGATCATCTGGATCGCCACCGCCCGGCGCACGCTTTCCTCGGTCGGCGTGGTGATCGCCTCGTCGTAGGCGTTGGTATGCAGGCTGTTGCAGTTGTCGAACAGCGCGTAAAGCGCCTGCAACGTCGTACGGATGTCGTTGAACTGGATTTCCTGGGCGTGCAGCGAGCGGCCCGAGGTCTGGATGTGGTACTTCATCATCTGGCTGCGTTCGTTGGCGCCGTAGCGCTCGCGCATCGCGCGCGCCCAGATGCGGCGGGCCACCCGGCCGATCACCGTGTACTCCGGATCCATGCCGTTGCTGAAGAAGAACGACAGGTTGGGCGCGAAGTCGTCGATCCTCATCCCGCGCGCCAGGTAGTACTCCACGATGGTGAAGCCGTTGGACAGGGTGAACGCCAGCTGCGAAATCGGGTTCGCGCCCGCTTCGGCGATGTGGTAGCCGGAGATCGACACCGAGTAGAAATTACGCACGCCATTGTCGACGAAGTACTGCTGGATGTCGCCCATCATGCGCAGGGCGAACTCGGTGCTGAAGATGCAGGTGTTCTGCGCCTGGTCTTCCTTCAGGATGTCCGCCTGCACGGTGCCGCGCACGGTCTTCAGGGTCTCGGCCTTGATCCGCGCGTAGGTGTCGGCGTCGACCATCTGATCGCCGGTCACGCCCAGCAGGCCCAGGCCCAGGCCGTCGTTGCCGGCGGGCAGATCACCGGAAT
>NZ_JANJUE010000368.1 GCF_024710765.1 Pseudoxanthomonas sp.
TTCAGCGCGCTCCGGTTTCTTGACTGCGAGGCGCTGCGTCAGCTTGGCAGGCCTGCCAGGACGAGCAAGCGAGGTAGCTTGCGGCGAGCCGCTGCTGCTCGTCAACACGACCCAGTAAGCTACGCCGGCTCGTTGGCCGGCTCGGCGGGTTCGCTTCGAGGCTCGAAACCCGGGGTCTTGACGAGCGGGAACGCAGGCGTCAATGATCTCCGCTCGTCTTGGCAGGCCGGGGGCACGCGCCGAGGCCGCCCTACACCATTGAAGCACTCGCCAGTGCACCCAGAGATGGCTTTGGCGCCCCGATTCAAGTGGGAGGTGGAGGAGAAGGTGCCGTCCTATCGCGTTCCGCCGCAGTCGCCCCCGCTTCGCGACCTTCCCGCGCCGCGGAGCCCCGGTGGAAGCTGGACCGCAATTGATGACATGCAGGAGTGCTCATAGAATCACGGCATGAGCACCCCACATCTCGACCGCCTTCTGTTCGTCCAAGGGGGCCTTTGCTTCTTCTGCAAGCAGCCTCTGCCCCGCGCAGAAGCCTCCATCGAGCACCTTGTCGCCAGTGCAAATGGCGGCACGAATGGTGAGGACAACTGCGTAGCGTGCTGCCGCACACTGAACAGCCTTCTTGGCTCGAAATCGATAAAAGAGAAAATCCAGATTGTGCTGAACCAGCACGGTGATTTTCAGTGCCCGAAGAATCGAGAACCGGTCCCCGCTCCAGCCCCCTCCCCGCTCGTACTATCGGCGCCGGAAACGCCTGTGGGGCCGGAGGTCGGCGGCGGCAGCGTGGCCAAACCCCTGCCCGCGAACGGCGCCAGCCCCGTCGCCCCGCTTCCCACCGTGAGCAAGACTCAGCAGGACAGGCTCGCACTCGTGCTCGCGGACCTGCGCAAACGCGGCAACTCGCGGCCACGCAAGGAAGCGACCTTGACGAGCACCATTCAGGCGCTCATCAAGCAACGCACGAACCAGCCTATCTCAGAAGCGAATCTCAAGAAGCTCCTTCAGGAGATGCAGCGCCGCGGCCTCGCTACCATCCTGGATGGCAAA
>NZ_JANJUE010000158.1 GCF_024710765.1 Pseudoxanthomonas sp.
AGGCGGGATCGCGTGCAAGCAGCACCAGCATGGCCACCGCCAGCGCCAGCGCGACGCGGCGCAGGTCCGGGGTGAGCGTGCGCGCCATTGCCCACAGTCCATGCGCGACCACGACGACGGCCACGAGCTTGAGGCCATGCACCAGCGCGGCCCCGATCGGCGTGGTGGCCGCACGCGGCGCATGCAGCGCCAGCCAGTACATCAACAGCGCCGAGGGCAGGGTGAAGCCCAGGAACGCGGCCAGCGCGCCGGCCCAGCCGCCGCGCAGCCAACCCAGCGCGAAACCCAGCTGGCTGCTCGCCGGACCCGGCAGGAATTGGCACAGGCCGAGCAGGCCGGCGAACGCATCCTCGTCCAGCCAGCGTCGCCGCTGGACGAATTCCGTGCGGAAGTAGCCCAGATGCGCCAGCGGTCCGCCGAACGAGGTCAGGCCCAGGCGCAGGAACACCAGGAAGATCGCGATCGCGCCCGATGGCGTCGTGCGGGAACCGGAGGAGGGCGGGTGGTTCAAGGACAGGGCTCCAGATCGTCGCGGCACGGGGGAGGCCACGCCCACCCCCTGATCGAACCCCGCCGCGATGACCCGATGATGGCAGTTTTCCCAAAGGCGATTGTAGGAGCGACGTAAGTCGCGAGCTTTACCTGGACGCGTCCCGAACCCGGTCGCGGCTCACGTCGCTCCTACGGGAATCCGGCTGCATCAACGCGCGGACACTTCCAGCCACCAGGCCGGCGACCAGCTGTAGTCATACAGATGCCGGGCTTCGCGCAGGCGGTAGCCGGCCTGCTCGAACTCGCGTTGCCAAGCGGCGATCGGCTGCTCCCAGTTGGACGGCGCCACGTCACGACGCAGCTGGCCGGCCAGCATCGGTGCCAGGAAACCGCGCGCGATCAGATCCGCATCACCGCCATACTGCGCCAGGCAGCGCTCGTAGCGTTGCGCGACGGACAGGAAGTAGGCGTCGCTGCCGTGGGATAGCGCGGGCACGTCGAACTCCACCAGCACCAGTGTGTCCACGTGCGGGCGCAACGCCCGCAGCGCTTCGACGCGCTCGTCTGGCGGCAGCGACTGTAGGGCGAAACTGGACTGGGCCAGGTCCCAATGCGCGGCGGGATCCAGGCTGTCGGCGAAAGCCTGCAACGTGGTGCCGTGCACCGACAGCCGGCTTCCCGGCGCCGCCTCCGCGAATCCTCGTTGCAGCGCCGAACGCAGGCCGTCCTGCGGTTCGACCACGTCCACCTCTGCCGGTACCGGTGCCGCCGCGCGCAGCGCGGGCAGCAGGGCCATGCCGTCTCCGGCGCCGATGTCCAGCAAGCGCCGCACGCGCGGATTTTCAAGGCGGCGGGCCATCGCGTGGCTGACCGCGTGGTACAGCGGCACGTTGTCGCCGCCACGGATGAAGGCCTGGAACGCCTCGTGGGCTTCGTAGGCGCTGGCCGGACCCGCATCGGACAGGTGTCCGTGCAGCGCGGCGGCCATCCGCGATCCCTGCGCCTCCGCGCGCCCCAGCCACGTCAGTGCCTCGTCGCGTCGTTCGCCGGTGATGGCGGAGAACGCGCCGGCCAGCGCCACGGCGGCTTCGCGGGTGGCCAGGTCGACGGGCGAGGGCGGGGAAGGATTCGACATGCGTGGCGCAGACGGTGGGCGATGCCCCGATTATGCCGGCGGATGCCGCGTCACCGCCGGGCCGGCGTCGCTCAGTCTTCCTCCAGCGCCTGGAACCGTTGCGCGAGGTGGTCGATCAGGCTGCGCACCGAAGGTACCAACCCGCGCCGCGACGGAAACACCGCGTGGATGATGCCGTGCTTGGGCTGCCATTCCGGCAGCAGGCGGATCAGGCGGCCGTCGGCGAGTTCGTCGCACATCATCATGGTCGGCAGCATCATGATGCCGACCCCCGCGACCGCGGCCATGCGGATGGCGGTCATGTCGTCGGTGACCAGGCGCGGTTCGTGGTGGACGGTGGCCAGGGTGCCCTGGCGATCGGTGAACTGCCAGCTGTGATCGCGGTGGAACGGACCGAGATCCAGGGTGGGATACAGCGCCAGGTCCGCCGGCGTCGCCGGTACGGGACTGTTCTCGAACAGGCGCGGGCTGGCGGCCACGTTCCAGCAACGCTGCGCCAGCACGCGGATGATCAGATCGCTGTCCTCCAGCGGCGGCGGGCGCACGCGGATCGCCACGTCGATGCCTTCGCCGACCACGTCGACGCGGCGGTTGGTCGCGTCCAGCAGCACGGTGATCTTGGGATTCTCCGCCATGAAATCGGCCAGCATCGCGCCGACGCGCGCGTGCAGCAGCGCGACCGGGCAGGCGATGCGCACCACGCCGCGCGGCTCGGAGCGGGTGAGTTCGATCGCCTCCTGCGCGGCCTCGGCCTCCACGATCATCGCCTTGCAGTGGCGGTAGTAGTCCTGGCCGATGTCGGTGACCGAGAAGCGGCGGGTGGACCGCTGGATCAGGCGCACGCCCAGGCGTTCCTCCAACAGCGCGATGCGCCGGCTGAGCTTGGACTTGGGCACCCCCAGCGCGCGGCCGGCGGGGGCGAAACCGCCGTGGTCCACCACCTGGGCGAAATAGAACAGGTCGTTGAGATCGGTCGGGACCATGGCGGTCATCGTTCACCCAGTAGGACTCTGAGGATAAATCTTGCCGACTACCGGGTCCATCGTCCCAGGACTAATGTGGCCGCCATCGCAAATCATGCCCGGCGCCCCCGGGCGGGAGTCCACCATGAAAAAGGTCCTCGGCGTCTACGGCGCCCCGCGTCCGCACTGGGTCGGCGACGGCTTCCCGGCCCGCTCGCTGTTCTCCTACCAGACCCACGGTCGCCACCTGAGCCCGTTCCTGCTGCTCGACTACGCCGGTCCGTACCGGTTCGAGCCGGCGGAACATCCGCGCGGCGTCGGCCAGCATCCGCATCGCGGTTTCGAGACCGTGACCATCGTGTACGAGGGCGAGCTGGAGCATCGCGATTCCTCCGGCGCCGGCGGCCGCATCGGCCCGGGCGACGTGCAATGGATGACCGCCGCCTCCGGCATCCTCCATGAGGAATACCACTCGCCGGAGTTCACCCGCAGCGGCGGCACCCTGGACATGGTGCAGCTGTGGGTGAACCTGCCGGCCGACGCCAAGATGTCCGCGCCGGGCTACCAGACCCTGCTCGACGCCGACATCCCGACGGTGGCGCTGCCGGAAGAGGCCGGCAGCGTGCGGGTCATCGCGGGTCGTCATGGCGACCACCACGGTCCGGCGCGCACCTTCACCCTGATGGACGTGTGGGACGTGCGCCTGCGGCAGGGTCACGGCACCACGTTCGAGGTCGCCGAGGGCCGCACGCTCGCGCTGGTCGTGCTCAAGGGCGCGCTGCGCGTCAACGGCAAGCAAACCGCGCACGAGGCGCAGCTGGTGGTGCTGGATCGCGATGGCGCCGACGTGTTCGTCGAAGCCGAGTCCGACGCCACCTTCCTGCTGCTCAGCGGCGAGCCCATCGACGAGCCCATCGTCGGCTACGGCCCGTTCGTGATGAACACCCAGGACCAGATCGTCCAGGCCATCGACGACTTCAACCGCGGAAGCTTCGGCCGGATCGCGCAGTGAACCCCGGAGGCGCCCGCGTCGCGGGTGCCTCTTCCCTCGCCGGGCGATGACCGCCCGTCCTCCCCCATCGGAGTTTTCCCCATGAGCCTTCCCGCCAACTTCAACGGCGCCAAGCCGATCATCGATCCCGCCAACGCCGCGATGCTGCTCATCGACCACCAGAGCGGCCTGTTCCAGACCATCGGCGACATGCCGTTCACCCGGGTGCGCGCGCACGCCACCGCGCTGGCGAAGATGGCGACCCTCGCCGGACTGCCGGTGATCGCCACCGCCTCCGTGCCACAGGGGCCGAACGGCCCGCTGATTCCGGAAATCCACGCCGCCGCGCCGCACGCGCAGTACGTGGCCCGCCGGGGCGAGATCAACGCCTGGGACAACCCGGACTTCGTCGCTGCGGTGAAGGCGACCGGCCGCAAGCAACTGATCATCGCCGGCACCATCACCAGCGTGTGCATGGCGTTCCCGTCGATCGCCGCGGTCGCCGACGGCTACCAGGTGTTCGCGGTGATCGATGCTTCCGGCACCTACTCGAAGATGGCCGAGGAAATCACCCTGGCGCGGGTGGTGCAGGCCGGCGTGGTGCCGATGGACACCGCCGCGGTGGCGTCCGAACTGCAGAAGACCTGGCATCGCGACGACGCCGGGCAATGGGCCGGGATCTATACGCAGATTTTCCCGAACTACCAGCTGCTGATCGAAAGCTACACCAAGGCCCAGGACGTGCAGAAGACCCACGAGGCGCTGGATTCCCAGCGCGCCTGAGCAACGCAACCCGTTGGAGCCGGCACGTCCGGTTCCGTTTCCCGCATCGCGACGCCGTTCTCCTCCCCCGCGGCGGCGCGATGCTTCCCTCCGGCATTGCCGGACCATCCACAGGAGCTTTGCCATGGCCAGTGAACCCATCCGTGATCCCAAGACTGATCACCTGCTCACCCCGCAGAACGCGGCTTTCATCATCATCGACTACCAGCCCGTGCAGGTGAACTCCATCGCCTCGATGGATCGCCAGCTGCTGGTCAACAATATCGTCGGCGCGTCCAAGGCCGCGGTGGCCTACGGTCTTCCGATCGTGCACTCGACCGTCAACGTCAAGACCGGCTTGAACAAGCCGCCGATTCCGCAGCTGCGCAAGGTGCTGGACAAGTTCCCCACCTACGACCGCACCACCATCAATTCCTGGGAGGACGTGGAGTTCCGCCAGGCGGTGGAAGCCACCGGACGCCGCAAGCTGATCATGACCGCGCTGTGGACCGAGGCCTGCCTGACCTTCCCCGCGCTCGATGCATTGAAGGAAGGCTACGAGGTCTACGTGGTCGCCGACGCGGTCGGCGGTACCTCGCTGGTTGCGCACGAGGCCGCGCTGCGCCGGATCGAGCAGGCCGGCGGCAAGCTGATCAGCGTGCCGCAGCTGTTCTGCGAACTGCAGCGCGACTGGAACCGCCAGCAGACCGTGCCGGCCTTCATGAACCTGTTCATCGAAACCGGCGGAACCGCCGGCATCCAGTTCTCCTACGACCGCAGCGAGTAAATGGACCGGAGTGGGCGGGACGGGCGGGTGGCCCGTCCCGCTCATTCACGGCCCGGGCGCTCGGCGTAGGCCTTGAGCACGTGCAGGGTGCCGGCCCAGTAGAACGCGGTGTGATGGAAGATTGCGTCGGTCGCAAACCCGTGTGCGGTCAGCGCGAGCGTGGTGCCGCCGTCCTCTTCCGCCAGCTCGAAACGCAGGTGCGTGTGGTTGCCGGGTTCGTCGGCCAGCCGCGACAGCGAGCTCAGATAGTGATAACCCAGTGCGTGCGGTGGCTCGAACACCAGCACCACGCCGCGATTCTCGAACGCTACGTGGTGGAACCCGCGGATCGCGATGGAACCGCCCACGTGCCAGTCGGTCTCCACGGTTACCCGCATTTCCGGCTCTCCCATCCATTGCGACATGTGCGCCGGATCGGTGAGCACGCGCCAGACCAGCTCGATCGGCGCATCCACATGGATGCGTTCTTGCCATGTCGCGGGCACGGGTCGCGAGGACGACGGCATCGTCAGCGCCCCAGGCTGATCGCGATCAGCCCCACCGACACCACCGCCAGGGCGATGCCCAGCCAGTTGATCCGGCTGAGCTTCTCGCCGAAGGCGAAGGTGCCGACCAGCGTGCCCAGCACCACCACGCCCAGGTTCATGGTGGCGAATACCACCGCCGGGTTCGAGGGCAGCGCCTGGTGGGCCTTGATGTAGAACAGGATGTTGGCGAAGTTGCAGGCGCCGACCAGCCCTCCCGCGAGCAGCGCGGCGCCGTCGCGGCGGGGAATTCCCTTGACCAGCCTCCCGCCTTGCAGCGCCAGCATGCAGGTCAGCGCGCCGGCGAAGGCGATGGTCAGCGAGGCCGCGAACGGAGTACCCGCCATCGCGACGTGCTTGAGCAGGATGTCGACCGCCGCGTAGCCCAGCAGCACGGTCAACGGCAGCAGCCAGCGCGCCCGCGAGGCGGCCGTCCCGCCCTCGTCGCCCGCACGCGGACGCGAGACGATGCCGGCGATGGCGATCAGGCCCAACAGCAGTCCCGCCAGCTTGCCCGTGTCGGCGGTCTCGCCGAAGAACAGGAACGCCGCGCCCAGCGAGACCACCAACGACAGGCGCTGGGCCACGTCGGTGCGGGCGATGCCGGCGGCGCGCACCGAGGCCGCCATCGCCAGGAAGATGCCCGGCAGCAGGACCATCAGCAGTCCGAGCGCCAGCCACGGCGTGCCCGGCTCGCGCAGGCGGTCCAGAGGCGGGTCCAGGGTTGCGAAACAGAGCAGCAGGGCCGCCACGTAGTTGCCCAGGATCACCGGCACCATCCCCAGTCCACGCCGCTGCGCCAGCTTCAGCAGCACCCCGACCAGCACGCTGAACAGGACGCTGACAATCAAGAAAGGCATGGGCGGGCCGATAGGGATGGGTTGGCGATTATCGCCCGCTGGCCGGGAGTGCGCCGAATTCGCGTTCCAGGTCAATGATCCCGGTACTTACGGGGCATGGAAGATGGTGCACATTCGCTTATCATCGGGGCTTCCGCGGGCTGCCATTCGGATGGCTGCGGCGGAGCAGGGGAGGGGCCACAGGCCCCGCAAATGTTTCAACCAAACAGGGATTGATTTTTCATGTTGAAGATTTCTTTGAAGCAGGCCGCGCTGGCGGCCTCGATGCTGATGATCGCCGTGCCCGCCTTCGCCGCCAAGAGCGCCCAGGACACGCGCAAGGAAAAGGTCGCGCAGATTCCGACCTGCGCCAAGCCGCTGGGCACCATCTCGGTGATCGAGCCGGAAGACGTGGTGAACTGGTGGACCGGCCAGCAGCTGCCGGCGCCGTCGCGCCTGATCAAGGTATTCGTCAACAAGTCGCGCTGCTTCACCCTGGTGGACCGCGGCGCGGGCCTGAATGCCGCCATGGGCGAGCGCGCGCTGGCCGCCGACGGTGAGCTGCGCAACCGTTCCAACATCGGCAAGGGCCAGATCAAGGCGGCCGACTACGTGCTGGTCCCGGATCTGATCTCGCAGAACTCCAACGCCAGCGGCAACGCCATCACCGGCCTGCTGGGCGGCCTGATCGGCGGTACCGCCGGTGCCGTGGTAGGTGGCCTGAACTTCAAGAGCAAGACCGCCGACGTGGTCCTGACCCTGACCGACGTGCGCTCGTCCGAGCAGGTCGCGATGGCCGAAGGCAACGCCAAGAAGACCGACATGGGCTGGGGCGCGGGCGGCGGCCTGTTCGGCGGCAGCGGCGTCGGCGCGGCCGGCGTGGGCGGTTACGCCAACACCGAAATCGGCCAGGTCATCACCCTGGCCTACCTGCAGGCCTACACCGATCTGGTCACCCAGCTGGGTGGCGTTGCCGAGAACGCCTCGGCCGCCAGCGCGCAGCAGGCCGTGGAGATGACCAAGCCGGGTCGCCTGTTCGCCAACGCCAAGGGCACCGGCAAGGCCGTGCGTGATCTTGACGTGGGCATGATGCTGTACCCCACCGGCAACAAGGAAGGCGTGATGTGGGAAGTCGAGGACGAACTCGGCAACAAGGGCTGGGTCTCCTCCACCCTGACGCAGCTGGCCCGCTGAGGCCGCACCGCATCGCATGACCGGAAGGCCGCGGGAAACCGCGGCCTTCCGCGTTTCCGCGCCGGTCCCGCTGGCCGCGCGCTTGGTTTTCACCCGGCCCGGCCCAATAATCGGTGCCATGGAAATCAAGTCCGACAACCCTGAACACGGCTTCCAGTTCCCCGGCACCTTCGAGCTGAGCGCCATGGGCACCGCCAACGCGGGCCTGGAAACCGAACTCCCCAAGCTGCTGACCCAGGCGGGCGTGGAAGTGATCCACGAGGACATCACCTGGAAGCATTCGGCCAACGGCAAGTATGTGTCGGTGCGCATCGCCTTCCAGGCGGCCAGCCGCGAACAGTTCGACGCCGCGCACGAAGCGCTGCGTTCGCACCCTGAAGTGAAGTGGACGCTGTGAGCCGTCCCTGCGTGGTGCGCGAGCTGGGCCGCCAGCCCTACGAGCCGGTGTGGCGGGCCATGCAGCGCTTCACCGACGCGCGCGACGAACACACGCCCGACGAGCTGTGGCTGGTCGAACACGAACCGGTGTTCACCCTCGGCCAGGCCGGCAAGCCGGAGCACGTGCTCGCGCCCGGCGACATCCCGGTGGTGCAGGTGGATCGCGGCGGCCAGGTGACCTATCACGGTCCCGGCCAGATCGTGGCCTATCCGCTGTTCGACCTGCCGCGGATGAAGGTCGGCGTGCGCGAGTACGTCTGCAAAATCGAGCAGGCGATGATCGACACCGCCGGCGAATGGAACATCCACGCCGAGCGCAAGGCAGGCGCGCCCGGCGTGTACGTGGCCGGCGCCAAGATCGGCGCGCTCGGCATCCGCGTGCGCCATGGCCGCACCTTCCACGGCCTGGCCTTCAACATCGCCATGGATCTCTCGCCGTGGCATCGCATCAATCCCTGTGGCTACGAAGGCCTGCAGGTCGCCACGCTGGCCGATCTGGGCGGTCCGTCCGGGCTGGAACAGGTCAAGCCCGTCCTGCTGGAAAAAATGGCCGCGCAGTTCGGCCTGGACCTGCAACGCGAAACCGCCTTGCCGGATCTCTCGCTGGCCGCCTGACGCGCGGCCTTGCCTCCTGTAGGAGCGACGTGAGTCGCGACCGCTCACTCGACACCACCGATTCCGGCGACGCGCAGGCCAACCATGAAAATGGAAAGCGCGCCTGCACGCCGCCTTTCCGGTCGCGACCGACGTCGCTCCTACAAACCCCCGGATGGCATGCCACAATCCGGCGGTATGGATGACAACGTTCCGGTTTCCGATACCGATCTCGATTCCCTGATCGAACGCGGCCTGGCCCGCCTGCGCGAGTCCTCGCCCGTTGCGGCGGAACTGCTGGCCGATCCTGCCCGTGCGGCGCGCGTGGGGCGGGTGATCCTCGCCAGCGACTTCGCCACCGAAACCCTGCGCCGCCAGCCGGAGCGACTGGAAGCCCTGCTGCACGACGATGGCGCCGCGCCGACACCCGCGCCGGTCCTGGCGGTGGATGAATCCGCGCGCTGGCAGGAGCAACTGCGTCGCTATCGCACCGCCGAATCCACCCGCCTGATCTGGCGCGACGTGCTGGGCCTGGACGATGTGGACGCCACCCTGGCCGGCAGCACCCGGCTGGCGGAAAACTGCCTGCGCATCGGCCTGGAAGCGCTGGAAGCCGAATTCGCCCAGCGCCACGGCGTGGTCCGTGCCGCCGACGGCAGCGTGCAACGGCTGGTGGTGTTCGGCCTGGGCAAGCTGGGCGGCGGCGAACTAAACTTCTCTTCCGACGTCGATCTGGTCTACGCCTTTCCGCACAACGGCGAATCCGACGGCGCGCGCGCATTGGCGGCGGAGGACTATTTTGCCCGGCTCGGCCAGCGCCTGGCCAAACTGCTGGACGAGCCGACGGTCGACGGTTTTTCCCACCGCGTAGACCTGCGCCTGCGTCCGTTCGGAAACGCCGGGCGGGTCGCGCTGTCGTTCGCCGGCATGGATCAATATTTCCAGCGCGAAGGCCGCGACTGGGAGCGCTACGCCTGGTTGAAGGCGCGCACCGTGGCCGGCGACATCGAGGCGGGCGAGCGCTGGCTGGAAAGCCTGCGCCCCTTCGTCTACCGTCGCTACCTGGACTACACCGCGCTGGACGGCCTGCGCGAGATGAAGGCCGCGATCGCCGCGGAGGTGGCGCGCCGCGAACTGGCCGACGACATCAAGCGCGGCCCGGGCGGCATCCGCGAAATCGAATTCCTGGTGCAGGCGCTGCAGTTGATCCGGGGTGGCCGCGAACCGTCGCTGCGCGAGCGCCGGCTGATGCCGGCCCTGCGCGCGCTGGTGGCCGCCCGCCAGGTCGTCGAAAGCGACGGCGCCGCGCTGGGCCAGGCCTACCGCTACCTGCGCCGGCTGGAAAACCGCCTGCAGATGCTGCGTGACGCGCAGACCCACGTGCTGCCGGACAATCCGCTGGACCGCGAACGCATCGCGCGCGGGCTCGACTATCCGGACTGGCCGGCCCTGCTGGTCGCCTTGCAGCGCCAGCGCGATCGGGTGGCGCAGGAGTTCGCCGAGCTGCTTGCGCCGCGCCGCGGGCAGGCCGCGCCGGGCGCGCTGGAACACTACTGGCGCGCCCTGCCGGAAGGTGGCGACGAGTCCACCCTGGCCGAAGCCGGTTTCGCCGATGCGGGCACCGCCGATGGCGCGCTGCGCGACTTTGCCCGCTTCTCCGGCGTGCGCGCCTTGTCCGACGCATCGCGCGCGCGCCTGGATCGGGTCGTGCCCGCGCTGCTGGGGGCGGCGGCGCGTTCGGCGCAACCGGATGCCGCGCTCAAGCGCGTGCTCGCGTTGCTGCAGGCGATCCTGCGCCGGGCCAGCTACCTGGCGCTGCTGGACGAGCAGCCCAGCGCGCTGGCGCGACTGGTCGACGTGCTGGCGCGCAGCGCACTGCTGGCCGAACGCTTGGCGCTGTATCCACTGCTGCTGGACGAGCTGCTCGACGCGCGCGTGTCCGGTCCGCTGCCGGATCGGCAGAGCCTGCATGCCGAGTGCAATCGCGCGCTGGACGGCGGTGATGCCGAATCCACCCTGCGCGAATTGAACGAGCGCCGGCTGGCGTTGAGTTTCCGCATCGCCATGGCGGCGCTGGACCACCGTGAGCCGGCACGCGAGAGCACCCGCCAGCTGGCGTGGCTGGCCGACGAGGTCGTGCGGGTGGTGCTGCGCACCGCCGAGGACGAAGTCGCCGCCGCGCACGGACGTGTGCCGGACGGTCGTTTCGCGGTGATCGGCTACGGCAGCCTGGGCGGTGAAGAGCTGGGCTTCGGTTCGGATCTGGATCTGGTGTTCCTCTACGACGCGCCCGCCGATGCGCAGTCCGACGGCGTGCGTCCGCTGGAGGCCGGGCGCTGGTACGCGCGGCTCGCGCAGAAGATCGTGGCCCTGCTGGGTGCGGAAACCGGCGCCGGCCGGCTCTACGACGTGGATGTGCGCCTGCGCCCGGACGGCGCCAAGGGCCTGCTGGTGTCGTCGTTGGCCAGCTATCGCGAATACCAGCGCGAGCGCGCCTGGACCTGGGAACACCAGGCATTGGTACGCGCACGCGGCGTCGCCGGCGATGACGGGTTGATGCAGGACTTCGAGGACATCCGCGACGCCACCCTGTCCCGCTCGCGCGATCCGGCGAAGCTGCGCGAGGACGTGGTCGGGATGCGCCAGCGCATGCGCGCGGAGCTGGATCGCAGCGATGCGGCGCGCTTCGATCTCAAGCAGGGCGAGGGCGGCCTGGTCGATCTGGAATTCCTGCTGCAGTACCGCGTGCTGCGCGAATCCGGTGCGGCGCCGGCGCTGCTGACGCCGCGCAACACCGCATCACTGATCGCCGCGCTGCTGGCGACCGGCCGTATCGACGAGCGGATTGCGCAGGCGCTCACCCAGGCCCATTCGGTGTTCCTCGCCGAAGGCCTCGCCTGCACCCTTGATCGACGCCCGCGGCTGGTACCCGAGAATGCGGCGATCGCCACCGCGCGCGCCGCCGTCCGCCACGTGCTCGCGGCACACGATCTGGATTTCGATACCCGCTCCCCGTAGGAGCGGCGCAAGTCGCGACCGGAAATTTGACGGTCACGGATAGCCCACGGTCGCGGCTCACCTCGCTCCTACAGGAGTGCGCGATCACTCCGCGGCATAGAACCCCGAGCGATCCAGGAACGCCTGCACCGCAGTGGCATCCCGGTAGTCCAGCTCGATGATCTCGGCCAGCGCGCGTGTTTTGTCCGGCGCGCGCTGGTAATAGTCGCGCATGATGGCGTAGCCGATGTAATAGCCCAGATCGCCGACGCCGTGGGCGTTGCCGGGGCCGTTGTAGAGCCAGCCACTCCAGTCAGGATCATGCATCCGCGGCTGGAATTCGCGCTTGAGCGTGGCCTCGTTGCGCGGACCGTAGGTCATGTACGGCAGCGCGGGAACCTGCCCGGTGATCCGCTCGGCGACGAAATCCGCCGCGCCCTCGTACATCGCCTGGGCCAGAAGATGGGGACCGGGGCCCTGCTGCTGGGTGTGCACGTATTCATGCACGTTCAGCAGCACCAGTTGCTTGCCCGGTTCGCTGCGGAAATAGCTGTCCAGCGCCTTGGACATGCGTTCCGGCAATTCGGAAACATCGGTGCGTGCGTCGCCGCCCGCCAGTTCCGCGCCGATCAGCACCTTGTCGTCCCGCGTGGTGCCGCTGGAGCGCAGGCAGCCGATGGTGAAGTAGATCTCGGCCGGGCGCAGTGCCGGATACAGCGCGCGGAAGCGGGCGATTCCCGGCGCGAACTCGTCGCCGCGCTTTTTCAGCGCCAGCGTGCCGGCGCGGACCGAAGTCCAGAACTTCGGATAGCGCCTGATGGCGTCCAGATAGCAGGCGGCGTCGTAACCCTTGGCCTGCATGAAGGCTTTCAGGCCGGGCGTACCCGGTGCCAGGAAGTCCTGTTCGAGGATCCGCTGTCGTTCGGCCTCGTCCGGCGTGGCGATGATGCGATCGTAGGCGCGCCAGAAGCGGTCGATATCGGAGGATTCCACCGCCCGGACGTCGTCTCCACGGCTTAGTGCCGGAAGGGCCAGGATCATCAGGCCAAGCAGCAGGGCGGCCAGTCCGTGTACGTAGCGCATGCGGTCACCATCCGTGCCAGAGGCGGGAACCGGTTGGATGCGCGCAGTGGCGTACAGGTTTAAGGCGTGGATCGCCGCTGGCGCCGAATGTGAGATTCAAGCGTGATCGGCCAGATAGGCGATGCGATCGCCGACGAAACCGAATTCGGAACGGCCCTTCAATTCCAGCACGGTGCCGGCGACCGGGCCACCGGGAATGTCCCGGGCGAGCGTGCCCCGGTAATCGATGTCGACAGTGGTCCGATCCGGCCCGAAGTGCCAGCCGCTTGCCCGCTGCTCGCGCGCGCTGAACAGTCCGCTTGATTGTTCGGCCAACGCGCGGAACGCCTCGCGGCCATCGGTGGCGACCGTCAGTTCGCCGCCGGCATGGTTCTCGAATCGAACCTCGTCGTGCAGCAGCGCCACCATGCCGTCGATGTCGAAGGCGTTGTAGGCGGCGATGTAGCGTTCGATGAGGGCTTGTCGCGCGGCCTGATCCATGGGGTGTCCTTTGGGGCGTGATCTCGTGGGCGTGATTTCGCGAGCGGGACCCGTGGGCCTGTCCTTGCCAGCGAGTTGCACTCTAACTGTCCAGTCGTTCCCTCAACAACGTCGCCACCCGCGCGGTCTCCTGCAGGGGTTCGACGTCGAACGGCGCCAGCTTTCCATCCATCGCGCGGATCCGGCCGCGGGCGAGCAGGGCATCGATGAAACGGCGGGGACGCCCGCGCACCCGCGAAGGGTCGAACACGAACACCGGCGCGCGGGTGGCGCAGGCCTCGGAGATCATGTTGACCGAATCCGGCGAGCACACCAGCCGATCCGCCCAGGCCAGCAGGCCGGGATAGGGGTTGGGACCGTCGCGCCCGTCGAGCCAGGTCAGCCCCGGGGTTTCCACGAAGCGATGGCGCAGGGCGGCCCGGACCTGCGCATCGGTGCGGCGCGACGCGGTGATCAGCAGGCTACCGCCATCCCGGGCCAGCATCGCCTCCAGGCGTCCGGCCAGCACCTCGAAGGCATTGCGGTCGAAGCGGGCATGCGCGCTGCTGCCGCCGAGCAGCACTGCGGTGCGAGGTCCGGGCAGATCGGCGAACGCGGTGAAATCGGCGCGCGCTTGCGCCAGCCAGGCGTCGTCGATCGGATTCAGGCTGCCCTGCACCGTGAGCACGTTGGGCCCGGAAAGCCCGTCATGGGCTGGCGCGACCACCCAGTCCCACAGCGACGGATCCAGCCGTGGATCGAGAATCTGCACCGTCCGGGCGCCACGCTCGCGCAGCAACCGGGTCGCCAGCGCCGCCTGCCGCCCGCAGCCGATGGCCACGCGGGGGGGCGAGGCCAGCGCGGTCCGGAACGCCGCGCCGAAGGCCGAGGCGTCGCCCGGCAGGCGGCGCGGGGCCCACCAGCGCCAGGGCGCGCGCGGCCGCAGGACGTGGGACGCATGTGATCCGGGCGCCAGCGCATCGGCCAGCGCCTCGGCCTGGCGGACATTGCCGGCGTGGCCGTCGGTGAGCGTCCAGAAGGGTTCGGAAAGGGGGGCGGGGCGGTCCATCTGTTCCACCTGTCAAAACAATCCGTTCCGGAACACCCGGATGATCGCCAAAGTCGGGACACTCTACACTGGCTGGGTTGTGATTCGGCCGGCCGGGCGAATCCGATGCGCCCGATATCGCCTCTTTCGGACAGGCCCCTTCCGGGCTGCCGGCGGAGCGCCGGTCGCGCCGTCCGCGTCGACCCGGCCTTTACGAAGCCTGCCGTATTCGAATGACCACCACCCCCGGAGATTCCATCATGCGCAAGACCCTGTTGATTGCCGCCCTGTTCGCGTTGGCCGGTTCCGCGTTCGCCGCCCCGGTCACCTACAAGATCGATCCCAACCACACCGACGTGATCGCCCAGTGGAGCCACTTCGGCTTCTCCAATCCCAGTGCCCACTTCGGCAAGGCCGACGGCACCATCGTGTATGACGCCGACAACGTGTCCGCCTCCAAGGTCGAAGTGACCCTGCCGCTGTCCGGCCTGAACAGCTTCGTCGCCGATTTCGACGAGCACCTGCGCAGCGCCGATTTCTTCGATGCCGCCAAGTTCCCGGCCGCCACCTTCAAGAGCACCAAGGTCGAGGCCGCGGGCGAAGGCAAGCTGAAGGTCACCGGCAACCTGACCATCAAGGACATCACCAAGCCGGTCGTGCTGGACGTGACCCTGAACAAGGCCGGCGAGCACGCCATGGCCAAGCGCGCGGCGATCGGTTTCGACGCCACCGCGACCCTCAGCCGCACCGAATTCGGCGTGGGCAAGTTCGCGCCGGCGGTCAGCGACGAGGTCAAGCTGCGCATCACCACCGAAGCGATGGTGCCGAAGGAATAAGTCCCGCGGGGGCCGGTATCTCCCTCCCCCGACCGGTTCCCACCGCGCCGCCCGGCTCTCCCCGGGCGGCGTTCTTGTTTGCGGAACCTGGTTGCCGCCGGCGCCGATTGCCGCGTGCGGCGGTCCCGTCGCGGCGCCGGTGGTAAACTTCCCCCGGTTTCCCCGAATCGCCATCCTCGCCATGAGCCAGACCGCCACCGCGCCCGCCAACGCCGAGAAGCGCTACACCGTGCACCGCGCCGACCTGCCGTTGAGCTGTCCGCTGCCGTCGATGGCCCTGTGGAACTCGCATCCGCGCGTGTACCTGCCGATCGAGGATGCGCCCGGCGGCGAAGTCCAGTGCCCGTACTGCGGCTCGCATTTCGTCCTCGCCGATTGATCCCCGCCGGGCCCCGATGCCCCGCCTGACCGTGGTGCAACTGCTGCCGGCGTTGGAGTCCGGCGGCGTGGAGCGATCGACGCTGGAGATCGCCGAGGCACTGGTGCGGGCCGGACATCGCGCCATCGTCGTCTCCGCCGGTGGCCGCCTAGTGCCGCAACTGGAACAGGCCGGCGCCGAACACGTCACCCTGGATATCGGCAGCAAGTCGCTGCTGAGCCTGCGCCATGTGCGCACCCTGCGTGATCTATTCCTGCGCCTGCGTCCCGATCTGGTGCACGCGCGCTCGCGCCTGCCGGCCTGGCTGGGCTGGAAGGCGTTGGGCGCCATGCCCGCGGCGCAACGCCCGGGGTTCGTCACCACCGTGCATGGCCTCAATTCGCCGGGCTATTACAGCGCCATCATGACCCGCGGCGAGCGGGTGATCTGCGTCTCCGACACCGTGCGCAGGTACGTGCTGGAACACTACCCGCACACGGATCCCGGCAAGCTGCGGGTGATTCCGCGCGGCATCGATCCGACACGCTTCCCACGCCGAGCATGGCCTGATCGCGCCATGCGCGCGCAGTTCACCGACGAACACCCCGCGCTTGGCGGGAACGGCCCGTTGCTGTTGCTGCCCGGACGCGGAACCCGGTTGAAGGGCCACGGAGACGCTGTGGCACTGCTCGGCCGGCTGCGCGCCGGAGGACTGGACGCGCGCCTGTGGATGCCGGGCGCGCGCGAGGCCGGACGCGAGCAGTACATCGGCGAACTGGAGCAGCAGGCCAGGCAGGGTGGTTTCGGCGACGCGCTGGTGATCACGCCACCGACCGCGCGCATTGCCGACGCCTATGCGGCGTCGGATCTCGTCCTGCAACTGTCGCGCAAACCCGAGGCATTCGGCCGCACCGTCATCGAGGCGCTGTCGGTGGGACGCCCGGTAGCGGGCTGGGCCCATGGCGGCGTCGGCGAATTGCTAGCCGAACTGCAGCCGCAAGGCGCGGTGCCGCCATTCGACGGGGACGCGCTGCTGCAGGCGGCGCGATCCCTGCTGGCGTCGCATCCCGCGTCGTCAGCGGCTACGATGCCGGCCTACACCCTGCGCGCGATGCAGGACGCCACGCTCGCCACCTATCTTGAACTCGCCCATGACCGCCACCGGATCGCCGATCACTGAGAACGCGCAGCGGGCGCCGCACGGTTGGCGCTGGGCACCGGCGTGGGTGCTGACCTTCGTCGCGCTGTGGCCGACGCCGGGATTCGCCGAGGGCGTGATGGTGCTCGGCGCGCTGGCGGCCATCATCCGCCTGCTGCTGGCGCGTTTCCGTGGCAGCACCCGCCTGCTCAGCAATCCCGCATGGGCGCTGACCAGCGTGATGTTCCTGGCCTATTGGCTGCCCGAATTGATCTCCGTGGTCGAGGCGGTCGATTCCGCGCGCGCGCTGCGCGAAGCGGTCGTGGATCTGCGCTACCTGCCGTTCCTGTGGCTGGTGGCGGCGGCGGTGGCGAACGAGCGCGGCCGGCGCACCACATTTGGCGGCCTGGCGATCATCGTCGCGGTATGGACGCTCGATGCGTTGCTGCAGGCCGCATTCGGGACCAGCCCGCTGTTCTGGGGCCTGGATCAGCTCAAGCAGCTGACCAGCGGGCATTCGATGTGCACGCCCGAGGACGTGGCGATGCTGGATCGCCTGAGTGGTTTCCTCGGGCCCTGCAATCTCAAGCTCGGCGTGGTGCTGGCGAGTCTTTCACCGTTCGCGTTGTTCGGCGCTGGCCGGAAGCTTGGCACCTTCGGCTGGATCCTGGCGGCGGCAGCGATCGGCGTGGTGATCATCCTCGCCGGCGCCCGCGCGGCATGGATCACCTACGCATTGGTCCTGATCTTCTCGGGCCTGCCGTTGCTGGGCTGGAAGCGCCTGCTGGCGGTGTTCGTCTTCGGCGCGCTGGCATTGGTCGCGCTGGGCGTGGCTTCGCCGCAGCTGCGCGAACGCCTGGACCGCACCAGCCAGGCACTGGCCGCCGATGAGGATGGCGTGGACATGGCGCTGTCCGGGCGCACCCAGATCTGGGGCGCGGCCTGGTGCATGGTCAAGGATCAACCCATCAACGGCGTCGGCGTGCGTGGTTTCCGCAAGGCATTCCCCGAGTGCGATCCGCTGCATGGCGGGCGTCCCGCGTGGGGCGAGGGTCCGGCGCTGCATGCGCACCAGCTCGTGCTGGAAGTGCTGAGCGAAACCGGCGTCATCGGCCTGCTGCTGTGGCTGGCGGGCGCCGCACTGGCGTGGCGCGCCTGGCGTTACGCCACCCCGCAGGCCAAGGAACGCGCACGTCCGGCCATGCTTGCGCTGGCGGTGACGGTGTTCCCGTTCAATACCCACCTGGCCTTCTATTCGACGTTCTGGGGCGGGCTCACCCTGTTGCTGGCGGCGCTGTACACCGGCAGCCTGCTGGCCCGCGAAGCCGAACCGGGCAACGACGGTTGACCTGACCGGTCAGTCGTACCACTTGCTGCGCCCTTCGGGCTGGCGCTTGAAGCGGCGATGGATCCACAGGTATTGGGCGGGCGCCTCGCGCACCATCGCCTCGATCCGGGCATTGACGCGGGTGCTGTCGGCCACCGCATCTTGGGTGGGGAAATCCTCGAGCGGCGGCGCCACCCGCAGGATGTAGCGTCCGCCTTCGCGGCGATGGAAGAACGGCACCACCGCGCAGCCGGTCAGGCGCGCGAGCTGGTGGGTGGCGGTGATGGTGGCCGCCGGCACGCCGAAGAACGGCGCGAACACCGTGTCCTTGCCGCGCATGTCCTGATCCGGCGCATACCAGAGAAAACCGCCCTGCTTGAGATGGCGCACCGCGCCGCGGATCTCGTCGTTGGTGAACATGTGGGTGGCGTAGCGCAGCCGGCCACGCTTGACCGCCCATTCGAACACCGGATTGCGGTGGCGCCGGTACATGCCGGCCAGTTCGATGTGATCGCAGATCAACCGGCCGCACATCTCAAGGGTCATGAAATGCCCGGACACCATCAATACGCCCCGGCCCTGCGCACGCAGTGCCTGCAGGTGTTCCAGCCCTTCGATGACCACATCGCGGCGCATCGGCGCGATCGAACCCCACCAGGCGCGCGCGAATTCGAACAGTCCCACCCCCAGGGCCAGGAAACTGTCCTTCAGCAGCGCCTCGCGCTCGGCTTCGCCCATCTGCGGGAAGCACAGCGCCAGGTTGACCTCGGCCGCGCGTCGCCGCGAAGGCGCCAGGTAGGGTGCCAGCCTGCCGATGCACCCGCCCAGTACGCGCTGCACCGGCCAGGGCAGCCACGCACCGGCCACCATGACGCCCAGGCCCAGCCATTTGAGCCATAGGCGCGGGGAGAACGGGGGACGGGTGGGCATCTGCGGAGCGGCCATGGCTTAATTCTAGCGTCTTACCTATCCTTTCCCGATGCGGAAGGACTTCACCGAGCGTTTGTTGCGTGGCCTGTACTCGGCCGCGCTGTACCTGTTGACGCCCGTCACCGTGTACCACCTCATCTGGCGCGGCTTCCGCTTCGCCGAGTACTTCCAGCGCTGGAACGAACGCTTCGGCAGCTACGAGCGCAGACCCGAGCCGGCCGACATCTGGCTGCACGCGGTGTCGGTGGGCGAAGTCAACGCCGCCGCGCCGGTGGTGGAAGCGCTGCGCCGCGCGCGGCCGGACCTGCGCTGGGTGGTGACCACCATCACCCCGACCGGTTCGGAGCGGGTCGCCGCGCTGTGGGGAGACAGCGTCGAGCACGTCTACGCGCCCTACGATCTGCCCGGCGCGGTCGGGCGTTTCCTCGATCACTACCGCCCCGCCATCGGCCTGGTGATGGAAACCGAACTCTGGCCCAACCTGCTGTTCGGCTGCCAGGATCGGCATATCCCGACCTACATCCTCAACGGCCGCCTGTCGGCGCGCTCGCTGCGCGGCTACAGCGTGCTGCGACCGCTGATCGCGCGCACCCTGGGCACCCTGCGCCGGATCGCCGCGCAGTCCGATGCCGATGCCCGCCGCTTCGTGGTACTGGGCGCCCGTCCGGAACAGGTGCGGGACATCGGCAACCTCAAGTTCGACGTGCGGATGCCGGAAGGACTGGATGCGTTCGCGGCGGGATTCCGCGCGAGCGTCGGCCAACGCCCGGTCTGGATCGCGGCGAGCACCCACGAGGACGAAGAGTCGGCGGTGCTGGCCATCCATCGGCATCTGCGCCAGCAATGGCCGGATCTGCTGCTGCTGTGGGCGCCGCGCCATCCGGAGCGGTTCGCGCGCGTGCAGGAGGCAGCCGAAGCGGCGCACCTGCGCACCGGCACCCGCCGCGGCCAGCGTTGGCCGGGCACCGACAGCGATGTCTTCGTCATCGACACCCTGGGTGAACTGGCCTCGTTCTATGCCTGCGCCGACGTCGCGTTCGTCGGCGGCAGCCTGCAGCCGATTGGTGGCCACAACCTGCTGGAACCGGCGGCGGTGGGAACCCCGGCGGTGACCGGGCCGCACCTGCACAACTTCGTCGAGATCACCAAGTTGCTCAAGGAAGCCGACGCCTTGATCGTCGGCCAGGACGCGCAGGCGGTGGCGGCGGCGGTGCAGCGGCTGCTGGCCGATCCGATCGAACGCCAGCGCATGGCCGACAACGGACGCGCGCTGGTGGAGCATGGTCGTGGCGCGCTCGCCCGCACACTGGCGATGATCGCGCCCGATCTGCCACCCGCGGTGGACTGACGCGTGGAGTTTGCCCCGTCGCCTCCGCAATCCCTGGCCGGCGTGCGCGTGCTGGATCTGTCGCGGGTGCTGGCCGGCCCCTGGTGCACCCAGACCCTTGCCGACCTGGGGGCCGAAGTGATCAAGATCGAGCGCCCCGGCAGCGGTGACGACACCCGTGGCTGGGGCCCGCCGTTCCTGCGTGATCGCGACGGCCACGAAACCGGCGAGTCCGCCTATTACCTGTGCGCCAACCGCAACAAGCGTTCGCTCGCGATCGACATCGCCTCACCGGCGGGACAGGTCCTGATCCGCCGATTGGCGCGCGGCTGCGACGTGGTGGTCGAGAACTTCAAGGTCGGCGACATGGCGCGCTACGGCCTGGATGCCGACAGCCTGCGCACCGCCGATCCGCGCCTGATTTATTGCTCGATCACCGGCTACGGTCAGACCGGCCCGTATGCGCACCGTCCCGGCTACGACTTCGCGGTGCAGGGAATGGGTGGATTGATGAGCGTGACCGGCGAGCGGGACGGGGTTCCCGGCGCGGGGCCGCAGAAGGTCGGCGTGGCGGTCGCGGACCTGTTCACCGGCATGTACGCCACCGTCGCCATCCTCGCCGCGTTGCGGCACCGTGATGCCACCGGTGAAGGACAGGTGATCGACATGGCCCTGCTCGATGCGCAGGTGGCGATGCTCGCGAACCTGGGTAGCCAGTACCTGGTGGGAGGACGCGTGCCGCACCGGATGGGCAATGGCCATCCGAGCATCGTGCCGTACCAGGCGTTCGAGGTCGCCGACGGCCACGTCATCCTCGCCATCGGCAATGACGCCCAGTTCGCCCGCTTCTGCGTCATCGCGGAACATCCGGAATGGGCTGGCGATCCACGCTTCGCGCGCAACGCCGACCGGGTACGGAACCGTGAACAGCTGGTGCCGCTGATCGCTGCCGTGATGCGACGGCGCGATCGCGCCCAATGGCTGGAGGCGCTCGAGGCGGCCGGCATTCCCTGCAGCCCGGTCAACGCGATCGACGAAGTGTTCGCGGATCCGCAGGTACGCGCCCGCGGCCTGCGGCTGGCCATCGACCACCCGCAACAGGACGCATTGCCGATGGTGGCCAGTCCTCTGCGGCTCTCGGCGACGCCGGTGCAATACCGGCGTCCGCCTCCCATGCGGGGGCAGCACACCGACGAAGTCCTGCGGGAGTTCGGCTGGTCGGCGCAGGAAATCGATGATCTTCGCGCGCAGGACGCCATCGAATGACGAAAAAAAAGCGGGCCGAGGCCCGCCTTTTCTCATCTGCGGATGAAAAACGGATCAGTTCGTGGTGGCCGCCGGCGCCAGACGCGCCTCGGCATTGACCGTCAACAGCCGGTTCACGTCCTCCACGTCACCGCGCTCCAGCGTGCCGGCGGCCTGCTCCAGCAGTAGCCGGTTCTGCAGGTACTGGTACTTGGAGCGGGCGTACTCGACCTGGGCCTGGAACAGCGTGCGCTGGTTCTGCAACACGTCCAGCACGGTGCGGGTACCGACTTCCAGGCCGACCTCGGATGCATCGTAGGCGCTCTGTGCCGACACCACCGCCAGGCGGCGGGCCTCGACTTCGCTCACGCCCGCGACCAGGGCCTGGTAGACGTTGCTGGTATTGCGGATGAGGGCGCGCTTGGTCTGCTCGACGGTGTCATCGGCAATGTCGCGCTGGGCCAGGGCCTGGCGCACGCGCGACTGGGTGGCGCCACCGGCGAACAGCGGCACGTTCAAGGAAATGCCCCACTTGTAGCCTTCATTGTCCTGCGAGATGCCCGGGCTGCCAGGACCATGCACGGAATCCCAGCTGGCGCCGTTGTTGTAGCTGCCCTGAAAGCTGAGCGTCGGATAGTGGCCCGCGCGCGCGCTGGACACGCCGAAGTCGGCCGCCTGCTTCTGGAACTCGACGGCCTTCAATGCGGGATTCTGTTCCACCGCGCGATCCACCCAGCCCTGTGCCGACTGCTCGGCCGGCAGTTCCGGACGGAAATCATCCGGCAGGCCTTGCAGGTTGCTCACTGGCTGGCCGGTCAGTTCGGTCAGGGCGCGGTAGGCGTCGTCCAGGGCATTGCGGCTCAGGATGGTGCTGGCGCGGGCGCTGTCGTACTGGGCGCGGGCTTCATGCACGTCGGTGATCGGTGCCAGGCCGACTTCCAGGCGCTTCTGGGTGTAGTCGAACTGCTTCTTGGCGGCGGCCTCGTTGGTCTGGGCCGCGGCCAGCGACTCGATCGCGATCAGCACATCGAAGTAGGCCGCCGAGGTGCGGGTGATCAGTTCCTGGTTCGACGAGTTGAGGTTGTAGTCGGCCGCCGTGCTGTTGGCCCGCTCTGCACGCAGATTGGAAATCCGGCTCCAGTCGAAGATGGACTGGCTCAGCGTTGCGCCATACGAACGGCCCTTGGTATCGCCGACGGAGACGACGTTGCCGAACTGATCCTGCTGGAAACTGCCCGGACGGCTGCTATGGGTACGGTCGTAACCGACCGAACCGTCGAGCTGCGGCAGCAGCGCGGCACGTGCCTGCACCTTGCCTTCCTTGGTGTTCAGCGTGTTGGATTCTGCGATCGACAGCTGGGTATCGCCGGTCCGCGCCAGATCGAAGGTCTGGAGCAGGTCGGTGGCGCTGGCGCTGAAGGGCAGGGCAAGGGCGAGCGCGAGTACGAGGGGGCGACGGCTCATGCGGGTTCCTTATTTATCCTTAGAAGACGAACTTCGGCGCCGGGGCGGCACCGACGAGGTAGGCGAGATCGGTCTCGAACAACGATTCGACGCGCGCGCCGTTGACATCGGCGTGGTGCAGCACCGCTTCCATCACCGGCGACTGGCCACGGACCACGAACAGGCGGCCGCCGGGACGCAGCCATTCCAGGAAGCGCGCCGGGATGCTGTCGACCGCACCGGTCACGCAGATCGCGTCGAAACGGCGATCGGTGGTGTAGTGCAGCGCATCCGCCGTCTCGATGCGGACGTTGTTGCCCAGGCCGGTGCGCTCCAGGCGCTCGCGCGCCGCGGAGGCGAGTTCGGGCTGGATTTCCAGACTGACCACGTCGCGCGCGAGCGCGCCGAGGCAGGCGGCCAAGTAGCCGCTGCCAGTGCCGATTTCCAGCACTTCCTCATCGGACTGGATGTTCAGCGCCTGCAGGGCGCGACCCTCGAGCACCGGCTTCATCATCTTCTGGCCGTGGCCCAGCGGGATTTCCAGATCCGCATACGCCAGCGCGCGGTGAATCTCCGGCACGAAGGCCTCGCGCGGCAGCGTGGCCAGCACGTCCAGCACGCGAACTTCCAGCACGTCCCAGGGGCGTACCTGCTGTTCGACCATGTTTTCGCGGGCGAGGGAATAATCGATCGTCATGGGGGAAGTCATCCGGCGCGTGGGACTGGGCCGAGCATTTTACCGGGACGGCTCCGGTCGCGCTCGGGAAGGATCGCGGCTGGCCCCCCCATGGCGCAGTGCCGGAAGTCATCGCGACCTCCGTCGGTAATCCGCGGTTGCACGGGCCTAGCGCTTGCCATACGCCCGCAGGAACAGGTCCACGCAGGCGTCCAGATGGCTGGCCACGTCGCCCCGGCCCGGCCGCTCGCCGAACCCGCACATCATGCGCCCGTGGAGATCACCCTTGATCAGGGTGAAGAACTGCTCGGCGGCACGCGGAACCTCCGGAATATCCAGTTCCCCGGCGTCCACTCGCGCCTGCAGCAGGGCGGCGAAGGCATCGTGGGTCCGCTGGGGACCGGCCTGCCAGAACACCTGCTTCAGGTTGTCGTCGATATTGCCCGGGACCATCATCATCCGTTGGGTGCTGATGGCCTCGTCGCTGCTGATCAGGGCGAAAAAGGCCTGGGCGATGACCCGCAGCTGGTCGCGCAGCGGCCCCTCCAGTTCGATCTGGAACAGGTCGTCGGGCAGCATTTCCTCGCACTTGGCCCGCACCGCCTCGGTGAACAAGGCCTCCTTGTCACCGAAATGGCTGTATACGGTGAGCTTGGAGACGCCGGCTTCGGCGGCGATCTGGTCCATGGACGTGCCGCCGAAACCCTCGCGGGCGAACAGCCGCTTGGCGGCATCCAGGATGGCGGCGCGTTTGCCGAGATCCTTGGGACGCCCCGGCCCGGGAGCGGGCTTGGCGGCTGGACGGCGGCTGGCGGGAGGAACGGGGCTGGCCATTCGGCAATACTAGACTACTCGGTTCGATATTTATACTATACCGGCAAGTCCATTAATTACTGAATGACAACGGAGTCGCCATGCACGGGCACGGCTTGCGCGGGATCGGAATGGGTCTGTTCCTCGGATTGGCGCTGTCGGCCTGCGGGGATAGTGGGGAAACCGCGGAAATCCCGCGCCCGGCCATGGTGGTACACCCCTCGGGCGGTGTCGACGCCGCGCTGACGGCGTACGCCGGCGAAGTGCGGGCCCGCGAGGAAAGCCCGCTGTCGTTCCGGGTCGGCGGGAACCTGATCCGGCGCAACGTGGACGCCGGTGCCCGGGTCCGCCGAGGCGAAGTGCTGGCGGTGCTGGATGCGGGCGATTTCGGCCTGCAGGAACAGGCCGCGCGCGCCGAACTGGCGGCGGCCGAAGCCGAACTGGCCCGCACCCGCGGCGATCGCGATCGCTACGCGAAGCTGGTGGAGCAGGCGGTGGTCAGTCGCTCCGCCTACGACGCCCAGGTCGCGGCCTACAAGGCGGCCGAGGGTCGCGCCCGCGCGGCTCGCGCGCAGATGGAAGTGATGCGCAACCAGGCCGGCTATTCGCAACTGCGCGCGCCGCGTGACGGCGTGATCGCCAGCCGCCAGGCCGAGGCCGGCCAGGTGGTCGCCGCCGGCCAGACCATCTATACGCTGGCCGCCGATGGCGGGCGCGAGGTGGCGATCGGCCTGCCCGAGAACCGCATCCGCGAGTTCAACGTCGACCAGCCGGTGCTGGTGGAACTGTGGAACGCGCCCGGCGAACGCCTGCCGGGCACGATCCGTGAAATCGCCCCGGCGGCGGATCCGCAGACCCGTACCTACGCGGCGCGGGTCAGCCTGGTCGGCGAGGCGGTCAACGCGGTCGAACTCGGCCAGAGCGCGCGCGTCTACGTGCAGGAACATGGCGCCAAGGCGGCGCTGAAGCTGCCGCTGTCGGCGGTGCAGCGCGGCGCCCAGGGCGGCACCGCCGTGTGGGTGGTGGATCCGAAGACCGGCAAGGTCGGCCTGCGCCCGGTTCGACTGGGTGCCTACGGCGATACCGAGGTGCCGGTGCTGTCGGGTGTCGCCGCAACCGATTGGGTGGTCGCAGGAGGCGGGCACCTGTTGCGCGAGGGCGTGACGGTAACCCCGGTGGACCGCGACAACCGCCCCGTGCTGGCGACGCCGGCCAAGGGTGCGCCGTGATGAAGGCGCCGACAGGGAAGGCACGCGCGCCCGGGCGGGTTCCGGGCGCCCCGCACGCTGAAGGGAGCCGCTGATCATGCGCCGCTTCAATGTCTCCGAGTGGGCGCTGACCAACCGCTCGCTGGTGCTGTTCGCGATGATCGTGCTGGCGCTGATCGGTGGCTGGTCGTACCGGCACCTCGGCCAGTCAGAGGATCCGCCGTTCACCTTCAAGGCAATGGTGGTGCGCACGGTGTGGCCGGGCGCGACCGCCGACGAGGTATCCAAGCAGGTCACCGAGCGCATCGAGAAGGCGCTGATGACCACCGGCAAGTACGAGTTCATCCGCTCCTACTCGCGCGCGGGTGAATCGCAGGTCATCTTCATGGCCCGCGACTCGCTCAAGTCCAGGGACATTCCCGAACTCTGGTACCAGATCCGCAAGAAGGTCGGCGACGTACGCTACACCTTGCCGGAAGGCACGGTCGGACCGTTCTTCAACGACGAGTTCGGCGACACCTTCGGCAACATCTACGCCCTGACCGGTCCCGGCTTCGACTATGCGGTGATGAAGGACTACGCGGATCGCATCCAACTGGAACTGCAGCGCGTGTCCGATGTCGGCAAGGTGGAACTGGTCGGCCTGCAGGACGAGAAGATCTGGATCGAGCTGTCCAACACCAAGCTGGCCACGCTGGGCATCCCGCTGGCCGCGGTGCAACAGGCGGTGGATGAACAGAACGCGATGACTTCCGCCGGCTTCTTCGAGACGCCGAGCGATCGCGTGCAATTGCGGGTCAGCGGCGAGTTCAGCACGGTCGAGGAAATCCGCGAATTCCCGATCCATGCCGGCGGCCGCACCGTCCGGCTGGGCGACATCGCGGAGGTGCGGCGCGGCTTCGCGGATCCGTCCGCGCCGAAGATGCGCTTCATGGGCGAGGACGCCATCGGCATCGCGGTGGCGATGAAGGACGGTGGCGACATCCTCAAGCTTGGCGATACCCTCGAACACGAGTTCCAGCGCCTGCAGAAGACCCTGCCGGTTGGCATGCAGCTGCGCAAGGTGTCCGACCAGCCGCATGCGGTGGAGGAATCGGTCGGCGAATTCGTGCGGGTGCTGACCGAAGCGGTCGTCATCGTCCTGGTGGTCAGCTTCTTCTCGCTGGGCCTGCGCACCGGCCTCGTGGTCGCGGTCTCGATTCCGCTGGTGCTGGCGATGACCTTCGCGGTGATGCATTACTTTGGCATTGGCCTGCACAAGATCTCGCTGGGCGCGCTGGTGCTGGCGCTGGGCCTGCTGGTGGACGACGCCATCATCGCGGTGGAGATGATGGCCATCAAGATGGAGCAAGGCTACGACCGGCTGAAGGCGGCGAGTTTCGCCTACGAGTCGACCGCGTTCCCGATGCTGACCGGCACGCTGGTCACCGCGGCCGGCTTCCTGCCGATCGCAACGGCCGCTTCCAGCACCGGCGAGTACACCCGCTCGCTGTTCCAGGTAGTGACCATCGCGTTGGTGGTGTCTTGGATCGCGGCGGTGCTGTTCATCCCGTACCTGGGCGACAAGATGCTGCCGGACCTGGACCAGCCGCGCGCGCCGAAGCCGGGCTCGCTGGCCGCGCGCTGGCATGGACTGCGTGCGCGCCTGGCCGATCGCCATCCCGCCCTGGCCGGCTGGCTGGAGCCGGCGCCGCACGACGCGCACGAGCATGATCCCTACCAGCGGCCGTTCTACCAGAAGTTCCGCAAGCTGCTGGACGCCTGCCTGCGCCATCGCTGGCTGGTGATCGGGGTGACCGCGCTGGCGTTCGTGCTGTCGATCGTGATGTTCCGGTTCATCCCGCAGCAGTTCTTCCCCGATTCGGTGCGTCCGGAATTGATGGTGGATCTGGAACTGGCCGAGGGCAGCTCGCTCAAGTCCACCGACGCGCAGGCGCGCCAACTGGAGAAGTTGCTGGCCAGGCGCGAAGGCATCCAGAACTACGTGGCCTACATCGGCACCGGTTCGCCGCGCTTCTACCTGCCGCTGGATCAGCAATTGCCGCAGGCCAATTTCTCCCAGTTCGTGGTGCTGGCCGATGACATCGAGTCGCGCGAGGCGACCCGCAAGTGGCTGATCGAGGAGGTGGCGCGGCAGTTCCCGCAGCTGCAGTTCCGGGTCACCCGCCTGGAGAACGGCCCGCCGGTGGGCTATCCGGTCCAGTTCCGCGTCTCCGGCGAACATATCGAGCGCGTGCAGGCGCTGGCGCGCCAGGTGGCCGAGAAGGTGCGGGCGAATCCGCATGTCGCCAACGTCAACCTGGACTGGGACGAGCCCAGCAAGATCGTGCGCCTGGTGATCGATCAGGATCGCGCGCGCGCGCTGGGCGTCAGTACCGCGCAGGTGTCCCACTTCCTGACCAGTTCGCTGTCCGGGCTGCATGTCAGCACTTACCGGGAAGGCAACGAACTGATCGAGATCCTGTTGCGTGGCCCGGAACGCGAGCGCGCGCGCATGGATCTGGTGGGCAGCCTGGCGGTGCCGACCAGCAACGGCGGCAGCGTGCCGCTGTCGCAGATCGCCAACCTCGAGTACGCCTTCGAGGATGGCATCATCTGGCACCGCAATCGCCTGCCGACGGTGACGGTGCGCGCGGACCTCAATACCGATTCGCTGACGCCGCCGACCGTGGTGGGCCAGATCCAGCCGACCCTGGAAGACATCCGCAAGGCATTGCCGGAGGGCTACCTGCTGGAGACCGGCGGCACCGTCGAGGATTCGGCACGCGGCCAGAATTCGATCAACGCCGGCATGCCGCTGTTCCTGCTGGTGGTGGCGACCCTGCTGATGCTGCAGTTGCGCAGCTTCCCGCGGATGGCGCTGGTGGCGCTGACCGCGCCGCTGGGCCTGATCGGCGTGACCCTGGCGCTGTTGATCTTCCGGGTGCCGTTCGGTTTCGTCGCCATGCTCGGTACCATCGCGCTGGCCGGCATGATCATGCGCAACTCGGTGATCCTGGTCGACCAGATCCAGCAGGACATCGATGCCGGCCACGACCGCTGGCACGCGATCATCGACGCCACGGTGCGCCGGTTCCGTCCGATCGTGCTGACCGCGCTGGCGGCGGTGCTGGCGATGATCCCGCTCTCGCGCAGCGCGTTCTTCGGGCCGATGGCGGTGGCGATCATGGGCGGCCTGACCGTGGCGACCCTGCTGACCCTGCTGTTCCTGCCGGCGCTGTACGCGGCCTGGTTCAAGGTCAAGCCGGAGGAAGGCGACGCGGTCTGACGCCCGATCGTTGCAATCGCCTTCGGTGGGCTTCGGTCCACCGCCATGGTCCTTCCGGTCGGCGTTGGGCGCCACAGGCCAGCAGCGCCGCTGGCCGTTACCCGAGATGTCGCGGAACCTTGGCGCGCAGCAGCGCGACGAGGGCCGGATCCATGTAGTCGTAGTCGTCCGGGATGTCGAGGCAGATGATGCGCTGGCGTCCCAGGTGGCGACGGAATCGAGACGACAGCTTGTTGCGGTGCGCGCGCTCCATGATGAACACCATGTCCGCCCAGGCCAGCAGCTCAGGCGTGAGCGGATTTTCCGCATCGTTGTTCAGGCCGGCCGAGGCGGTTTCCACCCCCGGCCAATCCGCGAACACCTGTTCGGCGGTCGGACTGCGCAACCGGTTCTGGCTGCAGATGAAAAGCACCTTGCGCATGCGTGTTGGCTTCAACCGTCGAGCGCGTGGTCGGCCGCGGCACGGGCATGCAGCGAGGTCGTGTCGAACAGCGGAACGCGTGAATCTGCCGACCCGACCAGCAGCGAGATTTCCGTGCAGCCCAGGATGATCGCCTCCGCGCCGCGCGCGACCAGGCGTTCGATGACACCGCGATAGCGGGCGCGCGATGCGTCATCGATGAGGCCCTGGCAGAGTTCGTCATAGATGACGCGGTGGACTTCGAGGCGGTCCCCCGCCTCGGGAACGAGCACCTCCAGGCCGTGTTCGCGTTGCAGACGGGCACGATAGAAATCTTCCTCCATCGTGAAACGCGTGCCGAGCAGCCCGACGCGGCGGAAGCCTTTCGAGGCGATGGCGCGGGCGGTGGGATCGGCGATATGCAGCAGCGGCAGCGCCGTCGCGGCTTCCACCGTCGGCGCGACCTTGTGCATGGTGTTGGTGCAGATCACCAGGAAATCCGCGCCCGCGCCCTGCAGGCGCCTGGCGGCATCCGCCAGCAATGCGCCCGCGCGGTCCCAATCTCCGGCGTGCTGGAGTTGTTCAACTTCATGGAAATCCACGCTGTAGAGCAGGACCCTGGCCGAGTGCAGTCCACCGAGCCGTTCCTGCACCCGCTGGTTGATGAGGCGGTAGTAGGGCACGGTGGATTCCCAACTCATGCCGCCGAGCATTCCGATGGTTTTCATGTCGGCATTGTAGTGGCGAAGGAAACCCGCGCGCACGCAGGGGGCGGCAGCATTACTCGACTCGCATCAGTCGACGCGTTCCGGGGCTTGCCGGGTTTCCCCCGCCGGCGCCGGGTCGGACGGGAGGATGAGCTGCGCGAGCAGCAGGATCCACGTGGGAATCACGAGCCATCCACGCCAGACATGCGCAAGTCCGAGGTCCGGAAACCCGTGGTTTGCCAGCAGATGGAACGCGCCGAAGAACAGCAGCGCGAAAAGGGGAATCAGCCGCGGTTGCATCCAGTCCAGAGGACTGGATGCGGCGCGGTCGCGCGGATCCGTCCCTGCGTCGAGCAGGAAGACCAGGGCGAGCGGAAGCATGCCGCCCAGGACGGGCCATTCCGCAAGCGCGCCGATGCCCCACAGGGTGACCAGCGTGGTGGAAACCACGAGTTTCAGGCGCTGCTTCCTGTCTGGTGCCATGTCCGCGTTCCTCCCGAAGGCGAGGCGACTATGTCCGTCCCCGGCGACGGCTGCAAGCGAAGGGACGGACGCGC
The DNA here is from genome assembly GCF_024710765.1 of Pseudoxanthomonas sp. GTDB lineage: Bacteria > Pseudomonadota > Gammaproteobacteria > Xanthomonadales > Xanthomonadaceae > Pseudoxanthomonas_A. Next base: position 30,539 of record NZ_JANJUE010000158.1, read on the forward strand.
GGCCAAAAAAAAGGCGGGCCGAAGCCCGCCCACCAGAGAGAGCAGACTCAGTCCCTGAGTTCGGCCACGTAGCAATGCTCGTTCAACTGTTCGATCACCGCCTGCGCGGCGGCCTGGGTCGAGACACCGCGGCCGCCGGCGGCCAGATCGTTGGTGAATACCTGCGCGTTGAGCGCACCGTCGACGGCGCGTTCGATGCAGTCGGCTTCCTCGTGCAGGCCCAGGGAATGGCGCAGCAGCATCGCGCAACTCAGGATGGTCGCATAGGGATTGGCGATGCCCTTGCCGGCGATGTCGGGCGCGGAACCGTGGATCGGCTCGTACAGGCCGACCTTGCCGTCACCCAGCGATGCGGAGGGCAGCAGGCCCAGCGAGCCGGCCAGCATCGAGGCCTCGTCGGTCAGGATGTCGCCGAACATGTTTTCGGTGACGATCACGTCGTACTCGCGCGGGCGGGACAGCAGATGCATGGCCATCGCGTCGACCAGCACGTGTTCCAGTTTGACGTCGGCGAACTCCTCGCGGCCGATGCGCGCGGTGACGTCGCGCCACAGGCGCGAGGTTTCCAGCACGTTGGCCTTGTCCACCGACACCAGGTAACCGCGGCGCTGGCGGGCCAGGCGGAAGGCGCTGCGCACCACCCGCTCGATCTCGGTGACGCTGTAGCTGCACAGATCGCTGGCGCCACGCTCGTCGCGGGTCTTGTCGCCGAAGTAGATGCCTCCGGTCAGTTCGCGCACGACCATGATGTCCACGCCGGTCAGCAGGTGAGGCTTGATCGGCGAGGCGTTGAGCGCGGCCGGATGCGGCCGGACCGGCCGCAGGTTGGCGAACAGCCCCAGGCCGCGGCGCAGCGCCAGCAGGCCTTGTTCGGGGCGGATTTTCGCGTTGGGGTCGGACCATTTCGGCCCGCCCACCGCACCCAGCAGCACCGCGTCGGCCTGTTGGCAGGCGCGCAGGGTGGCGGCCGGCAGCGGATCGTCGTGGCGATCGATGGCGATGCCGCCGATGTCGTGTTCGATGAAGGAGAAGTCGTGGCCGTGGCGGCGCGCCACGGTACGCAGGACGGAGACGGCGGCGGCGGTGACTTCCGGACCGATGCCGTCGCCGGGCAGGATGGCGATTTCAGCGCGCATGGCGGGTTTCCTCGTAGTGTTCGATATCGGCCTGGCGGGCCAGCAGGTAGCCCATTTCATCGACGCCTTCCAGCAGGCAGGTCTGGGCGAAGGCATCCAGCGGGAAGGAGAAGACGCGGCCATCGGGCGTGCGCAACTCGCGCGCGGCGACGTCGATGGCCAGTTCATCGTCAGGGCGCTCCATCAGCGCCTGCACGTCATCCTCGGCCAGCACCACCGGCAGCAAGCCGTTCTTCAGACTGTTGTTGCGGAAGATGTCGGCGATCTCGCTGCTGACGATGGCGCGCAGCCCCAGATCAGTCAACGCCCACGGCGCATGCTCGCGCGAGGATCCGCAGCCGAAGTTGCGACCGGCCAGCAGGATGCTCCGCCCGGCGTTTTCCAGCTGGTTGAACGGAAACGCGGGATTGGGCGAGCCGTCGGCCTGCCAGCGCCAGTCGTTGAACGCGTTGCGGCCCAGGCCGGCGCGCTCGGTGGTCGACAGGAACCGGGCGGGGATGATCTGGTCGGTGTCGATGTTGGTCTGGCGCAGCACGACGCTCTGCGACCGCAGTTCACGGAAACCGCTCATCAGGCCACCTCCTTGCGTACGCCGAACAGTTCGCGTGGATCGCTGACCCGTCCGTTCACCGCCGCCCAAGCCGCGCTTAGCGGCGAGGCCAGCAGGGTGCGCGAGCCGGGCCCCTGGCGGCCCTCGAAATTGCGGTTGCTGGTGCTGACCGCCAACTGGCCCGGCGCGACCAGGTCACCGTTCATGGCGATGCACATCGAACAACCGGGTTCACGCCATTCCGCGCCGGCGGCGCGCACGACGGCGTCAATGCCTTCGGCCTCTGCCTGGCGCTTGACCTGTTCCGAGCCCGGCACGACCAGCATGCGCACGCGCGGATCGATGCTGCGGCCGCGCAGCACCGAGGCGACCTCGCGCATGTCGCTCAGGCGGCCGTTGGTGCAGGACCCGACGAACACCACGTCCACCGGCGTGCCGGCCAGGGCATGCCCGGCCTCCAGCGCCATGTAGTCCAGCGCCGTGCGCGCGGCGGCATCGTTGGCGGCGGGAATCGGGGCGTCGATCGCGATCGCGGTGCCCGGATGGGTACCCCAGGTCAGGGTCGGGCGGATGTCGGCGGCGTCGATGCGCACCTCCACGTCGTAGCCGGCGCCGTCGTCGCTGCGCAGTGATGACCATTCACGCTTTGCCTGCTCGAAATCGGCACCCTTGGGCGCGCGCGGCGCCCGTGCCAGCCAGGCGAAGGTGGTGTTGTCCGGCGCGACCATGCCGGCGCGCGCGCCGGCCTCGATCGACATGTTGCACAGGGTCATGCGCTGCTCCATGTCCATCGCGCGGATGGTCGAGCCGCGATACTCGATCACGTGGCCGGTACCGCCGTTGACGCCGATCACGCCGATGATGTGCAGGATGACGTCCTTGGCGCCGACACCGGGCGCCAGTTCGCCATCCACGGTGATCGCCATGGATTTCGGCTTGCGCTGCAGCAGGCACTGGGTGGCCAGCACGTGGCCGACCTCGCTGGTGCCGATGCCGAACGCCAGCGCGCCGAACGCGCCGTGGGTGGAGGTATGGCTGTCGCCGCAGACGATGGTCATGCCCGGCTGGGTGAAGCCCAGCTCCGGCGCGATGACATGGACGATGCCGCGCTGGTCCGAACCCATGTCGAACAGCTCGATGCCGTGCTCGGCGCAGTTGCGCGCCAGCGTCTCGACCTGGGTTTCGGCGGCGGCCGTGTAGTAGGGCAGCTTGCCGTCGGCGCCGGCGGGCAGGGTGGGGGTGGAGTGATCCATGGTCGCCTTGGTGCGATCCGGGCGGCGTGGTTTCAGTCCGCGTGATTTCAGTTCGGTGAAGGCCTGCGGTGAGGTGACCTCGTGGATCAGGTGCAGATCGATGTACAGCACCGCGGGCGCGGCGTCGCTCTCGGGACTGACGACGTGTGCGTCCCACAGCTTGTCGAACAGGGTACGGGGAGGTTGGGTGGTCATGGTCGATGGGTCGGTGGGATTCATGTCGCGGATCAGGCGGCCGCCATTTCCTGGCTGGTCACGCGGCGACGGCGCAGCAGCCGGTTGGCGACGTCCAGCCAGGCCAGCGCCGAGGCCTCGATGATGTCCTTGCTGGTGCCGGTGCCCTCGTATTCCTCGCCTTCGCAGCGCACCGACAGGCTGGCCTCGCCACGCGCGTCGGCGCCGATGCCGACGCTGTGCACCTGGTAGCTTTCCAGCTGCAGCTGCACGCCGGTGGCGGCGGACAACGCACCGAACAGCGCATCGACCGGGCCATTGCCCTGGGCGGTCTCGGCAACGCGGTTGCCGTCCGGATCCGACAGCTCGACCAGCGCGTTGGCGCGGCTGCCGACGTCGCTGATGGTCATCGAGGCCAGGCGGTAGCCGTCGCTGACGGACGCGTCCTGCATCAGCGTCTGCAGATCGGCGTCGCCGACCACGCGCTGCTTCTCGCACAGCGCCTTGAACTGCTCGAACACCAGCTTCAGTTCGTCCTCGTCCAGCCAGTAGCCCAGCGCGCGCAGGCGCTGCTCGACCGCGGCGCGGCCGCTGTGCCGACCCAGCACCATCTGCGAGGACGGCCAGCCGACATCCTGCGGCTGCATGATTTCGTAGGTACCGCGATGGCGCAGCATGCCGTGCTGGTGGATGCCCGACTCGTGGGCGAAGGCGTTGGCGCCGACGATCGCCTTGTTGCGCTGGACCGGCATGCCGACCAGCCGCGACAGCAGTTGCGAGGTTGGCACGATGCGGCGGGTGTCCACCCGCGTATCCAGGTTGTAGAACGCGTTGCGTACCTTCAGCGCCATCACGATTTCCTCGATGGCGCAGTTGCCGGCGCGCTCGCCGATGCCGTTGACGGAACCCTCGACCTGGCGTGCGCCGCCTTCGATGGCGGCCAGCGAGTTGGCCACGGCCAGGCCCAGGTCGTTGTGGCAGTGGGTGCTGAACACCACCTTGTCCGCGCCCGGCACCTGCGCGATCACGCGCTGGAACATGCCGCGGATTTCCTCCGGGGTGGTGAAGCCGACCGTGTCGGGCAGGTTGATGGTACGGGCGCCGGCGGCGATCGCGGCGGCGACCACCTCGTGCAGGAAGTCCTCCTCGGTGCGGGTGGCGTCCTCGGCGGAGAACTCGACGTCATCGATATGCGCGCGGGCCAGGGTCACGTGCCTGTGCACCGATTCCAGCACCTGCTCGCGGCTCATGCGCAGCTTGTGCTCGCGGTGCAGCGGACTGGTCGACAGGAACAGGTGCAGGCGCGGACGGGCGGCGGCCTGCACGGTGCGCAGCGAGGTTTCGATGTCGCCGGCCAGGCAGCGCGACAGCACCGCCAGGGTGGGCTCGCGCAGCTCACGGGCAATCAGGGCGTGCGCCTCGCGATCGGATTGCGAACTGGCGGGAAAGCCGGTCTCGATGATGTCCACGCCCAACTCGGCCAGGCCGCGCGCCATCACCAGCTTCTGTTGCGGGGTCATGCTGCAGCCGGGCGACTGCTCGCCATCGCGCAGGGTGGTGTCGAAGATGCGGACGTGA
>NZ_JANJUE010000408.1 GCF_024710765.1 Pseudoxanthomonas sp.
ATCCAGCGCCGCGTGCACACGCACATCACCGCCATCAGCAGCGCCCTGCGCAGCACGGTCGAACGCGCCAGCAGCCTGGAGCAGGTGCGCTCTTACATCACCCGCGACACCATCGCCCAGGCCTGCCGCGACAAGGCCGTGCTGAACGCCGCCCAGACCCCCGGGCAGCGTGAGATGACCCTGCTGCACCCCGACACCGGCGCCGACCAGGTGCTGCACGTGGACTGGAACTCGTCGCTCACCCTGCGCACCCTCACGCAGCGCGCCCGCCCCTGCGGCTACTGGCTGGCCCCCGAATCCAGTGCCGTTGTGGAACGGCTGCGCCTGCTGGGCCTGCAGGTGCTGCGCGTGGCCGAAACAGGCTCGCTGCTGGCCGAAACCTACCAGGACGCCCCACAGGGCACCAGCGCCCACCCCCAGGTGACCCTGCAGCGCAGCGCCATCGACGTGCCCGCAGGCAGCTACTACGTGCCCCTGAACCAGACCCTGGCCCCCCTGGCCATGGCCGCGCTGGAGCCCGACACGCCCTACAGCTACTTCACCCACCGCCTCATCGACCGGGTGCAAGACACGGCCCGCGTCATGACCACGCCCAGCCTGGTGTTCGAAGACCTCCCGTAACGGCGCGCCACAGGGTTGCGGACAGGTATGATGGCGGGCTTCGCCATCGCGCCACCAGCCTGCAGCCCCACCGCTGCCACGCCGGCACCGATGCACCGGCTGCCCGTAGCTCAACTGGATAGAGCAATAGCCTTCTAAGCTATAGGTCGGGGGTTCGAGTCCCTCCGGGCAGGCCAATTCAGCGCGTTTCGCGGCATTTCAAAACCCGCACGTTTCATAGCGTGGCGGGTTTTTTGTTGTGTCGCACCGTTCAAATCCGATGGAGATTCCATTCCACTGAAGCGGGGTGTCCTGCAGGATTTAACCCTGAGTACCCAACCAGATACAAGCCGAAAAACCGTCGTTGAATGCGCCACCCATTGTTCTATGACAACTGGGAACTCAAGCTATAGTAGTTGTAGCGAATTCGCGCACTGACCTTATCCAAAAACCGTGT
>NZ_JANJUE010000200.1 GCF_024710765.1 Pseudoxanthomonas sp.
GGGGGGGGGGTGGGGGGGGGGTTGGGCGGGGTTTATTTGGGCCCCCCCACTGCGGGGGCCCCCCCAAACACGCCGCGCGTCGTGCGCGGCGCCCTGCGGGTTTGCCCACCGTCGCCACCGCTGCGGAAGGGGCCCCTAAAGAGCAAGGGCAAAAGCCAAAGCCAAAGCCAAAGCCAAAGCTAAAGCTAAAGCTAAAGCAGCAAAGACACACCTGCGTTCGACATTCCGCCGTTGCGCTGCTCTTGCTTCGGCTTTGCCTTTTGGGTCCCCGTCAAGGCGTGGCAAGCGGGCCGGGTAAAACCCGAAGGGCGGCGCACAGGGATGTGCGCCGTTTCCGGCAGGGGCAGGATGCCCCTTCCGGAAATTCCCGGACCGATTGCGGACCCGGAGCGCGTAGCGCGGAGGGCACGCCGGCTAGGGGTGTGCTTTCTTTGGGGGAACGCCTCGCGGCGAGCGCACCATCTCCAACAACCGACGTCACCCGCGCGCGCCAGCGCCCATTCACAGGAACAGACGCGCGCAAACCGAAATCACTCCAGCAACCGCGCCCACCCCTCCATCCCCTCCACCCGCGCCAGCACCAACTTCACACACACCAGCAACGGCACCGCCAGCAGCAAGCCAATCATCCCCCACGCCCACCCGAACAGCATCAACGCCAGGATCAACACCAACGGCGACAACGCCATCCGCCGTCCCAGGATGATCGGCGTGACGATCTGTCCCTCCAGCGTGTGCAGCACCAGGTAGATGCCCGCCGGCAACAGCGTGTACAGCGGTTCGTCGAAGGTGATGAAGCCCACCAGCAACATCATCATCACCCCGATCAGCGGCCCCACGTACGGCGCGAAGTTCAGCAGCGCCACCAGCGTGCCCCACAACATCGCGTCGGTCAGCGGCATCTCCAGCAGGTACAGCGCCGCGCCGAAGATCAGGCCCACCACCGTGTTGATCACGCTGATGGTCAGCACGTAGCGCGACACCTCGCGCTCGATGGAGTGCAGGATGGCGACGGTGAACTTCTTCTGCTGCCGGCTCGGCAGCAGCGCGATGGCCTGCCGCTGCAGGTTCTCGCCGTAGACCATGAAGAAGAACGTCAGCAGCACCACCGCCAGGATCGAGGCCACCAGCCGGGGCGTGGTGGTCAGCGCGCGATAGGGATCGTCCTGGGCGGTGCGCACGATCTGCGGGCGCTTGCCGGTTTCGCCGCCAGCGGCGCGGGCGAAATTTTCCGCCGCGCGGTTGGCTTCCTGCACCGGCTTGGTCCATTCGCGCAGCTTCGGCGCCAACTGGCGCAGTTCGCGCGGCGCCTCGCGGAACCACACCGAGGCCGGCTGCCACAGCTGCACGCCCAGGGTGCCCGCGCCGGCCAGTCCACCGATCAGCACGAACAGCGCGGCCAGGAAACGCGGCAGGTACAGTCGCCGCAACAGGCGGATGATCGGATTGCCGACCAGCGCGAAGAACGCGGCCAGCAACACCGGCAGCACCACGTCCTGCGCCGCCCACAGGGTGAACCCGACCGCCAGCGTCGCCAGCACCACCAGCGCGATCGGCGCACGCGGGCGGGGCGGCAGCGGTGCGGGTTCGGGGGCGGCAGTCTCGGCACTGATCGGAACGGACATCAACGGCGCTCCTGGAAACGGTGTCCGATTATGCCGCTCCGGGTCGCTTGCGCACGGCCAATGCGGCGGCCGGACGGGTTCCGGCAGGCGTCATCGTCATGGCGTGAAGGCAAGGCTGGCTGCGTTCACGCCGGGTCGACACGCAGCTGGCGACATGAAGCTAGCGCTCGTTTGGAAAAAGGGCGGGATGCCGCAGGCGATCGGGCGGGTTGCTTCTGCGCGGAAAAGCAAATCCCCCTCGGTCCCCCTTCTCCGAAGGGGGAGGAAAGCAAAAGCAGGGAAGCCTAGAGCAGTGTCGGAATGCGTTTGAGTTACCCCCTTCGAAGAAGGGGGGGGCGCCGCAGGCGACCGGGGGATTTGCTTTGCGCGGAAAAGCAAATCCCCCTCGGTCCCCTTTCTCCGAAGGGGGAGGAAAGCAAAAGCCGGGAAGCCTAGAGCAGTGTCGGAAAGCGTTTGAGTTACCCCCTTCGAAGAGGGGGGCGCCGCAGGCGACCGGGGGATTTGCTTTACGCGGAAAAGCAAATCGCCTAATTCCCTTCCTCAAAGAAGGATCAACACAACTCAGCGAAGAAGAAGACTCACCGGAGGAAACGATCGCCGGCGCGCGCGCCTAGCGCTCCGACATCTCGGTCGCCGCTTCGGCTGGCATCGGCTGGCGAAGCGGCAGCTCTTCCTCGTCGAAGGCTTCATCCACCAGCGGTTCTTCCGGCGGATAGGCCGCTCCCGGCTGGGCGCCGGCCTCCTGCTCTTCCTGCACCGCCTGCGCGGTGTCGGCCGCCTCCGTGGCCTGATCGGCGGCGGTGGCGGCCTGCACGGTGGCGAACAGGCTGCTCAGCGAACCGACCATCTGCAACCAGCGTGCACCATTCATCGAGCGCAGGGGCTCGGCACGCCCTGCCAGGAAACCGCTGACCAGCCCGGCAATCATGATGCGTCCGGGCGTCCAGCTGTCGCGCCAGACCTGGCTCAGCGTGCGCCAGTGCGCCTGGGTCTGCATCGCCCGGCCTTCGACCAGTTGCTCCGCGCGCTGCACGCGGTGCTGCAGGCGTTCGAACTTCATCGCGCCGCTCCCGGGCCGTCCTCGCCTTCCGGACCGTGCTCCGGATCGGGCTCGTCTTCATCGAACAGGCCCAGCCGCTGCAACTGCCGACGGGTGGCGTGCAGGCCGGTGTGATCGAAATAGCAGCCCACCTTCCACGCCGCCAGCACGGTCACGCCGATGCTCACCAGCGCGGTCACCGACAGCGACTGCAGCCAGGACCAGCCCAGCCGCTGCAACAGGGCGATCAACGCCCCCGCGCACAGCAGCCATGCGGATGCGCCGAAGATGATCGCCACGCCGGCCCAGGCCAGCGCGCGGCCGAACGCGCTGCGCGCCAGCGCCAGATCCGCCGAGACCAGCCGGCGCAACGCGCGGCCGGTGTCACCGGCCGATGCCAGCGCGGCCTTGCCGGCCGCACCGACCTCGCGCAGGCTGTCGTCCAGCCCGGGTTTGGCGCCCGCGGGTGCTTCGGCGTCGGCCGATTCCGGAGGAACGCTCACGCGCGGCGGCTTACTTGTCGCCGCTGCGTGCCAGCTTGGCGATGATCCAGCCGGCGGCGAAGGCCACGCCGAACGAGGCCAGCGGACGCTCGCGGATCAGGTCGGCGGCGCTGTCGATCAGATCGCGGCCCTTGTCCATCAGCGCGTCCACCTGTTCGCGGGCGGCGGCGCCACCCACTTCGGCGGCGGCGATGCCGGCCAGCGCACTGTCGGCCAGCTCGGACTTCACGTTGGCCTTGCCCAGCTTCAGCTCGTCGCCGGCCGCGCCGGCCGCGCCCTTGATCGCCTCGCCGGCAGCGGATGCGGCCGACTTCAGGTGCGAACCAGCCTCGCCCAGATTGCTCTTCATCGCATCGGTAGCGGTGGGATTGCTCATCGTCGTCTCCAGCAGTGAGGGATTGCCGCTCCACTCTATAGCAGGTGGGCATGAATGGGCTGTTATGCGGGCCGGTGCGGGCTTTTCGCAAATCCCGGAATCAGAAGCAAATCCCCCTCAATCCCCCTTTTGCAAAGGGGGAGGCAAAACAAAACGAAGCGCCCCTTGATCAGCCATTCGGCTGTTGAGAAGCGTTGCAAGGGGGGGAATGCTTCGTTGTGTTTCACCTCGACCGGATGCCGCTTCCGCCTCCCCCTTTGCAAAAGGGGGATTGAGGGGGATTTGCCTTGGCTTCTGCCCGCCTACTGCATCAGCAGATTGCCCGAGCTCCGCCCGCGCAGAATCTGCAGCACCAGTTGCTGCGGCTTGCGGTCGAAGCTGGCGCGGAAGCTGGCCAGGTCGGCGAAGTCGCCGCTGCTGCCGCCCACCACCAGGTCACCCGGACGCAGGCCACTGTTCCAGGCGCGGCTGCCACGAGCCACGTTGCCTACCTGCAAGCCGCCGCCGGCGCCCATGCTGCGCAGCTGCTGGCGCGAGCCCTCGTCCAGATCCTTGAAGGTGGCGCCGGTCAAACGCGGATCCACCGTCGCGCCGTCCAGCGAGCGCAGGCCTTCCTTCAGCGTGGCGGTCAGCTGCAGCGGCTTGCCGTCGCGGCGCACGTCCAGGGTGATCCGGCTGCCGACATCCTGCAGGCCCTCGAAGTTGTGCAGCGACGGCGCGTTGTCGATGCGCTGGCCGTTGGCGGCCAGCACCACGTCGCCGGACTGCAGGCCGGCGGCGGCTGCGGCCGAGCCCGGGTACACCCGGGTCACCAGCGCGCCACGCGGATTCTCCAGGCCCAGGCCCTTGGCCAGGCGCTCGTCCACGTTCTGGGTCTCCACCCCCAGGGTGCCGCGCTTGACCACGCCGTTGTTGGCGATCAGCTGATCCTTGATGTTGCGGGCCAGATTGATCGGAATCGCGAAGCCCAGGCCGATGTTGCCGGCCATGCTGCCGCGCGGGTTGAAGCTGGCGGTGTTGATGCCGACCAGTTGGCCCTGCAGGTTGACCAGCGGGCCACCCGAGTTGCCGGGATTGATGGAGGCGTCGGTCTGGATGAAGTTCTGGAAGCCGGCCATCGGGATCCCGCTGCGGCCCACCGCCGAGACGATGCCCGAGGTCACCGTCTGGCCGAGGCCGTAGGGGTTGCCCATCGCCACCACGAAGTCGCCGACCTGCAACTGGTCGCTGTTGGCCATCGGGATGGCGGTCAGGTTGCTGGCCGGGATGCGGATGAGCGCCACGTCGGTGTCCGGGTCCGAGCCCAGGAACTCGGCTTCCATGGTGCGGCCGTCGCTCAGGGTTACCGAGACGCCGTCGGAATTCTCGATGACGTGATGGTTGGTGAGGATCAGGCCCTGCTGGGCATCGATGATCACGCCCGAGCCCAGCGCGCGCTCCACGCGTTCGCGCGGCATGTCGGGGATGCCGAAGATGCGGCGGAAGAACGGGTCGTCGGCGAACGGCCCCAGCGGGCTGGCCACCCGCACGGTCTGGCGGCTGTACACGCTGACCACCGCCGGGGTGACTTGCTTGAGCATCGGCGCCAGCGACGGCACGGGTTGGCCGCCAACCGCGGCCGGCAGCGTCGCGGCGACTGGAATGGCGGCCGCGGGCATCGCCTGCGCGGGCTGCTGGAAGGTTTCGTGGAGGGCCGTGGCGGCGAATCCGCCGAACGCGGCGGCGGCGGTCAGGGCGAGCAGGGTGGGAAGCGGTCGGATCGGTCGCATCGGTCTTATCGCGGCTGTGTCTGGGGGTGTCGGACGTTCGGATGGCGACGCCGGCGCGGGCTTGCAAGGGGCGCAGGCGAATCCTGAACGAGTGTGCGCATCGACCCCTAAACCCGCAATGAAGTTCCACGCCAACGCTGTCCGGGGTTTCACTGGATCACCCCGGATTGTCATGAAAAAAAGCGCATCAAGCCGATTGACAGACCCTACCCCGGGGGGTAGCTTGGCTACCTCGTGCCGCCACTACATATAGCGGTTTGGTGCGAAAGCGGCCCAAGCACTGGTGTTTTTGCTTGGCAAGAGGGGGCTCCCCGGGGAGGGGGCCAAGGCGATGGAACGGTGTGAGCAGACCTGCGTGAGCCTACGTGAGCGCGTTTCCCTCAATTCCGCCAACACAGTCCGGCAACCTGCGCCGCGCATGATGGAGCGCTGCGCGCGGGCCGGCCGTCGCCGTCATTCGGGCACGCCGCGGTAACACGACAACTAGAAAGAATCCGGTTCAGGAACCAAGGAGAACAACACAAAATGAGCACGGTGCGCCTCGAGGCGGTCAAGACAGCGGCAACCGGGACCGAGATCCCCATGCAGCCGGCGTCCCAGGACATCTGGGACAAGAAGTACCGGTTGAAGACCAAGCAGGGCGAAGCCCTGGACGCCGACATCGACGGCACCTACCAGCGCGTGGCCCGTGCCCTGGCCGACGCCGAGAGCACCAACGAGAAGCGTTCCTACTGGTACGAGCGTTTCGTGTGGGCGCTGCGCCGCGGGGCCATTCCCGCCGGCCGCATCACCTCCAACGCCGGCGCCCAGCAGCACAAGCCGGCCACCAGCACCATCAACTGCACCGTCTCCGGCACCATCGAGGATTCGATGGACGGCATCCTGGACAAGGTCCACGAAGCCGGCCTGACCCTCAAGGCCGGCTGCGGCATCGGCTACGAATTCTCCACCCTGCGTCCGCGCGGCGCGTTCGTCGCCGGCGCCGGCGCCTACACCTCCGGTCCGATGTCCTTCATGGATATCTACGACAAGATGTGCTTCACCGTGTCCTCGGCCGGTGGCCGCCGCGGCGCCCAGATGGGTACCTTCGACGTGTCGCACCCGGACGTGAAGGACTTCATCCGCGCCAAGCGCGAAGACGGCCGCCTGCGCCAGTTCAACCTGTCGCTGCTGATCACCGACGGCTTCATGGACGCGGTCAACAACGACGCCGACTGGCCGCTGGTGTTCCCGGTCAACATCAAGGAAAAGGGCGACCTGGACCTGGAAGACGCCAACCAGGTGGTCTGGCGCGACTGGCCGACCCACAAGAACTACGTGGTCCGCGACGACGGCCTGGTCGCCTGCAAGATCTACGGCCACATCCGCGCCCGCCACCTGTGGGACATGATCATGGTCTCGACGTACGACTACGCCGAGCCGGGCTTCATCCTGATCGACCGCGTCAACGAGATGAACAACAACTGGTGGTGCGAGACCATCCGCGCCACCAACCCGTGCGGCGAGCAGCCGCTGCCGCCCTACGGCGCCTGCCTGCTGGGCTCGGTCAACCTGACCAAGTTCGTGCGCGATCCCTTCACCGACCAGGCGCGTTTCGACTGGGAGGAATACAAGGAAGTCGTGCGCGTGTTCACC
>NZ_JANJUE010000417.1 GCF_024710765.1 Pseudoxanthomonas sp.
GACGTGATCGGGGGCCAGCTCACGATGATGTTCGACATCATCGGCAGCGCCCGCACCTATATCTCGGGCGGCAAGGTGCGCGCCCTGGCCGTCACCTCGCCCCAGCGCAACCCCTCGCTGCCCAACGTGCCCACCGTGGCCGAATCCGGCCTGGACGGCTTCGACGTGGGCGGCTGGTATGGCGTGTATGCCCCGGTGGGCACACCGGCCGACCTGGTCGATCGCCTGAACAAGGCCATGACGGCCGCCGTGAACCAGCCTGAAATGAAGGCCCGCCTCGAAGAGATGGGCTACGAGCTGTGGACCGGCGCGCCCAAGCTGCTGGCAGACCGGGGCACCAAGGAGCGCGCCATGTGGGCCACCGTGACCAAGGGCATCGAAATCGAATGAGCGCCGCCAGCCCCCGCATTCACACGCTGTTCGACCGCTGGCTGGAGGAGGCGCCTGATCGCGCCTTTCTGTACCTGCCCGATCGCACCCTGAGCTTTGCCGACCTGGGCCGCCTGGTGGACCAGGCCGAGGCCGAACTGCGCGCCGACGGGGTGCGCACCGGCGACCGCGTGCTCATCGTGGCGGAAAACTGCCCCGAACACGCCGCGCTCATCCTGGCCTGCAGCCGTGTGGGCGCATGGTCATGCGGGGTGAATGCCCGCATGGCGCCGGGCGAGGTGGCGGCCTTTCTGGCCACGGCCGACGCGCGCGTGGCCTACTTCACCACGGCGGTTTCGCCCGCCGCACTGGCCCATGCCCACCGCTTGCAGGCCACCGGCTCGGCCGTGCCCGGCCTGCAGCGCACGGCGGTGCGCGCCGAGGCCACGGCCGAACCCGAACCCCTGGCCAGCAGCGTGGCCGCCATCATCTTCACCTCGGGCACCACCGGCACCCCCAAGGGCGTGATGATGACGCACGACGGCGTGGCCCACTTTGGCCGGGTGTCGGCCGCCTCGCGCGCGCTGGGCCCGCAAGACCGCTCGTATGCCTACGTGCCCATGACGCACATCTTCGGCCTGGGCACGGTGCTGCTGGCCTCGCTCCACGCCGGTGCGGCGCTGGTGATGCGCCACCAATTCGAGCCGGCGGATCTGCTCGACGCCCTCGCCCACCATGGCGTCTCGCAGCTGCAGGGCCCGCCCGCGCTGTTTGCCCGCCTGCTGGCCTATCTGGACGAGCACGGCATCACCCGCCCCGTGGCCCCGCAGCTGCGCTATGTGTACACCGGCGCCGGGCCGCTCGACAAAACCCTCAAGCAGCGCGTGGAAGCCGCCTTCGGCCTGCCGCTGCACCACGGCTACGGCCTGTCGGAATACGCCGGTTCGGTGCACCTGACCCGGCTGGGCGAGCGGCGCGACGACACCTCCGCAGGTTACCGCGTGGAGGGCGCCGAGCTGCGCATCGTCGATGCCGCAGGCCAGGACCTGCCGCAGGGCCAGCGCGGCGAGATCTGGCTGCGCGGCCGGGGCCTCATGCCCGGCTACTTCCGCGACCCGCAGGGCACGGCCGCCGTGATGCGCGAGGGCGGCTGGTATGCCAGCGGCGACCTGGGCGAATTCGCACCCGATGGCGCGCTGTTCATCGTCGGCCGCCTCAAGGAAATGATCATCCGCTCGGGCTTCAACGTCTATCCGGCCGAGGTCGAGACGGCACTCAATGCCTTCCCGGGCATCCAGCGTTCGGCCGTGGTGGGGCAGCGCGAGGCCGATGGCAACGAGGCCGTGGTGGCCTTCGTCGAGCTGCGCGCCGGCAGCACACTCGACATCCCGGCGCTGCACAGCTACCTGCGCGAGCACCTGGCGCCCTACAAGCGCCCCACGCAGATCCACGCCATTGACACCCTGC
>NZ_JANJUE010000427.1 GCF_024710765.1 Pseudoxanthomonas sp.
TCGCCCAGACCGAGATCGGGCGGATCATCGACCAGGAAGTCCGCCGGATCCCCCCACTGCTGCGCGAGGTCTTCATCCTCCGCGATGTCCGCGAACTTCCGATGCCGGATGTCGCCGAGCAACTCGGCATCTCCATCGCCGCCGCCAAATCCCGTCTCCTGCGCGCCCGCCTCGAACTTCGCGGCCGACTCGAACGGCACACCGGACGCCTGGGCCTCGCCACCCTCACGGCCTGACGCCCGCCCGCCTGCATGGTATATTGAGGCAATCCGCGAGAGCGGGTTGCCTTTTCTGTCATGCCACTCCATCCCTTCGGCGGGAAACGATCTCCCTTGAGGATCTGCAGGCTGGACCATCCACGCCTATGAAAGCCCGCGTGCAACTCAGCCGCGGCCTTGAGTCCTTCTTCGGCACTCGCGACGAGAACATCCGCCTTCTGGAAACCAGCCTCGGCGTCACCACCCGCCTCACTCCCGACGCCCTCGAACTCGATGGTCCTGACGATGCCGTCGCCCGCGCCAGCCAAATCGTCAGCGACTATCTCGAACTCACCGGCGCCGGACAGAAGATCTCCCCCGCCGATGTCAATTCCCTGCTCCGGGTCATTACCGTCGATCCCGGCGCCACCCTTCGCGGACTCATCGAATCCGGCCGCACCCGCAATTTCGGTAAAAAATCCGTTGTCCCCAAGACGGTCAACCAGCGCGTTTACCTCGACACCATCGAGCGCCATGACCTCACTTTCGGCATCGGTCCGGCCGGCACCGGCAAGACGTACCTCGCCGACGCCATGGCCGTCAGCGCCCTGCTGAATAAACAGGTCGACCGCATCATCCTGACCCGCCCCGCTGTTGAGGCCGGCGAGCGCCTCGGGTTTCTCCCCGGCACCCTCCAGGAGAAGATCGACCCCTACTTGCGGCCGCTGTACGACGCCCTCTTCGACATGCTCGACTCCGACAAGGTCGAGCGCGCCGCCGAACGCAACACCATCGAGATCGCCCCCCTCGCTTTCATGCGCGGGCGCACCCTCAATAACGCTTTCATCATCCTCGACGAAGCCCAGAACTCCACCGCCGAACAGATGAAGATGATGCTGACCCGCGTCGGCTTCAACTCCAAACTCGTCGTCACCGGCGATCTCACCCAGATCGACCTCCCCTTGCCGAAACGCTGCGGATTGCAGGACGCCCTCGATGTCCTCCAGGGCGTCGAAGGCATCAGTTTCGTCTTCTTCGACCAGCGCGACGTCGTTCGCAACCCCCTCGTCCAGCGCATTGTCAAGGCTTACGAGCGCTACGGCGAACTCACCGGCGCCGCCCGCCAGATGTCGCTCCCCATGGAGGGCAAACCGGCCGGCGACCCGCCCACCGGAACGCCCGCTCCCTGATCGCCCCCAATGCCCCCCTCAGACCCCTTACTTCTGTTCCAGTCCCGGGCGGCCCGGCTTGACCGGGTGTGGCTCCGCGATTTCGCGCTCCGCCTCCAGAGCGAGGTCGCCGCCGGAGCCCCCTTCACCGCGCTGCTGACCTCCGACCGGCATCTGCGCCAGTTGAATCGCGATTTCCTCGGCAAGGACACCCCCACCGATGTCCTCAGCTTCCCCGCCCCGGACCCTGCCGGCGGCCTTGGCGAAGTGGCCATCAGCGTTCCCCGCGCCCTCGATCAGGCCAGTGCC
>NZ_JANJUE010000214.1 GCF_024710765.1 Pseudoxanthomonas sp.
TCGTTGATCAGGGCGATGTTGACGTCGCGCTGGGTGTTCTCGATGACCTTGGCCGCCTCGGCCACGCGAATGCTGGAGGCCTTGTGGGTGCCGGCGACGACGATCGCGCCGTACAGCGCGTCAACGAAGTCGGCCACCTCCGGGGTGGAGCCGGAGGTCACCTTGGTGATGGTCTCCAGGCGGTGCTGCTTGTCTCCCGGATTGATGCGCTCGGGGCTATAGCCGGCATAGAAATCATCGTTGAACACCAGGCCGGACTCGCGCGCGATGATCGGCACGCAGACCTCCTCGGTCGCGCCCGGGTAGACCGTCGATTCGTAGATCGCCACGCCACCGGGGCCGATCGCGCGGCCAACGGTGCGGCTGGCCGATTCCAGCGGGCGCAGGTCGGGGCGCTTGTACTCGTCGATCGGCGTGGGGACGGTGATGATGAAGACATTGCAGCCCTTCAGCGCCTCGGGGTCGTCGCTGAAGTCGAGCAACGACGCCTCCTTGAGCTCGGCTTCCGAGACCTCCAGGGTGTGGTCGTGGTGGCCGCGCAGTTCCTGCACGCGCTTGCCGTTGATGTCGAACCCCAGCGTGGGGAAGCGGCGCCCGAAGGCCGTGGCGAGCGGAAGGCCGACGTAGCCAAGGCCGATGACGGCAATCTTGACCTGGTCGAGTGCGGGCAGTGAGGCATTCATCAAGCGTCGTTCCCCTGTGGTGGACATGCGCACCGCTGGCAGTCTAGCGGGTGTGTACGCCGGGAAACGCGCAAACCATCGCGGAGAGGACACGCCGGGCGGATTCCGGCCGTGGCTGGCCTGTCCGGAGCGGACATCGCGTATCATCAGGCGGGTACGGCCAGGACGTGACCGTGCCCGTGGACGAATCGATATCGGGAATGAAGGAATGCGGATCCTGCTTTGCGGCGGCGCCGGCTACATTGGCGCCCATACCTATGTGGAACTGATTGCGCGCGGCCATCGCGTGCATATCGCCGACAACTTCTCCAACAGTTCGCCGCAGGTGCTGGGCCGGCTGGAACGGATTGTCGGCCAGCCGCCGGTGTGCCATACCCTCGACCTGCGGGATCGAGCCGCGACCCATGCCCTGTTCGACGCCCACGCCTATGACGCGGTTGTCCATTTCGCCGCGCTGAAGGCGGTAGGCGAGTCATGCGAGCGTCCGCTGGACTACTTCGAGAACAACATCAGCGGCACCATCCACCTGCTGCAGGCCATGCGTGGCGCCGGCGTTCGCCGGCTGGTGTTCAGTTCCTCGGCCACGGTCTATGGCGACCCTGCGCAGGTACCCGTGCGCGAGGATGCGCCCCTGAGCGTGACCAATCCCTACGGGCGGACCAAGCTGGTGATGGAAGACCTGATCGGCGACTTGTGCCGGTCGGATCCGGAATTCCGTGCCGCCAACCTGCGCTATTTCAACCCGGTTGGCGCCCATGTCTCCGGCTTGATCGGGGAGGACCCGTCCGGCATTCCCAACAACCTGATGCCCTATATCTGCCAGGTGGCGGTCGGACGCCGCGAGCGCCTGCAGATATTCGGCGGCGACTACCCGACCCGCGATGGCACTGGCGTGCGCGACTACATCCATGTGGTCGACCTGGCCCGTGCGCATGCCGATGCCCTTGATTACCTGATGCAAGCCGACCGCAGCCTGACCGTCAACCTGGGGACCGGGCAGGGCGCCAGCGTACTGGAACTGGTGGCGGCCTTCGCACGCGCCTCCGGCCAGGCCATTCCGTATGACATCGTCGAGCGCAGGACCGGTGACGTCGCCGAGGTCTATGCCGACCCGAGACTGGCGCGGGAACTGCTCGGCTGGCGCGCCGAACGTGGCATCGACGCCATGTGCGAGGACGCCTGGCGCTGGCAGTCGATGAATCCCCGCGGCTACGAAGCGGCCTGAAGCGCCGTTTGGACGGGCGGACAGGTCCCTCGCGATCGGGACTGCTGGACGCTGCCGGCCGGTTCGCGGAGAATCCGCCGGACGGAGCCACCGACTGCTTGTCTTGCCACTGGAACGCGTAAACCGCATCGACGAGCAGACCCGCAGCCGCTTCGGCTTCCGCACCTATCGGATGCGGGTCCTGGGGCTGGGGCTCGGCACCCTGTGCGTCGGCGCGGTCCTGTACGAACACGGCGACGGCATCGCGCCCTGGTTGCTGTTGCTCTTCAACGGCCTGGTCTGGCCGCACCTGGCCTACTGGCGGGTCCGCCGCAGCCGCGATCCGATCAACGACGAGTACCGCAACCTGACCCTGGACGCAGCGATGGGCGGGTTCTGGGTGGCCGCCATGCGCTTTGACGCATTGCCGAGCGTCCTGCTGGCGGTGATGCTCACGATGGACAAGATCATCATCGGCGGGCCGCGCTTCGGCGCCCGCACGCTCGGGGCGATGGCGCTCACCTGCCTGGCGGCCAGCGCCGCCTGGGGATTCGCCTTCGAGCCGCTGACCAGCTATCGGGTGGTCCTGGCCTGCCTGCCTTTCCTGGCGATCTACCCGATGGCGATCGGCTTCGCCACCCACGCGATTTCGCGCAAGGCCCAGCAACACAAGGATCTGCTGGAAAAGATGGCGCGCTTCGACGCCGCCACCGGCCTGATGAACCGCCAGCAATGGCTCTACGCGGTGGCGGTCGAGCTGAACCGCTACCAGCGCGCGCGCCTGCCGGCGGTGCTGGTGCTGATCGACATCGATCACTTCAAGCAGATCAACGACACCCGCGGACATACCGTCGGCGACGGCGTGGTGGAGGAATTTGCCCGGTTGATGAAAGCCTGCCTGCGTGACGCCGACACCGGCGGACGCTACGGCGGTGACGAGTTCGGCATCGTCATGCCGGACACCCAGTGGGAAGAAGCGATCGTCGCGGCCGAACGCCTGCGCAGGCAGGTGGCGGCCTACGCGTTCACCCGCGACGGACTGCGCTGCACGGTCAGCATCGGGCTGGCCGAAATCAGTCCGTCGACGGCCACCGTCAGCGACTGGATCGACGCGGCCGATCGCGGCCTCTACCAGGCCAAGCGCAAGGGCCGCGACTGCATCGTGGTCGGCTGAGGCTCAGCCCTCGCCCGGTCCGCACAGCGTGGCGGCGACGGTTTCCGGCTGCTTCATCCAGGCGAAATGATCCGCACGGGCGCCAAGTGCGTGCGCGTCCAGCCGGGTGATGTGCTTGCCCGCGCGCGGGAACTTGGCCAGCAGGCCGGCGAGCGACGCCGGCGGGGCCAGCCAGTCACGCTCGAACAGCACGCCGCGAATGGCCGGGGACGCGGTGGCCATGCCGGCTTCCAGATCCGTTTCCAGGCCGGCGGCGGCGTAGCGGCCACCCAGGCCGACGGTGGCCCAGTCGACGATCAGTCCGCGCGCCTCCTCGCCGCCGAAGCCCAGCCGGCGACCGGGGAAGGTGCCGCGCCGACGCGCGATCCAGATCGCGAACTGGTAGAACCAGGGCAACAGCCAACCGCGTGGCGGGGCGAAGGTTTTCCAGTGGGGCGTGCCGCTGGCCACCAGCCACAGCCGTTCGAAGTCCGGGACATGCAGGCCCAGGTAGCAGGCCGCGAGTTGTCCGCCCAGGCTGTGCCCGCCGATGACGGAAACGCCCTCCACGCCCTGGGCGCGCAGTGCCGTGTGGCTGGCCGGCAGATCCCGCTCCAGCAGTTCCCGATAGGCCCAGTCATGCCGGCGGTCCGGCCGCAGGCTGCTGCTGCCGTTGCCTCGCCATTCGTGCAGGTAGACCGCGACGCCGCGGGCCGCCAGTGCCTCGGCGAACGGCAGATAGTGGCGGGCCGCCACGCCCAATGCCGGCAACCACAGAAGATGCGCCCAGGCGTGCTCCGGCACGCGCGCGGCCAGGGTCCAGGCGTGGCCATCGGTGCCTTGCACCGGCAATTCCAGCGCACGTATGTTCATCGGTCGGGCGAGGCTCCGAAGTGATCCAGGACCACGACAGCGCTGCGGCCGGGACGATATCCCTGTTTCAGCGCGGCATGCACATAGTCGGAAGCGGCGAAGCAGGCATCGGCCAGCGGCGTGCCGCGGCACAGGTTGGCGGCGATCGCCGAGGCCAGGGTGCAGCCGGTGCCGTGCGCTTCGAGCGACAGGCGCGGATGGGAAATGCCGTGCACGCCGGTGGCATCGGCGAACAGGTCGGTGACGTCGCCCGTGCCCGGCAGGTGCCCGCCTTTCAGGAAAACCGCCTGCGCACCGAGTTCGCGCAACGCGAGCGCCGCCGCATGCATGGCGTCCAGATCCGGGATGCGCCGGCCCAGCAGCAACTCGGCCTCCGGCAGGTTCGGCGTGACCACGCTGGCCATCGGCAGCAATTGGACGCGCAACGCCTGCAGGGCGCTGTCTTCGAGCAGCTTGGCGCCACTGGTGGCGACCATCACCGGGTCCACCACCACGAAGGCCGGCGCGCGCATGCGCAGCGCGTCGGCGACCGTGCCGATCACGTCGGCGGTGGCGAGCATGCCCAGCTTGGCCACCCGCACGTCGAAGTCGTCGAAACAGGCATCCAGCTGCGCGCGCAGGAAATCCATCGGCGGCACGTTCACCGTGCTCACGCCGCGGGTGTGCTGGGCGGTCAGGGCGGCGATGGCGGACAGGCCGTGTACGCGGTGGGCGGCGAAGGTCTTGAGATCGGCCTGGATGCCGGCACCGCCACCGGAGTCGGAGCCGGCGATGGTGAGGGCGGAGACGCGGGACGGAATGGACATGCGCGCATTGTGCCCTGTACCGGCCATCGCGTCGCCCGGGCCTCAGGCCGGTGGCCTCTCCACCAGTGATGTGGCCAGCTTCAGCGCGCGCTCGAAGTTGGCCACGAAATGGACCTGGCCCGGACGTTCGCCGAAATCCATGCCGGCCAGCACGCGGTTGGGCTGCGTCTGCAGGCCGGAGACGATCAGGACGATGCCGCGGCGCTGGCAGCGGCGAGCCAGGTTTTCCATGGCATGCACGCCGCTGGCATCGATCAGTGGCACCAGCCGCATGCGCAGGATGAAGACCCGCGGCGGTTCCAGGAACTGATCGAGCAGGTCGTCGAGCCGGTTGGCCACGCCGAAGAACAACGGCCCGCTGATCTGGTAGACCTCCACGCCCGGCGGCAACTGCGCGCGCTGGCCCTCGTCGATGCTCTCCTCGCCGTCCATCGAGCGCATCCCCGAACTGATTTCGACGCTTTCGGCCATGCGGTGCATGAACACCAACGTCGCCACCACCAGGCCGACTTCGATGGCGATGGTCAGATCGAAGAACACCGTCAGCAGGAAGGTCAGCAACAGGACCAGGCGGTCTCCCCAGGGAGCCGACAAGGTATGCCGGAAATGTTCGTGTTCGCTCATGTTCCAGGCCACCACCAGCAACACGGCGGCCAATGCCGGCAGTGGCACGTAGCGCATCAGCGGCGCCAGCAGCAGCATGAACAGCAGCAGGAACAGCGCGTGCAGCATTCCCGCCACCGGCGAACGGGCTCCCGCCCGGATGTTGGTCGCGGTGCGCGCGATTGCCCCGGTCGCCGGCAGGCCCCCGAACAGCGCGGCTCCCACGTTGGCCACGCCCTGCGCGACCAACTCGCCGTTGGAGCGGTGCCGGCTGCCGATCATGCCATCCGCCACCACGGCCGACAGCAGGGATTCCACGCCTGCCAGGAATGCAATGGTGAAGGAACTGGGCAACATCTCCAGCGTGCGCTCGAAGGGAATGTGCGGAAAGTCGAAGCTGGGCAGGGCGGAGGGAAGATCGCCAAAGCGCGTGCCGATGGTGTCGACGGGCAGGGCGAACGCGAGGCCCATGCCGGTGCAGACCAGCAGCGCGATCAGGAAACCCGGCCATTTTGGTTTCCAGTGGCGCAGGCCGAAGATCACCACCAGGCCCATCATCGTCAGTGCCAATGCCGACACCTGGATGGTATCGACATGCCGGGCGTAGGCGATCCAGCGGGGAACGAATTCCGATGGCAGGGTCTCCATCCGCAGGCCGAGGGCATCCTTGATCTGGCTGGAAAAAATGCTGACCGCGATGCCGGCGGTGAAG
The DNA here is from genome assembly GCF_024710765.1 of Pseudoxanthomonas sp. GTDB lineage: Bacteria > Pseudomonadota > Gammaproteobacteria > Xanthomonadales > Xanthomonadaceae > Pseudoxanthomonas_A. The sequence goes on from NZ_JANJUE010000214.1 coordinate 6,035, forward strand.
CCGGTGATGACGGGCTGTGGCATGTATTTCATCAGCGTGCCCAGGCGCAGCAGGCCGGCGGCGATGAGCATCAGTCCCGCCAGCAGCGTGCACAGGATCAATCCCCCGAACCCGAACCGCTCGATGACCACGAATACGACCGGAATGAATGCCGCGGTCGGGCCGCCGATCTGAACCCGGGAGCCTCCCAGTGCGGAGATCAGGAAACCGGCCACGATGGCGGTGTACAGGCCCTTCTCCGGCGCGGCGCCACTGGCGATTGCCAATGCCATCGCCAGCGGCAGGGCGACGATGGCGACGGTGAGTCCGGCGAGCGCGTCCTGCCGCAGCGATTGCCAACGGTAACCTTCATGCAACACGGTGTACGACTTCGGAATGAACTGCCGCAGGTAGTCGTGCAGGTTGAAGGCGGACATGGCGTGTTCCGTGGCTAGCGGGACCGTGAGGAAGGCTGCCGGGCGTCGCGCGGCGCCGAATGCCGGCGTTGTCGCAGCAGCACCCAGTTGCGGTAGAGCACGTAGCTGATCCCGGTCAGGCCGGTGAGCACCGCCGGAACCAGCAGTGCGTGGTAGTGCAGGGCGCGAAACAGCCAAGTCCCCAGGACGCCGCCGCCGAGGAAGCCGCTGATGATCAGGCCGCTGAGGGTCAACCGGCGCAGGGGCAGCGGCATGCCGCGCAGCGCGTGCCCCAGTCCGATGCCGAGGTCGGTGAACATGCCGCTCAGGTGGGTCGTGCGCACGACCGCGCCGCTGTATGTCGTGACCATGGCGTTCTGCAGCCCGCACGCCATGGCCACCAGCAGGGCGCCGGCCAGTTGCTGGCGGATGAACAAGGGTACGGATGCCAGCAGCAGCACGGACTCGACCGCCAGCGCCACCCCGTAGCGGCGGCCGAGCCGCAGGGTGCTGTCCTGGATGATCAGGCCGCTGAGCGTGGCGCCCGCACTGAAAGCGATCAGGATGCCCCACAACTGGCCGATCGCGCGCCAGTCGCCGTCGGCGAGCGCCGCGCCCAGCAGGCTGGTGGTGCCGGTGAGATGGCTGAGCGCCTGGTGTTCGAAACCCAGGTAGCCCACGACGTTGATCATGCCGGCGATGCAGGCCAGCACGATGGCGCCTACCCAGACCCAGCGTGGCAGTTGCGCGGCCATCGCACTCAGCGGGTCCGCTGTGGATTGCGGCAGCAGGCAGGAAGCGGGGAGCGCCGCGACGTCATGCCGGTTCCTTCAGGCGCACGCCGCGTCCCAGGCCGCGGCTGGGCTGCCCGTCGCCGATCAGTTCGACGCCGGCGCCGTCCAGCGCCGCGATTACTTTCATGAGCGTGTCCACCACGCCGCGCACGGTGCCTTCGCTGGCCTCCATGCGCTGGATGGTCGGAAGCGATACGCCGGCGAGCTCGGCCAGCGTGCGCTGGTCTACGCCAAGCAGGGCGCGGGCAGCGCGCATCTGTGCGGAGGTGATCATGGGTGGCGTCCTTCGGAACGCCGCCCATGATGCGCTTCTCAGCCGTGCCTATGCAAGCTTTTGGATTTAATTATAATGTTTTATACATCAAATTGTAGGGCGAAGATGGAGAGTATGAGCCTCAGAGCACTTCCGAGGCGTAGTCTGCCAACCGCGAGCGCTCGCCCCGGCGCAGGGTGATGTGTGCGCTGTGCGCCCAGACCTTGAACCGGTCCACCGCATAGGTCAGGCCGGAGGTGGTCTCGGTCAGGTAGGGCGTGTCGATCTGCTCGACGTTGCCCAGGCAGACGATCTTGGTGCCCGGCCCGGCGCGCGTGATCAGGGTCTTCATCTGCTTCGGGGTCAGGTTCTGCGCCTCGTCCAGGATCAGGTAGCGGCTCAGGAAGGTGCGGCCACGCATGAAGTTCATCGAGCGGATCTTGATCCGGCTGGCCAGCAGATCGTTGGTCGCCGCGCGGCCCCAGGCGCCGCCTTCCTGGGTGTGGGTGAGCACTTCCAGGTTGTCGGTCAGCGCGCCCAGCCACGGCGTCATCTTTTCTTCCTCGGTGCCGGGCAGGAAGCCGATGTCCTCGCCGACGCTGACGGTGGCGCGGGTCATGATGATTTCGCGGTAGCGCTGCTGGTCCATCGTCTGCGCCAGGCCGGCCGCCAGCGCCAGCAGGGTCTTGCCGGTGCCGGCGGTGCCGAGCAGGGTGACGAAATCGATTTCCGGATCCATCAGCGCGTTCAGCGCGAAGTTCTGCTCGCGGTTGCGCGCGGTGATGCCCCAGACCGCGTGCTGGCCGTGGCGGAAATCATCGACGATGGTCAGCGTGGCCTTGCGGTCCGCGCCGACCTTGACCACGCGCAGTTCGACCTCGTCGTCGCCGGGCAGGTACAGGTACTGGTTGGGATACCAGTCCTCGTCGTCGGCCAGGGTGATCTCGTAGCTGGTGCGGCCCTTGTCGCTCCAACTGCGCAGATCGGCATTGTGCTTGTGCCAGAAATCCTCGCCCAGCTCGGTGGCGCCGGTGTACAGCAGGCTGAAATCGTCGAGCGCGCGATCGTTCTCGTAGTCCTCGGCGGCCAGCCCGCTGATCGAGGCCTTGATGCGCAGGTTGATGTCCTTGGACACCAGGATGACCGGGACTTCCGGATGTTCCTCGCGCAGTTCCAGTACCGACGCCAGGATCTTGTTGTCCGGCGCCACGGTGCCGAACGTGCGGCCCGGATCCACCGGCTTGACCTGGAAGTACAGCTTGCCGATCTGGCCGCGCGATTTCAGCTGCAGGCCCTGCGGGTGGGTCAGGGTGATGCCGGCCTGGATGTGATCGGCGCCGGCGCCGACGATCAGTTCGTTGAGGAAACGGCTGACCTGGCGGGCGTTGCGGCTGACTTCGGAGGTGCCCTTCTTGGCGTTGTCCAGTTCCTCGATCACCTGCATCGGCAGGAACACGTCGTGCTCTTCGAACTTGAACAGCGCCGTGGGGTCGTGCATCAGCACGTTGGTGTCCAGCACATAGATGCGCTTGCTTCGGGTCATTCAGGCAGCCTCATGGAGGATGGTATGTGTGAACACGCGTCGCGGAGAGCGCACAGCAGCGAACCACCACGCCCGCCGCGACACGGGATGGTGGAGAAGGTGGAGAACGGTTCGATCACTGGGTTTGGAGCGCCTTCAATGCGTCCAGCACGGCCTGGGCATGGCCGGGAACCTTGACGCCGCGCCACTCCTGCGCGAGGCGGCCGTCAGGGGATATCAGGAAGGTGCTGCGGACCACGCCCAGCACCTTGCGCCCGTACATGTTCTTCTCGTGGATCACGTCGAACGCCTGGCAGAGTTTCTCGTCGCCATCGCTGACCAGCGGGAACTTGAAGCCCTGCTTGGCGCAGAAATTGTCGTGCGACTTCACCGAGTCGCGCGATACGCCGAGCACGGTGGCGTTCAACTTCTTGAACTTCGGCAGCAGCGCGTTGAAGTCCAGGCCTTCGGTGGTGCAGCCGGGCGTGCTGTCCTTGGGATAGAAGTACAGCACCAGCCATTGGCCGGCATGGTCGGCGAGGGTGGCGTGTTCGCCGCCGGACAGCGCCAGCGGCAGCTTGAGGGTCGCCTTGGGCAGGGCTTTGCCGGTGCTGATCGCCGTCATCGTCAGAACTTCATCGGATCCATGATCGCGTCCAGGTTCAGATGGTCGCAGAATTCGAGGAAATCGTCGCGCAGGGCGGCGATGTGCATGTTGGCCGGCACTCCGATGGTCACCTGCGCGGAGAACATTTCCGCGCCGGTCTGCATGGCCCGGTAACGGGTGCTCTGCAGGTTCTCGATGGTGATGCCCTGGCGATCGAAGAAGTCGGCCAGCTGGAACAGGATGCCCGGCTTGTCGGCGGCCACCACTTCCACGATGTACGGCAGCAGGTTGGACTGCACGACCTTCGGACCGGTGCGGTGCCAGACCAGCTTCAGGCCTTCCTCGCGCTCCAGCCGGGTCATCATGGCTTCCAGCTTGGCCACCGAGTCCCAGGAACCGGTCGCCAGCGCGGTCACCGACACGTCCCGGCCCACCGTGGACAGGCGGGCGTCGACCAGATTGCAGCCGCTGTCCGCGATCCGGCGCGTCACCGCCAACAGCGGGGACTCCGGATGCGTCGTATAGGCGTTGATCAGGAGGTGGTTTTCGTTCGGCGAAGGCCGGGGCGTGGGATCGGTCAAAGCGGCTTCCGGCAAGGCGGCGAGTCTGAATGGCACCCCGGGCTGGCGCCCGGCACGGGATCCAGCATACTTGCCCGCGCTTTCACGCCGCAAGTAACATCGCAGGGTGCGCGGACGCCGCGCAGCCCCCTGTTCAACAAGACGTTCAAGAAGGCATACGCTTGTCCCTTTCCGGCAGCATCACCGCTCTGGCCACGCCGTTCACGGCCGCTGGCGAACTCGACCTCGACGCCTGGCGCCGGCTGCTCAAACAGCAGCTCGACGGCGGCACGCAGGGCGTGGTCGTCGCCGGTTCGACCGGCGAGGCGGCGGCGTTGTCCGACGAGGAATACGAGCGGTTGCTGCGGATCGCGGTGGAAACCCTGGGTGGGCGTATTCCGGTGCTGGCCGGCACCGGCCAGATGAACACCGCCAAGACCATCGCCCAGACCCGCCGCGCGCAGGCGGCGGGCGCCGAATACGCGCTGGTGGTCACCCCGCCTTACGTGCGGCCGACCCAGGCTGGCCTGATCGCGCATTACCGCGCGGTGGCCGAGCAGGGCGGGCTGCCCGTGGTCCTGTACAACGTGCCGGGCCGCACCGGTTGCGACATGCTGCCGGAAACGGTCGCCGAACTCGCGCCCCATCCGCATATCGTCGGCATCAAGGAAGCCCGTTCCGAACCGGAGCGGATGAGCGCGCTGCTGGCGTTGCGCAACGACGGTTTCGCCATCCTCAGCGGCGACGATCCGACGGCCGGCCGGGCCATGCTGGCGGGGGCCGATGGACTCATCTCGGTCGGTTCCAACGCATTGCCCCGCAGCTTCCGTCGCCTCTGCGATCGCGCCCGCGCCGGGGACACCGCGGCGGTTGCCGCGCTGGACGCGGAACTGGGCGAGATCTATGGCTTCCTCGGGGTGGAATCCAATCCCATCCCGGTCAAGGCGCTGCTGCAGCGCCAGGACATCGGCGCCGGGCTGCGACTGCCCCTGTTGCCGTTGTCCGCCCCTCACCAGGACACCGCGGATCGACTGGCCGGACTGGCCCGTCGACTCGAAGAACAATCCAGCCGCGATACGATCGCGGCCTGAACCCAGGAGATCACCATGCGTTTTTCGCCTTCGCTCATGCGTCCGCTCGCCCTCGCGCTGCTGGCCGTTTCCGTGGCCGGCGGCCTGTCGGGCTGCAAGTGGTTCAGCAAGAAGGGCGCCAAGGGCGACTACGCGCTGAGCCCGGAAATGCGTCCGCTGGAAGTGCCGCCGGATCTCAACCTGCCCAGCAGCGCTGGCGCGATGACCCTGCCCAACACCGCCTCGCAGGTGCAGTCGCAGGGCCAGGGCAGCGCCCCGGCGGCGGCGTCCAGCACCGGTTTCAACACCGCCGGCAGCCGCGACGAGGCCTTCGCCAAGGTCGGTGACGCGCTGGGCGGCATCGAAGGCGTGAGCATCGCCAGCCGCGCGCAACTGCTGGGCACCTACGACGTGAACTACGAAGGCAGCAACTTCCTGGTGCGCGTGGTCGGTCTGCAGGATGGCGCCTATGTCTCCGCGGTGGACCCGCGTGGCCTGCCGGCGCAGGGCGAGGCGGCCACCAAGCTGATCGCAGCGCTGAAGGCCAAGCTCGGCAACTGAGTTTGCCCGCATCGGCCATGAAAAAGGCGCCTTCGGGGCGCCTTTTTCTTGCGGACCTCGCGGCCAGGCCGGCGAGGGCATTTCAGGCCGGATCCGCCAAGGCGGATGACGAAGCCGAAGAGGCGGGGTGGCGCCGCGCCTGCGGACGAGCGGAGGCTCAGCGCTCCAGCAGCGGCAGCTTGCCGGGCTTGCCTTCCCATTCCTTGGCGTCGGGCAACGGTTCCTTGCGGGTGGTGATCACCGGCCAGTCCTTGGCCAGCTCCGCGTTCAACTGCACGTAGTTTTCCTGTCCGGCGGGGACATCGTCCTCCGGATAGATCGCATTGATCGGGCATTCCGGCTCGCACAGCGTGCAGTCGATGCACTCATCGGGGTCGATCACCAGGAAGTTCGGGCCTTCGTGGAAGCAATCCACCGGACAGACTTCCACGCAATCGGTGTATTTGCATTTGATGCAATTCTCGGTGACGACGAAGGGCATTGGCAGAGCATCGAAACGGAAACCCGACAAGTTTAAAGCAACGCGCACAGCGGGATGACATTGATTGTGGTTCGCGTGCCGGCCGGAGCGCACGGGTCGCGCAGCGCAGGGATCCAGGCACCGCGCCTTGGCCCGGATCGCCGCCGGGGCTCAAGCGGGGCGGGGGCCATGTTGTTCCAGCAGAGGCCTTGTTTTTGCTGTTTGAATGCCAATCATCCTGAAATTGGAACAGCCCATTGGTCGGCGAGCTGTTTATCCTGCTTCCGCGGAACCGCATCCTTTCGCCAACGTTTCCCGAGGAGGTTCCCGATGATCACCCTGCGCCCGGCCGCCGAACGCGGCCACGCCAACCATGGCTGGCTGGATTCCTGGCACAGCTTCTCTTTCGCCGGCTACTACGACGACAACCACGTGCACTGGGGCCCGCTGCGGGTCATCAACGAGGATCGGGTGGAAGCCGGACGCGGCTTTGGCCAGCACGGCCACCGCGACATGGAAATCATCAGCTACGTGCTGGAGGGCGCGCTCGGCCACAAGGATTCGATGGGAAATGCGTCCAGCATCGTGCCCGGTGACGTGCAGCGGATGAGCGCCGGTACCGGCGTGCAGCATTCCGAGTTCAACTACAGCGAAACCGGCACCACCCATTTCCTGCAGATCTTGATCATCCCGGACCGGCAGGGTGTGGCGCCGTCCTATGAGCAGAAGGCGTTTTCCGCCGCGGACAAGCAGGGGCACCTGCGCCTGATCGCCAGCCCGGACAGCGCCGACGGCTCGGTGGCCCTGCACCAGGACGCACGTGTCTACGCCGGCCTGTTCGACGGTGACGAGAAGGCCGAACTGCGCCTGGCCGATGGCCGCCTGGGGTACGTGCACGTGGCGCGGGGCGAGCTCACCGTCAACGGTCACGCGCTGGCGGCCGGCGATGCGCTGCTGTACGAAGGGGAGCCGCTGATCACGGTCGGTGCCGGTCGCAGCGCGGAAGTGCTGGTGTTCGATCTGCCCCGGATCTGAGCGGAGCACTCCCGGACGGCGCCCGTCGTCCGGGAACATCCGCTGGCCGGGAGTGGGATAATGCCGGGCGACCGTTTCCTTCCGGACATTCCCGCTCCATGTCGCACCGTCACTGGGTGGCCGCGTCCATCCGCAGAATCGAAGCCGATTTCAATCGTTCGGCTGACACCCATCTGATTCCGCTGTCGCTGCCCGGCTATCCGGACATCGACTTCTATTTCAAGGACGAGTCCAGCCATCCCACCGGCAGTCTCAAGCACCGGCTGGCGCGTTCGCTGTTCCTGTATGCGCTGGCCAACGGCTGGCTGCGCGAGGGCGCGCCGGTGATCGAGGCGTCCAGCGGATCGACTGCGGTATCGGAGGCGTATTTCGCCCGCCTGCTCGGTGTCCCCTTCATCGCGGTGATCCCGGCCAGCACCTCTCCGGAAAAGATCGCTGCCATCGAATTCCAGGGCGGGCGCTGCCACCTGGTCGAACGCGCCTGCGATCTGGACGACGCATCGCGCCAGCTCGCACGCGAGACCGGCGGGCATTTCATGGATCAGTTCACCTACGCCGAGCGCGCCACCGACTGGCGCGCCAACAACAACATCGCCGAGTCGATCTTCAAGCAGATGGCGGCAGAACCGCACCCGGTGCCGGCATGGATCGTCTGCAGTCCCGGTACCGGCGGCACCGCCGCCACCCTGGGCCGCTACGTGCGCTACCGCCAGCACGCCACCGACATCCTGTGCGCGGATCCGGAGGTCTCGATGTTCTTCGACGGCTATCGGGAAGCGCTGGCAGGCCGTCCGTGGCGCGACCTGGCCAGCACCGGTGGTTCGCGCATCGAAGGCATCGGCCGGCCGCGGGTGGAGGCAAGCTTCCTGCCCAGTTGCGTGGACGCGATGGTCAAGGTGCCGGATGCGCTCTCGCTGGCGGCGATGCGCGAGGTCAGCGCGCGGCTGGGACGACGCGTGGGAGGCTCCACCGGCACCAACTTCGTCGGCGTGCTGTGGGCGGCGCAGCGGATGAAGCAGGCCGGGCACGCCGGTTCGATCGTCACCATCCTCTGCGATGCCGGCGAGCGCTATGCGCACAGCTACTACGATCCCGCCTGGTACCGGGACAACGGCATCGACGTGGAAACCAGCGACGCCGCGATTTCGGCCGCATCCGCCGGCCGGTCCTTGCCCGACCTGTCCTCGGCGGTGCGCTGACGAACACGGGTGGACGGGGTCCGGTGCTTGGATCCGGGCCGGCCGCCTCCACCTAGGACAGGTGTTTCGCGTACACGCCGCCCGATTCCAGGAGTTCCCCGTGACCCTTCCGCTGCTCGATTTCTCCGGCCTGCCGCGCTTCGACGCGATCCGCCCCGATCAGATCACCCCCGCCATCGACCGGTTGCTGGCCGAGGCGGAGGCGGAAGTGAAGCGGGCCGAGGCGGTGGCGCCGGTGAGCTGGGACGGCTTCGTGGTGCCGCTCGACGACGCCACCGAGCGGCTGTACCGGGCGTGGGGACAGGTCACCCACCTGCAGGCGGTGGTCAATACGCCGGAACTGCGCGAGGCCTACAACGCCAACCTGCTCAAGGTCACCCGTTTCGGCAGCGCGCTGGGACAGAACCTGGCCCTGTACGCGCAGTACAAGGCGCTGGCGCAGTCGCCGGAAGCCGCCGGCTACGACGAGGCGCGGCGCAAGGTACTGGAAAACGCGTTGCGCGATTTCCGCCTGGGCGGCGCCGAACTGGACGATGCGGGCAAGGCGCGCTTCAGCGCCATCCGCGAGGAACTCTCGGCGCTGTCGGCGACGTTCTCCAACAACGTGCTCGATGCCACCGACGCGTGGGCGCTGTATGTCGACGACGAAGCGCGGTTGGCCGGATTGCCCGAGGACGTGCTGGCCGCCGCCCGCGCGCAGGCCGAAAAGGACGGACGCGACGGCTGGAAGCTGACCCTGCAGATGCCGTGCTACCTGCCGGTGCAGACCTATGCCGAGGATCGGGCGCTGCGCGAGCAGCTCTATCGCGCCAGCGCGGTACGCGCCTCCGAACTGGGCGACGATGCCGGGCTGGACAACAGCCCGCTGATCGAACGCATCCTGGCCCTGCGCACCGAACTGGCGGCGTTGCTGGGATTCGCCAGCTATGCGGATTATTCGGTGGCCACCAAGATGGCCGACAGTCCGCAGGCGGTGCTGGCCTTCCTGCGTGATCTGGGCAGCCGGGCGCTGCCGCATGCGCGGCGCGACCGCGCGGAACTGGAGGCATTCGCGCGCGACGAACTGGGTCTGGCGGACCTGCAGGCCTGGGACCTGGCCTGGGCCGGCGAGAAGCTCAAGCAGGCGCGCTACAGCTATTCCGGGCAGGAGGTGAAGCAGTACTTCACCGAACCCAGGGTGCTGGCCGGCCTGTTCGATCTGATCCATGCGCTGTATGGTCTTAGGGTCGAGCCGGACCAGGCGCCGGTCTGGCACCCGGACGTGCGCTTTTACCGCCTCGTCGATGGCGAAGGCGGCTTGGTGGGCCAGTTCTACCTGGATTTGTACGCACGCGAAGGCAAGCGCGGCGGCGCCTGGATGGACGATGGCCGCAACCGCCGCGAGCGCTCGGCGGGGCAGGGCGTGCAGACGCCGCTGGTATACCTGGTCTGCAACTTCGGCCGCGGCGCCGATGGCAAGCCTGCGACCTTCAGCCACAACGAAGTCACCACCCTGTTCCATGAAATGGGCCATGCCCTGCACCAGTTGCTGACCCGGGTCGGCGAGCTGGCGGTGGCCGGCATCAACGGCGTGGAATGGGACGCGGTGGAGCTGCCCAGCCAGTTCATGGAGAACTTCTGCTGGGAATGGGAGCGCGTGCGGGCGATGACCGCGCACGTGGAATCCGGTGAGCCGCTGCCGCGCGATCTGTTCGATCGGATGCTGGCGGCGAAGAACTTCCAGAGCGGCATGGCGACCGTGCGGCAACTGGAGTTCGGCCTGTTCGACATGCTGCTGCATGCCGGCGGCCGCGACCCGGCCGGCGACAGCGTGCTTGCGCTGCTGGAGCGCGTGCGCGACGAGATCGCGGTGAACCGACCGCCGGCCTGGAACCGCTTTCCGCACCAGTTCAGCCACATCTTCGCCGGCGGATACGCGGCCGGTTACTACAGCTACAATTGGGCCGCGGTGCTGAGCGCGGACGCCTATGCCGCGTTCGAGGAAGCGCCTGCGCAACTGGCCGAGACCGGAGCCCGTTTCCGCGGCGAGGTGCTGGCGCGCGGCGGCAGCCGTGGCGCGGCCGAGAATTTCAGGGCGTTCCGCGGACGCGAACCACGCATCGACGCGCTGCTGCGGCACAGCGGCATGGCGTAGGGGACGGGGAAGGAAGGCCGGCGGACCTGCCGGCCCCGGCGCGACGGGCCGGGCCCGTGCCATGTCCAGCCGGTTTGGCGCTCCCTAGGGGACTCGAACCCCTGTTTTAGCCTTGAGAGGGCCACGTCCTAACCACTAGACGAAGGGAGCGTTTGGGTGATGCCGGCGAAGCGCATTAGTATATGCGGCTACCCCGGCCTTCGGCAATCGCCCGCCGGGGCGACGAGACAACCAACGGAACCGCCACCATTACCCCGAACATCACCCTGCGCAGCATTCCCCGCGACCAGCACCCGATATCGCGCAAGGACATCAGTCCCAATGCCCTGCGCGTGCTGTACCGGCTGCGTGACGCGGGCTTCGCCGGCTACCTGGTCGGCGGGGCCGTGCGCGACCTGCTGGTCGGTGGGCACCCCAAGGATTTCGACGTCGCCACCGACGCCACCCCGGAGCAGGTCAAGCAGCTGTTCCGCAATTGCCGGCTGATTGGCCGCCGGTTCCGCCTGGCCCACGTGGTGTTCGGCAGCGAGATCATCGAGGTCGCCACCTTCCGCGCCAACAGCGACGACGGCAGCGGCGATCGCGAAATGGAGAATGGCCGGCTGGTCCGCGACAACGTCTACGGCACCGTCGAGGACGATGCGATCCGTCGCGACTTCACTGCCAATGCGCTGTATTACGCCATCGAGGATTTCTCGGTGCGCGACTACGTCGGCGGTTTCGAGGACGTGCAGGCCCGCACGCTGCGCCTGATCGGGGACCCCGAGCAGCGTTACCGCGAGGACCCCGTGCGCATGCTGCGCGCGGTGCGCCTGGCCGCCAAGCTGGGCTTCTCGATCGAGCCGGCCACCGCGGAGCCCATCGCGCGGCTGGCGTCGCTGCTTTCCGACGCCGCGCCGGCGCGGTTGTTCGAGGAAATCCTCAAGCTGTTCCTGTCCGGCCACGCGGTGGCCAGCTTCGAGGGCCTGGAGCGTTTCGGCCTGCTGGGCGTGCTGCTGCCGGAGACCGCCGCGGCACTGGCGTCCAACCGCAGCGGGGCGCTGCGCCGCATGCTGCTCGAAGGCCTGGCCGGCACCGATCGGCGCGTGGCCAACGATGAGCCGGTGTCGCCGGCGTTCCTGTTCGCCTTGCTGCTGTGGCCGGCATACTGCCGCGCCCTGATGGCGCTGCAGGCCCAGGGCGTGCATGCGGAGGAAGCGCAGCGCCGCGCCGCCGATCGAGTGACCCTGCACCAGCTCAATACCATCGCGCTGCCACGCCGCTTCTCGCTGCCGATGCAGGAGATCTGGCTGTTGCAGACGCGCTTTGGCAACCGCCAGCGCAAGCGGGTCATGCGCCTGCTGACCCATCCGCGCTTCCGCGCCGCCTTCGATTTCCTGGTCCTGCGTCTTTCCGCATCCAGCGAACATGCCGAGGACGTGGCGTTCTGGCGGGAGGCCCAGGCGCAATCGCCCGAGGTCCTGGCCAACGCGCTGGTTTCCGCTCCGGGCACGGCGGACGAAGAGGGGGGGCCGCAAGGTCGCCGTCGTCGCCGCCGTCGCCGTCGCAGCAGCGCCGCTTCGCCGGAATGAATCCGCCGGCCACGGCCTTCGTCGGCCTGGGCGCGAACCTGGGCGACGCCCAGGCCAGCGTGCGCGCGGCCGCCGTTCGGCTGGGGCAACTGCCGGAAACCGAATGCCTGGCGTTGTCGCGGCTCTACCGCACCCCGGCCTGGGGCCTGGAAGCGCAGCCCGATTTCATCAATGCCGTGGCCGTGCTCCGCACCACGCTGGAACCGGTTACGTTGCTGGAGCACCTGCTCGCGGTGGAGCGCGAGTTCGGCCGCGATCGCAGCCGCGAGCAGCGCTGGGGCCCGCGCCGGCTGGATCTGGATCTGCTGTTGTTCGGGGATCGGGTGCTCGATGTGCCCGGACTGCAGTTGCCGCATCCACGCCTGCACGAACGCGCCTTCGCGCTGGTGCCGCTGCTGGACGTGGCGCCGGATGCCTGGATCCCGGGGCACGGCTACGCGCGGGATGCAGCGTCCGGCCTGGAAAGGTCGAACATCCAGCCGTTATGAGGGGATAATGCATTCCCATGAGCACCCACGCCGATAGCAAGCCCTGGACCGTTCCCGCCCTGGCCGAGGCCAAGCGGGATGGACGCAAGCTGGTCATGCTGACCGCCTACGACGCCGGTTTCGCCCGGGTCTTCGACGCCAATGGCGCCGACCTGATCCTGGTCGGCGATTCGCTGGGCATGGTGGTGCAGGGGCACGATTCGACCCTGCCGGTCAGCACCGCCGACGTCGCCTACCACACCGCCGCCGTCGCCCGCGGCCTGAACCGCGCGCTGCTGATCAGCGATCTGCCGTTCCAGTCCGACGCCACGCCCGAGCGCGCGCTGGACGCCTCGATCGCGCTGCTGCAGGCGGGCGCGGAGATGGTCAAGCTGGAAGGCGCCGGCCACAAGCTGGAAGTGATCCGCTTCCTGGCCGAGCGCGACATCCCGGTCTGCGCGCACCTGGGCCTGACCCCGCAGTCGGTGCTCAAGTTCGGCGGCTACAAGGTACAAGGCCGCGACGAGGCCGCCGCCGCGCGCCTGCGTGCCGATGCCCGCGCGGTGGCGGAAGCCGGCGCGGCGCTGCTGGTGCTGGAATGCGTGCCGTCGCCGCTGGCCGCCGCCATCACCGCCGACATCGCGATCCCGACCATCGGCATCGGCGCCGGCCCGGACTGCGATGGCCAGGTGCTGGTGCTGCATGATTTCCTCGGCCTGGACAGCGGCCATCGCCGGCCGAAGTTCGTCAAGGATTTCCTCGCCGAAGGCGGTTCGATCGCCGGCGCCGTGCGCGCCTACGCCGACGCTGTGCGCGACGGCAGCTTCCCCGACGCCAGCCATTCCTACTGAGCCACGCTTCCGGCGCGGCGCGCCAGCGCACTTTCCGCGGACACCTACATGCTAGAAACCATCACCGAACCGCACGATCTGCGCGCCCGCGTCAGGCAATGGAAACGCGAGGGCCTGAAAGTCGCGCTGGTGCCGACGATGGGCAACCTGCATGCGGGCCATTACTCGCTGGTCATGCTGGCGCGGCAGTACGCCGACCGCGTGGTGTCCAGCGTGTTCGTCAATCCGACCCAGTTCGGTCCCAACGAGGACTTCACCCGCTACCCGCGCACGCCGGAAGCGGACATGAGCGGTCTCGAGGGCGCCGGTTGCGATGTCCTGTGGCTGCCCACGGTGGAATCGATGTATCCGTTCGGGGTGGAACTGGCCGCGCGGGTGCACGTGCCCGGCGTCAGCAGCCTGCTGGAAGGCGCACACCGTCCCGGTCATTTCGATGGCGTGTGCACCGTGGTCGCGCGCCTGTTCAACCAGGTGCAGCCGGACCTGGCGGCCTTCGGCAAGAAGGATTACCAGCAACTGGCGGTCATCCGGCAGATGGTGGCGGACCTGGCATTCCCGATCGAACTGCTCGCCGGCAACATCGTGCGCGAGAGCGACGGCCTGGCGATGAGTTCGCGCAACCAATACCTCTCGGCGGACGAGCGCCCGCGCGCCGCGGAGATCCGCCGCGTGCTCACCGCCATGCGCGACGGCATCGTCGCTGGAAACCCGCGGGTGGAGGTCGAAAGCGCCGCCAGCCGCCAACTGGCCGAGGCCGGCTTCGTGGTGGACTACACCACGGTGCGTCGACCCGACCTGAGCGAGCCGGCGGATGGCGAAACCGGTAGCCGGGTCGCGCTGGTCGCCGCCCGCCTGGGCCGGACCCGGCTGATCGACAACCTGGAGTGGTGAGCGCGGCGTCCTTCGTCCGCTTCCTGTTCCGCGCGTTTTCACGCGCCGCATGCACGGCGGCCGCCGCCGGCCGCTGCTAAACTTCCGCTTCCTCCGTGGTCCGTCACCCCCGCCATGCAACTCAGCCTTCTCAAGACCAAGATCCACCGCGCCACCGTCACCCACGCCGAACTGAACTATGAAGGCTCGATCGCCATCGACGGCCTGCTGCTGGACGCCAGCGGCATCCGCGAGTTCGAGCAGGTGCACATCTGGGACGTGACCAACGGTGCGCGTTTTTCCACCTACGCCATCCGCGCCGACGAAGGCAGCGGCATCATCTCGCTCAATGGCGGCGCCGCGCGCCACGTGCAGATCGGCGACCTGATCATCATCGCCGCGTTCGCCGGCATGAGCGAGGAGGAAGCCGAGCGCTTCCAGCCCAAGCTGATCTACGTGGACGGCAACAACGCGATCACCCACACCAACCACAGCATCCCCAAGCAGGCCGCATGAGCCAGACACCGGGTTTCGACGCATTGCAGTCCCACGCCGCGCGCTTGCGCGGGCAATCCCTGCCGGCGCTGCTGGCGCAGGATCCGGCGCGCGCCAACGACTTCGCACTGCGCCACGGCCCGCTGTATTTCAACTTCGCCCGCCAGGGCTATGACCGCGACGCGTTGTCGGCGCTGCTCGCGCTGGGCGAATCGCGGGATCTGACGGGCGCGTTCCAGCGCCTGTTCGATGGCGAGAAGGTCAACGTCACCGAAGGCCGCGCCGCCCTGCACACGGCCCTGCGCGGCAATCACTCCGGGGCCGCCGTCGCGCGCGAGGCCTTCGCCACCGCCAGCGCGGTGCGCGAGCGCATGGCCGCGCTAATCGCGGATCTGGAAGCCAGCGATGTCACCGACATCGTCAGTGTCGGCATCGGCGGTTCCGATCTCGGCCCGCGGCTGGTGGCCGATGCGTTGCGCGGCCCGTTGCCGGGCCGCTTCCGCGTGCATTTTCTTTCCAACGTCGACGGCGCAGCCGCCCAGCGCGTGCTGGCGCCGCTGGATCCGCGCAAGACCGCGGCCATCCTGATTTCCAAGACCTTCGGTACCCAGGAAACCCTGCTCAACGGCGGCATCCTGCGCGACTGGCTGGGCAGCAGCGACCGGCTGTACGCGGTCAGCGCCAATCCCGAGCGCGCGGCCGCCGCGTTCGCGATCGATGCGGCGCGCGTCCTGCCGATGTGGGACTGGGTCGGTGGCCGCTACTCGTTGTGGTCGGCGGTCGGCCTGCCGATCGCGCTGGCGATCGGTTTCGAGCGCTTCGAGGCACTGCTGGCCGGCGCCTCGGACTTCGATGCGCACGTATTGAACACCGCGCCCGCCGGCAACATCGCGGTGCGCCACGCGCTGACCGCGATCTGGAACCGCAACGCGCTCGGCCATGCCGCGCATGGCGTGATGACCTACGACCAGCGCCTGGCACTGCTGCCGGCCTACCTGCAGCAACTGGTGATGGAGAGCCTGGGCAAGTCGGTGAAGCTGGATGGCAGCCCGGTGGGCGTGGACACCGTGCCGGTATGGTGGGGTGGGGCCGGCACCGATGTGCAGCACAGCTTCTTCCAGGCGCTGCACCAGGGCACCGGCATCGTGCCGCTGGATTTCGTCGGTACCGTCCGCAACGACGATCCCTACGCCGAGAACCACCTGGCGCTGATGTCCAACCTGCTGGCGCAGACCGAGGCGCTGGCGAACGGGCAGGGCAGCGAAGATCCGCACCGCGCGTATCCGGGCAGTCGCCCCAGCACGCTGATCCTGCTCGACGCGCTGACCCCGCAGACCCTGGGCGGCCTGATCGCCATGTACGAGCACAGCGTGTACGCGCAATCGGTGCTGTGGGGCATCAACGCCTTCGATCAGTTCGGCGTGGAGCTGGGCAAGCAATTGGCCAATGGCCTGCTGCCGGCGCTCAAGGACCAGGCCGAAGCCAGCGATCCGGTCACCCGCGTCCTGCTGGAAGAGCTGCGCAAGCGCGGCTGATCTTCAGGAAGCACCTTGTAGGAGCGACGTGAGTCGCGACCGGATGGTTTCCGTCGTCGCGACTCACGGCGCTCCTACGGGGACGGTGTCATGGCTGCGAATGCCGTTGCAACGCCCACGCCACATGCTCGCGCACCAGCGCCGACGGATCATCGCGGCGCGAGGCCAGTGCGGCCAGCACCTCGGGTGTCGTCGGCGCATTGCCCAGCGCGACGGCGATGTTGCGCAGCCAGCGTTCGTGGCCACTGCGGCGGATCGCCGAGCCCTCGGTGCGGCGCAGGAATTCGGCTTCGTCCCAGGCGAACAGCTGCGGCAGGGTCGCGGTGTCCAGATCGTTGCGCGCGCGGAAGTCGGGTTCGTCATGGCGCTTGGCGAACTTGTTCCAGGGACAGACCAGTTGGCAATCGTCGCAGCCGAAGATGCGGTTGCCCATCGGCACGCGCAGATCTTCAGGTATCGCCCCGTCGTGCTCGATGGTCAGGTAGGAGATGCAGCGCCGCGCATCCAGCCGGTAGGGCGCGGTGATCGCCCGGGTAGGACAGATGTCGATGCAACGCACGCAGGTGCCGCAGTGCGCGCTGGCGGGCGCGTCGATGGGCAGCGGCAGGTCGACGTAGATCTCGCCCAGGAAAAACCAGGAGCCGCCTTCCTTGTCGATCAGGCAGGTGTGCTTGCCGATCCAGCCAAGTCCCGCGTTGCGCGCGAGCGCGCGTTCCAGCACCGGTGCCGAGTCGACGAACACGCGATGGCCGAATGGCCCGACTTCCTCCTGCAGCCGCTCGGCCAGCCGCTGCAGGCGATTGCGCATCAGCTTGTGGTAGTCGCGTCCCAGCGCGTAGCGCGCCACGTAGGCGCGCTCGCCGTCCGCCAGCGTCCGCCAGGCGTCGTCGCCGTCATTGCGGCCGTAATCCAGGCCCACCGAGATGACCCGCAAGGTCCCCGGCAGCAGTTCCTGCGGCCGGCTGCGCTTGTCGCCATGGCGCGCCATCCAGTCCATCGAGCCGTACAGGCCCTGCGCCAGCCAGTCGCGCAGGTGATCCTCGTCCGGCCCCAGTTCGATGCCGGCGATGCCGCAGCGCTGGAAACCGAACTCGCGCGCCAGATCCCGTACCCGCGTGGCGAGCGCGGCGGGGTCCGGCAGCAGGGCGGGCGCGGTGGACGACATGCGGCAAGTATAGAATCGGCCGCATGTCCGGCAGCTTTCCCCTATACGACACCCATGCCGCGCGCGAACTGGATGCGCGTGCGACCGCCCGCCTGGGCGGCGATTCGCATGCCCTGATGCTGCGGGCCGGACAGGCCGCCTGGCGCCAGCTGCTGGCCGAATGGCCGCAGGCGCAGCGGATCGTGGTGGTGTGCGGGCCGGGCAACAACGGGGGCGATGGTTACGTGTTGGCGCAGCTGGCGCGTCGCTCCGGACGCACGGTGCTGGTGGCGCATCTGGACGAGCACGCGCCGCGCACTCCGTCCAGCCAGCGCGCCTGCACCGATTACATCGCCGCCGGTGGCCGGGTCGAACTGTTCGACATCGTCCTGCCCGCCGCGGATCTGGTGGTCGACGCACTGTTCGGCATCGGCCTGTCGCGTGCGCCCGAGGCGGGATCCGCGCGGCTGATCGAAGCGATCAACGCGCAGAGCGCGCCGGTATTCTCGCTGGATGTTCCCAGCGGCGTGGACGCCGATCGCGGCCAGGTGCCAGGCGTGGCGGTGCTGGCCTCGCGCACCCTCCAGTTCATTGCCGAACACGTCGGGTTGCGCACCGGCGATGCGCTCGAGTACACCGGCGCGTGCGCGCTGGACGAACTCGACGTGCCGGACGATATTTTCACCGACGTTGCGCCGGTGGCGACCGGGCTGGGGCAGGGCGCGCTCGCGCGCTGGTTGTTGCCGCGGCGACGCAACACCCACAAGGGTGAATCCGGACGCGTGCTCTGCATCGGCGGCGACCAGGGCAGCGGTGGCGCCATCGCGTTGTGCGCGGAGGCGGCCTTGCGCGCCGGTGCCGGCCTGGTGCGGGTGGCTACCCGCGAGCGCCATGTCGGACCAATCCTGGCGCGCAGGCCGGAAGCGATGGTGCGCGCGGTGGAATCCGGCGAGGACCTGGCGCCCTTGTTGCCGCAGGCCGACGTGATCGCGCTCGGGCCAGGACTTGGGCAAGGCGAATGGGGAATGGGTCTGTTCGAACTGGCGCTGCGCGCGGGCAAGCCCTGCGTGCTGGACGCCGATGCGCTCAACCTGCTGGTGGCGCATCCGCACGAACTTCACGACGCGATCCTGACCCCGCATCCGGGCGAGGCGGCGCGGCTGCTGGGCGCGGACACGCGCGAAATCCAGCGGGATCGCCTGGCCGCCGCGCGCGCGCTGGCCAAACGTCACGGGTCCGTGGTCGTACTCAAGGGCGCGGGCACGATCATCGCCGCCCCGCGGGAAACGCCCTGCGTGCTCGATGCCGGCAATCCCGGCATGGCGGTCGGTGGCATGGGCGATGTGCTGACCGGCATCATCGCGGCGCTGCGCGCACAGGGACTGCCGGCGTTCGACGCGGCGCGTGCCGGCGCGTTGCTGCATTCGCTTGCGGCCGACGCCACGGCCGCCGACGGCGAACGTGGATTGCTGCCTTCGGATCTGATGCCGATCGTGCGCAGCCTCGCCAATCCCTGAGCGCGCGAAGGCTAGAATCGCGGCATGGAATCCCTGTCCCTGTTTCTTCCCGACAGCGAGGCGACCGACGCGCTCGGACACGCGCTCGCCGCGAGCCGGCCGACCAGTGCCGTGGTCCACCTGCAAGGCGATCTCGGCGCAGGAAAATCCACCCTGGCGCGCGCGCTGCTGCGCGCACTGGGCGTGCAGGGCGCCATCCGCAGCCCGACCTACACACTGGTCGAACGTTATCCGCTGGCGGACGGCGAAGCCTGGCACCTGGATCTGTACCGCATCGGTGATGCGGGGGAACTGGATTTCCTGGGCCTGGACGAGGGCAGCGCCACTCTGTGGCTGGTGGAATGGCCCGAGCGCGGCGGCGCCGGGCTACCAGCTTGCGACCTGCGGGTCAGGCTGGCGGTGGACGGATCCGGGCGTTCCGCCACCCTGGAGGCGCGCAGCGGAGCGGGCCGGGAATGGCTGGGACGCCTGGCAAAAGATCGCCAGTTGCCTCGATCACCTGTCCCAGCGGTATAGGAAGATCCGGCAGGTCACGGATTATTAAGGGAAAACTTCTTGCAATCCGGCGCGGTTGGTGCTTGAATCCGCCCCATGCGCCCGGGGAAGCCTCCATTCCAACGCCTATGTGTCGCCGCCCTCGGGCTGGTGATGGTTTCGGCGTGGGCCGGAACCGCGTCCGCCGGTGAGGTCAGCGCGGTCCAGCTGAGCAACGGCGCGACCGGCACCCGGGCGGAAATCCAGTTGCAGGGCAAGGGCGAGTTCAAGACCCTGGCCCTGCATGGCCCCGAGCGCCTGGTCGTGGATCTGCCCGCGTCCAGCGCGGCGCGCGGCCTGAAGCTGCCCAGCGGGCAGGGCGTGGTCACCGCAGTGCGGACCGGCCAGCCCAGTCCCGGCACCCTGCGGGTCGTGTTCGACCTGGCCGGGCCGATCACTGCGCTGAAACCGCGCGTGGAAAGCGTCGGCGGCGGTGCACGCCTGGTCATCGAATGGCCCGGCGACGGTCCCGCCAACGCCGTCGCCAAGGCGCCCGCCGTGACCACCCCGTCGTCTTCCGCGCCTGCCTCGGCCGCGCCGAGCGAAGTCGCGCCGACACCTTCGGCCGGCCAGGCCACCGCGGCGCTGGCGGCCCAGGTCGCGCAGCAGGCCAATGCACCCGCGCCGCGTCCGGCAGAAGCTGCGCCGGCATCGTCGTCCCCGTCCCCGCAGGCCATCCTCAATGGCCAGCCCACCGCCCAGGTCGCGCCCGCGCAGCCGAACGCGGCCGGCGTGACCGCCGGTGGCGTGCCGTACACCATCGCCACCGGCAAACCGGCCACGCCGGCGCCGGAGGAACCCGCGTCCGTCGCGGCCCCGCAGGAACCGGCGCCCAAGGTCGGCATGCGCGCCGGCATGCGTCCCCTGATCGTGGCCATCGATCCGGGCCATGGCGGCCAGGATTCAGGCGCGGTCGGCCAGGGCGGCACCTACGAGAAGAACGTGGTGCTGGCGATCGGCCGCGAACTGGCCCGCCAGATCAACGCCACCCAGGGCATGAAGGCCTACATGACGCGCGACAGCGATGTCTTCATTCCGCTCAACATGCGCGCCCGCAAGGCCCGCGCCGCCGGTGCCGACATCTTCGTGTCCATCCATGCCGACGCCGCGGAAAACCGCTCGGCGCGTGGCTCATCGGTGTACGTGCTGTCGCTGAAGGGCGCGTCCTCGCAGCGCGCGCGCTGGCTGGCCGACAAGGAAAACGCCTCCGATCTGATCGGTGGCGTGGCCCTGCAGAAAGTCGACAACACGCTGGGCTCGGTGCTGCTGGACCTGGCCCAGAGCGGCCACATGCGCGCCTCGGAAGACGCCGCCAACCACGTGCTCGATGGCCTGAAGCGGGTCGGCAACAACCACAAGCCGAACATCGAACGCGCCAACTTCGCGGTGCTGCGCACCTCGGACATGCCCTCGATGCTGGTGGAAACCGCCTTCATCTCCAATCCGGACGAAGAGAAGCGGCTGAAGGATCCGGCCTACCAGCGCAAGGTCGCCGCCGCCGTGCTGGATGGCGTCAACACCTACTTCACCCGCCAGCCTCCGCCGGGCACGCTGTTCGCCGCGCGCGCGCAGGCCGAAGCCGAAGCACGCAGCGCCGCCGCGGGCGGCGCCGCCGGCGCGCCCTGAGTGCCCCGCGCCGGGGCACCGCTCGGCTATCATCCGCATTGACTTCCCGCGACGGCGAACGCGCCGCCCCGACGTGCCGATCCGCCAACTGCCCGACACCCTCATCAACCAGATCGCCGCGGGCGAGGTGGTGGAACGCCCGGCGTCGGTCGTCAAGGAACTGGTGGAGAACGCGCTGGATGCGGGCGCGCGCCGCATCGATATCGACCTGGAGGATGGCGGCATCCGGCTGATCCGGATCCGCGACGACGGCGGCGGCATTCCCGCCGCGGAACTGCCACTGGCGATCTCGCGCCATGCCACCAGCAAGATCACTTCGCTGGATGATCTGGAAGCCGTGGCCACGCTGGGCTTCCGTGGCGAAGCGCTGCCGTCGATCGCCTCGGTGAGCCGTTTCCTGCTGACGTCGCGGCGCGCGGACGACGCGCACGGTGCGGCACTGCGCGTGGATGGCGGTCAACTTGGCGAAGTGGCGCCGGCGCCACATCCGCCAGGCACCACGGTGGAAGTGCGGGATCTGTTCTACAACGTGCCGGCGCGGCGCAAGTTCCTGCGCGCGGGCCGCACCGAACTGGGCCATATCGAGGAATGGCTGCGCTCGCTCGCGCTGGCGCGCCCCGAGATTGAACTGCGGGTGGGCGTGGACGGCAAGCCGTCGCGCCGCTACCGGCCGGATGGCGTCGATCCACTCGCGCGGGTGCGCGAAACCCTGGGTGAAACCTTCGTCGACCAGTCCCTGCGTATCGAGCATGCCGCGGCCGGATTGCGCCTGCATGGCTGGATCGCGCAACCCAATTATTCGCGCGCGACCGGCGATCAGCAGTACCTGTACGTGAATGGCCGCGCGGTCCGCGATCGCAACATCGGCCATGCCGCCAAGAGCGCCTACAAGGAGGTGCTGTTCCATGGACGGCAGCCGGCCTACGTGCTGTTCCTGGACCTGGATCCCACCCGGGTCGACGTCAACGTGCATCCGGCCAAGCATGAAGTGCGCTTCCGCGACGCGCGCCTGATCTACGACTTCGTCCTGCGTACCCTGCACGAAGCGCTGGCCGAAACCCGGGCGACGATGGAACAGGCGCTGGCGATGCCCCGCGGCGCCGAAGGCCTGGCGGGACACGCCCTGCCGGCGGCGCAGGTGCGCGAAGCGCGCGCGTTCTACGAAGCCTTGTACGGCGACCACGGCGCTTTGCCGTCGCAGCCGGCGATGCCGCCCCTGCCGATGTCGCAGGACGGCGCGATCCCGCCGCTCGGATTCGCGGTCGCGGTGCTGCATGGTCGCTATCTGCTGGCGCAGGACGAAGCGGGCCTGGTGATGGTGGATCTGCCGGCCGCGCATCGGCAACTGATGCTGGCGCGCCTGCGCACCGCGCGCGCCGGTATCGGCCTGCATGCGCAGCCGCTGCTGCTGCCGCTGGAACCGGATGTCGATAGGGAGCACGCACGCTGGGGCACGCGGCACGTGGCTTGGCTGGCATCGCTCGGCCTGGTGGTCGAACCGGCCGGCGAATCGCGGCTACGCCTGCGCGCGGTGCCGGCCCTGCTGGTGGATGCCGATCCGCAAGCGCTGCTGCATGATGTGCTGGCCGCTTGCGCGGATGCAGGAGCGGGCGACGATGATGCGCGCCTTGACGCCGCACTGGCGGCGATGGCGCGGCATGGCGTACCGCCGCCGCGAGGGATGACGCTGGCGGAAATGAACGCGCTGTTGCGCGATGTCGAACGCATAGAAGCGCGGGAGGGCCAGGCGGGGGGAGTGTGGCGACGCCTCGACCTGTCGGAAATCGAACAAGGGTTCAAGCGGGGGACGTGATGGGCAATTGGCAACGATATGCCGGCATCGCCGGATTGCTGCTGCTGGCCGCGTGCCAGCGGGAGGCGCCCGGTGACCTGCCGGTGGCACGGAAGACACAGGATCCTGCCTTCGTCGCGGCCGAGCAGCAATGGCGCAGCGAGCGTCGCGACGAACTGCTCAAGCCCGATGGCTGGAACAGCCTGGTCGGCCTGCACTGGATCCAGCTCAAGGCGCACTACGTCGGCAGCGGTCCGGACAGCGGCATCCGTCTGGCGGTCGGGCCGGCCAAGCTGGGCATGATTTCCGACGAGGCGGGGCGCATCCATTTCACGCCGGAACCGGGCGTGGCGATGACGTTCAACGGCCAGCCGCTCAAGGGCAAGGTCGAGATCCCCAGTGATCATGACGAGTCACCCGGCGTCATCGGTTTCGACGACGGCAAGGGATGGTTGACCGTGATCGAACGCGGGGGACGTCACGCCCTGCGGGTGAAACACGCCGATGCGGCCAGCCGGCTGCAGTTCGCCGGCCTGAAGTACTGGCCGATGGACGCGGACTGGAAAATCCAGGCGCGCTTCATCCCGCATCCACCCGGCAAGACCATTCCCATCGTCGACATCATCGGCGTCACCACGCCTTCGCCCAATCCTGGCGTGGTCGAGTTCGAGCGCGAGGGACGCCGTTATCGACTGGAAGCGCTGGGCGATTCGGGAGGCGAGCTGTTTTTCGTGCTGGCCGATCGCACCAGCGGCCACGGCAGCTATCCGGCCGGACGCTTCCTGGATGCGCCAGCGGTGGCGGATGGCAAGGTCTGGCTGGATTTCAACCAGGCCTACAACCCGCCCTGCGCGTTCACACCGTTCGCGACCTGCCCGTTGCCGCCGCCGGAGAACCGGCTGGATCTGGCGATCACGGCCGGCGAACAGACCTACAAACCCGCGCCCGCAGCCTCGGCGCCCTCACCCCGGAAGGCCACTGCTCCATGAATCAGACGTCCCGCAGGAAGATGGGCCGCTTGCGCATCGCCGGCCTGGCCGTGCTCGCCGGCTTCGCCTTGCTGGCATTCGCCGATGCGCCGGAATCTCAGGCTGACGCGCCGGTGCCGCTGCTCTGGAAAGTCTCCGACAGCGACAACGCGGTGTACCTGCTGGGCTCGTTCCATATGCTCAAACCCGCGGACTATCCGCTGGCGCGCGACGTGGACGGCGCGTTCGCCGATGCCGAATCGTTGATGTTCGAACTGTCCCCGGACGAAATGGGGCCGGCGTTGTCGACCCGGATGATGCAGGCCGCGTTGCGCAGCGACGGCAAGAGCCTGCGCGATGATCTGGACGAGGCCACCTGGACGATGCTGGAAGCCTATGCCGGCAAAAACGGCATGCCGATCGCCAATCTGGCCGCGTTCAAGCCCTGGTTTGTCGGCTTGACCATCAGCGTGACCGAGATGATGCGGCAGGGACTGGATCCCAAGATCGGCCTGGACGCGCATTTCATGGAACAGGCCAAGGCCGCCGGCAAACCCGCCAGCGGACTGGAACAGGCCATGGACCAGATCACCCTGCTCGATGGCATGGATGCGGTGGAGCAGCGCCAGTTCCTAAAGGAAGTGCTGGAACAGGCGGAGAAGGGCCCCGGCCAGACCGAGAAGCTGCACGCGGCCTGGCGGCGCGGCGACGCCGCGATGCTGTGGGAGGAAATGGCCGCGGAAATGAAACGCGAGTATCCGCGCCTGTACCAGCGCATCAATGTCGATCGCAACGACAACTGGGTGCCGAAGATCGAAAAGCGGCTGACCGGGTCCTCCCGCGACGACACGCTGGTGATCGTGGGCGCGCTGCACCTGCTGGGCAGCGACGGCGTGGTCGAGAAGCTGCGTGCGCGCGGCTACCAGGTCGAGCGCATCTGCTCGGCGTGCAAGACGCCGCGGAAGTAGTGGCATCGCGTGGCGTTCCCGCGCGATGGAAAACGCCGGCTATGGCGCCGGCGACATCACGATGCAGTCGACCGGACAGGCTGGCACGCACAGTTCGCAACCGGTGCACAGCGGGTCGATGACCACGTGCATGTGCTTGGCGCCACCGATGATGGCGTCGACCGGGCAGGCCTGGATGCACTTGGTGCAACCGATGCAGTCGGTCTCGATGACCACGGCGACCGCAGGCGCCTTGTGTTCACCGCGCTCGCGATCATAGGGCAGCGCCGGACGATCGAGGAGACGGGCCAGGGCGCGCGCGCCGGCATCGCCACCGGGTGGACAGCGATCCACATCCGCCTCGCCACGCGCCATCGCCTCGGCATAGGGACGGCAACCGTCGAAGCCGCACTGGCCACACTGGGTCTGCGGCAACAGCCGATCGAGCCGTTCAACCAGCGCGGGTACGGCGTTGCTCATGCGAAGGCGGATTCCGGGCCGCGACAGGGGTGACTGGCCGCCAGGGACGGCTCAGCGAACCGGCATGCCCGGCTGCGCACCACGGTCGACGTCCAGCAGGGCGAGCGCGCCGCCGTCGAAGCCGGCCGACAGGATCATGCCTTCGCTCAGGCCGAAACGCATCTTGCGCGGCGCCAGGTTGGCGATGAACACCACGTGGCGTCCGACCAGCTTTTCCGGCTCGCCGTAGCTGGCGCGAATGCCCGAGAAGATCTGGCGCTTGCCGAGATCACCCGCATCCAGTTCGAAACGCAGCAGCTTGTCCGAACCGTCGACGAACTCGCAGGCCAGCACCTTGCCGATGCGCAGGTCGAGTTTGGCGAAGTCGTCGATGCCGATGGTCGCGGTCGCATCGCCGCCGACCGTTTCAGCCGGCTTGGTGGGCGCGGTGACGGTGGCCTTTGCCGGTGCGGGCGCGGCAGCGGCGGGGGCGAGGGTTTCCCTGGAGGCTTCGGTCATGGCGTCGATCAGTTTCGGGTCAATGCGGGTGAACAGGGCGGCGTAGGACTGGATGACGTTGCCGATCAGCGGCGCATCCAGATCCGGCCAGGCGGTGATTGGCGAAGCCAGGAAGGCTTCTGCCTGCGCGGCGGTGCGCGGCAGCACAGGCTTGAGCGCAGCGGCCAGCACGCGGAACAGGTTCAGACCCTGGGTGCAGACGGCCTGCAGTTCGGCGTCGGCGCCGTCCTGCTTGGCGATCACCCACGGCTTCCTGTCGTCGATGTAGCGGTTGGCCTCGTCGGCCAGCGCCATGGTCGCGCGGATGGCCGCGGCCGGGTCGTTGCGTTCGTAGGCCTCGCGCACCGGCGCCAACGCGGCGACGAAGCGGTCATACATGGCATGGTCCGGCAGCACGTCGGCCAGCCGGCTGCCGAAGCGCTTGTCGATGAAGCCGGCGCAGCGGCTGGCCAGGTTGACGAACTTGCCGACCAGATCGGCATTCACCCGCGCGGTGAAGTCGCCCAGGTTCAGATCCAGGTCGTCGACGCCGCCGGAGGACTTCGCCGCGTAGTAGTAGCGCAGCGCTTCGGCTTCCAGGCCGACGTCCAGGTAGGTGCGCGCCTTGACGAAGGTGCCGCGCGACTTGGACATCTTGGCGCCATCCACGGTCAGGTAGCCGTTGACGTGCAGCCGGGTCGGCGCGCGATGGCCGGTGCCGTGCAGCACCGCGGGCCAGAACAGGCCGTGGAAGTTGACGATGTCCTTGCCGATGAAATGGTGCAGCTCCACGTCGGTGCCCGCGCGCAGGTGCGCCTCGAAATCCAGGCCCTGCTGCGCACACAGCACCTTGAAGCTGCTCAGGTAGCCGATCGGCGCATCCAGCCAGACATAGAAGTACTTGCCCGGCGCCCCCGGAATGCCGAAGCCGAAATAGGGCGCGTCGCGCGAGATGTCCCACGCGCGCAGGCCGCCCTCGGCGTCCAGCCATTCCATCAGCTTGGCCTTCACGCCCGGCAGCGCCACGTCGCCGGCCAGCCATTCGCGCAGGAACGCCTCGAAACGGCCGACCTCGAAGAAGAAATGTTCCGAGTCGCGGATTTCCGGCGTGCTGCCGGACAGCACCGACCTGGGTTCCTTCAGATCGGTCGGCGCGTAGGTCGCGCCGCAGACCTCGCAGTTGTCGCCGTACTGATCCGGCGAACCGCAGTTGGGGCAGATGCCCTTGATGTAGCGGTCCGGCAGGAACATGCCCTTGGCCGGGTCGTAGAACTGGGCTACGTTGCGGCGGGCGATGTGGCCGCCGGCGTCCAGCTTCGCGTAGAACGCCTCGGTCAGTTCGCGGTTGGTGGCCGAATTGGTCGAATCGTAGTGATCGAACGCCACGCCGAAGGCGGCGAAATCGCGCTCGTGGCCCGCCTGCACGTCGGCGACGAAGGCCTCCGGCGTGGTGCCCGCTTTCTCCGCCGCCAGCATGATCGGGGTGCCGTGGGTATCGTCGGCGCAGACGAAATGGGTGGTGTTGCCGGCCAGCCGGCGGGCCCGGACCCAGATGTCGGCCTGGATGTAGCCCACCAAATGGCCCAGGTGCAGGGGGCCGTTGGCGTAGGGCAGGGCGGTGGTAACGAGGGCGGTGCGGCTCATGGGGGACGGTTTGCGGGGAGTCGGCCATTATCGCATGGCCCAAAAAGGACAGCCCGGCGGAGCCGGGCTGTCGGGAACGCGATATCCGGTGGCGCTTACTCGCGCTGCCAGGTCTGCGCGCGGCAGATGAAGGCGATGCAGCCGGACACGTCCAGCTTCTGGCCGCCGGCCTGCAGTTCCATCTTCGACTTGTAGGTCTTGCCGTTGGCCGGATCCAGGATGGTGCCGCCGCTCCACTCGTTGGCACCGTCGGCCTTCAGGCCCCACAGGATGACCATGCCCTTGACCGGCTTGTCCTTGCGATCGCCGGTGCACTTGTCGCAGGTCGGGTTGGGGCCGCGGTCCGAATGCAGGACGTCGACCACCTTGCCGGCCAGCGAGCCGTTGGTGGTGGTGTAGATCTCCACGATCGACTTCACCTTGCCGGTCTTGTCGTCGATGGTCTTCCAGCGGCCCACCGCGCCGTCGGCGGCGGTGGCGGCCAGGGATGCGGCCAGCAGCGGCAGGGCCAGCAGGGTGGCGGTCAGGATCTTGCGCATGTTCCCCTCCCAGGGAGTCTTGGACGAACCGGCGGAAGCCGCCGGAATGGCCTCCTTTATACCGCATCCGGTGGCGTACGGAAGCAGAGGGTGTTTCCGTGTTTGCCGCCGGCAAGGGAAAGGAAAACCTGGCTTGTGCCGGGTGCTCCCGGGCTCGGAATCCGGGGTTCTGTCGCCGCAGGAGCCTTTTCGTCGCGAGGGGGCTTGACGGATGCGGGTCGTTCGTACTGTACTAGTAAACATAGTACAGATAGGACGCCCAAATGGCCCGACCCCAAGCCCTGATGATCCAGATCGCCACCGGCGATCCGCGCCCGATCGGCAAGCAGATCGTCGATGCCGTAAGGATGAAGATCGCCACCAGCGAGTTGAAGCCCGGCGACCAGTTGCCCAGCGTGCGCGGCTTGGCCCAGCAACTGACCATCAACCCGAACACGGTAGCCAAGGCCTACGCCGAACTGACCACCGAGGGCTGGCTGGAATCGCGCCAAGGCATGGGCCTGTACGTGGCCGAGCCACGCCAGCGCCTGAGCGACGCCGAACGCGAGCGCCGCCTGGACGAGGCCGTCGGCCGCTTCATCAACGACGTGATCCCGCTGGGTTTCCCGCCTGACGAGGTGCAGGCGCGGGTTGCCCACGAGTTTCAGCAACTTGTTCCGCGCAAACGCGCCTGACCCCGACGACTGAACCCTACTTTCAGCGAGACCCAGATGGACGCTTCCTCCGACTACGTCATCGAAACCCGCGCGCTGAGCAAACGCTATGGCCGCAAGCTCGCGCTCGACCAACTGGACCTGGCCGTGCCGCGCGGTCGCATCCACGCCGTCGTCGGCGCCAACGGCGCGGGCAAGTCCACCCTGTTCCGCATCCTGCTCGGCTTCATGCCGCCGACCGCGGGCGAAGCGCGCATCCTCGGCCGCGACAGCCAGCGACTGACCCCGGATGACCGCAGTCGCATCGGTTTCGTCAACGAGGAACACACCTTGCCCGGTTGGATGCGCGTGGCCCAGGTCAGCACGATGCAGCGCAAGCTGTATCGGCGCTGGAACCAGTCCGCCTTCGATGGCGTGATCGGCCACTACAACGTGCTGCCCGAGCAGAAGATCAGCCAGTTGTCGCGCGGCGAACGCGCCGGCTTCAACCTGGCGCTGGCGCTGGCCCAGGGGCCGGAACTGCTGGTGCTGGACGAACCCACGCTGGGCCTGGACGTCGTCGCCAAGCGTGCGTTCCTCGAATCGCTGATGTACAGCAACGCCACCGACGACTGCACGGTGATCTATTGCTCGCACCAGATGGAGGAGATCGAGCGCGTCGCCGACAACCTGATCATCCTCGAGCATGGCCAGCTGAAGAACATGTCGGCGCCTGAGGATTTCTGCGCGCGGGTCACCCACTGGGTCGCCGACGTGCCGTTCAAGGGTCCCGAACCGCGCAGCGTGCCGGGCCTGCTGGAAGTGCAACGACTCGACGGCCTGCATCACTATCTGGTGCTGGACCAGGACGATGGCTTCGAACAATTCCTGCGCGACAGCGGTGCGCGCAGCGTGCAGTCGATGCCGGTCAGCCTGGACCGCGCCGTCAACGCCTTCCTTGCCAAGAACCATGCCGCGCCGGCTGCGGCCTGAGCGCGCGAACGAGGACGCCAACATGATCGATTTGTTCAAGTGCGAGTTGCTGCGCTTCCGCTGGTGGGCGCTGGCTGCCGGCCTCATCAACCTCGCCGTGCTGGGTTTCCTGAGCCGCATGGTCGACCTGGCGCAGCAGCCGCTGGTGGTCTATCAGGTCTTCGCCGCGGTGTATGCCGTGGCCGGCGTTGCGCTGGGCCTGTACCAGATGGGCGCGTATCGCAAGCCGAACCAATGGTTGAACCTGCTGCATCGCCCATTGCACCGCCTGCGCATCGCCGGCGCATTGACCGGCGCGGGCGCGCTGCTGTTGCTGGTCGCGGTGGCCCTGCCGATCGCGCTGGTCGCGATGTACCAGGAAACGATGACCGCGCGCGTGGTCGACCTGCGGCACTGGATGCTGCCGATCGCCGCATGGCTGATCGCGGTGACGGGCTACCTGGCCGGCGCCTACGCGATGGTTGGCAATCGCCGCTATTCGTTTGCCGCCTTCCTGCTGCCGAACCTGTTCATGTACGCACAGGCCTCCGGCGTCGCCATGCTCGGCGTGCAATGCGCCGCCATCGCCTTCCTCGCCGTACTGCTGGCGATCGCGTTCAAGCCGGACCCGGCCGTGCAGCCGCGCAATCCACTGGCGGTGCTGGCGGTCGCATTGCCGGTGCAGGCGGGCGCGTATTTCCTGATGTGGATGCTGGGCTTCGGCATCGAATTGTTCTGGACGGTGAGTGGCACTCATCCGCTCAATTCGCTGGAACCGCCGAAGGGCGGACATGTCGAGGCCGACCGCGCCGAAGGCAAGGACTTGCTGCTGCTAGGCATCGAAAACAGCCGCGATCCCGAGGCTGCGCTGTGGCGCGAGCAGATCGCCCTGTCCGACGTGTACACGCGCTACCCGATGCGCAACCTGCCGGTCCGCAACAGCCTGACCAACCTGTCGCCGCTGGAACTGGGCGATGACGAGAACAACTTGTGGATGGTGTTCAGCCACGACCGCGCGCGTTTCGTGACCCGCGGCCTGCGCGACCAGCGCGCGCGCGGCGAACTCGGCGTGGGTGCGGCGCAGGCCGAGTTCCCGGCGCCGACCATGCCGTTCGGCGCGGTCTACCTGTTCAACGCGCATGCGGCCTACCAATACGACAGCGCACAGAAGCTGATGTTCGAACGCGTCCGTCTGCCGCAGGGCGAGGTGATGACCGTCCCGCCGGAACCGGCAGGCGACAACATCGTGGTGCTGAGCAACCGCGCCGCCTATGTCTATCCCGGCCGCGAGGCGATGAGCGGGCTCGACCTGCTGCAGCCGCTGATGCGCGTGCCGATGCCGGGCCGGGTCGGCAATCTCAGCCGGATGGATATGATCGAACTGCTGGATGGCTACCTGGTGTCGTTCGCCTACACCTGGGGCGTGTGGAGCGGCGATCTGCAACACCCGTACCAGGTGGTGTTGCGGGTGGACGGCAAGGGCCATGCGCGCGAAGTCGCGCGCCGAGCGATCCACAACGACCTGCCGGCGGCTTACACCGACCGCAATACCTGGCTGTCGCCGGTGCTGCGTGCGATCTGCCTGGGTGCACAGGACCTGTTCGCGGCGGACGATCCGCTGACGGCGAAGCCGCAGCCGGTGTCGCAACGCATCCTGGCGCTGGCCGCGGCGTGCTGCCTGCTGGCGCTTCTGGGCGCGATCTGGCTGAGCGCGCGCCAGCAGCATTCGCCACGCGGTCGCTGGGCATGGGTGCTGCTGTGCGGCGTGGTCGGCCTGCCAGCACTGGCCAGCCTGTGGCTGATGTACCCGCGTCGCGAAACCCCGCCGATGGCTGCGCCGAGTGCGCTGCCGGTCGCGGCCTGAGCGGAACGGAGATCATCGAAATGAATTTCCCGAAACTCCTGGCGGTGCTGGCCTGCACCCTGTCGTGGTGGGCGGCGATACCCGGCCACGCCGACGATGCCGGCGGGTTGCGCGCGGCGATTGGCGTCGAGCGCGCACGCACACTGGCGCCGCACTATCCACGCGCTGCGTTCGAGCCATCGCGTGTGCTGCAATCGGTGCGGCTGTCGCCCGATGGTCGCCATGTCGCCTACCTGCGCCAGCAGGGCGAACAGCGCAGCGTGTGGCTCCTGCCGACGGCCGGCGGAGCCGCGCGCCAACTGCTGGCGCGCACCGAAGCGGATGAGCTGCTGTGGTCGCGCGATGGTCGCTGGCTGTTCGTCAAGGCGCGACGCGCGTTGCTGAGCCTGTCGATTGAAGGCGGCAGCGGCGTGCGCATCGCACTCGACAATCCGCGCGCCGTGATCCGGGTCGACCCCTCGCAACCGGCGGCTGTGGTGCTGCGCGAACGCGTGCGCACGCCCACCGGCGAGCGCTGGCCGGTGGTGCGGCGGGACGCGCACGGGCGGCGCACGCTGCTGCGCGACGACGACCGCTTCGTCCACGACGTTGCACTCGATGCGCGCGGGCGGCTGGTCGCATTGCTGCGCTTCGACGGCGACCACGATGCGCTCTACCGCGTCGATGCCGCCGGGAGGCTGCGCGAACTGGCGCGCTGGAACGTCATCCGTGATCAGGCCGCGCTGCTGGCCGCGACGCCGCAGGGCGATCTGTTCCTCGACGGCGATATCGGCGGCAACTTTCGGCGCGTGCTGCGGGTGGATCGTGATGGGGGACTGCATACCGTGCATGCAGATCCGCGTGGCGAGGCCGATCTCGACCAGGTGGTGCTCGACCCGGGCACGCAACTTCCGGCGGTCGTGAGCTACCGCAGCACGGTGGCGGCGACCTACGGACTGGGCGCAGCGCAGGCACGGGTCGCGGCGATCGGCAAGCGTTTCCCCGGCCGCGATATCGGAATCGGCATCGGCCATGGCCCCGATGCGTATTGGCTGGTGTCCGAGCGCGCCAGCACGCTGCGCGACGCCAGGTGGCATCTGTACGACCCCCGCAGCGGACGCATCCGCCGCATCCTCGAACAGGACGCAGAGGCCGCGCTGCCGCTGCCGGAGACCGCGTTGGCGCGCAAGCTGCCGTTCGCCTATCGCGCCTCCGACGGCATGTTGGTGCGCGGGTTCCTGTTGCTGCCGCCGGGCGCAGATCCTGCGCGCGTGCCGCTGGTTGCCTTCGTACACGGCGGCCCGATCAATCATTTCCATGCGGACGATTACGAAGGCATCGCGCAATTGCTGGTCAATCGCGGCTACGCGGTGTTCGAGTCCAACTTCCGCGGTTCCACCGGACACGGACGCGACTATGCGCTGGCGCCGAATGGCGACTACGGCAATGGGCGCGTGCAGCAGGACATCGTCGAAGGCACGCGCTGGCTGCTGGCGCATGGCATCGGCGATCCGCAACGGGTCGGCATCGCCGGCCATTCGTTTGGCGGTTATTCGACCCTGCTCGGCGTGACCTTCCAGCCCGATCTGTTCAAGGTCGGCATTGCCGGCGCGCCGCCGGCGGACTTCGGCTGGTCGATGCGATGGCTGCACGAGTTCGGCACCCAGGGCGCGCGCCCGGACCGTTCGCTGGCGGCATCGATGCGCCTGCTCGGGCTCGATGTCGACGACCCCGCGAGTTATGCCCACCTGCGTGCGCAGTCACCTATGGCCAACGCCGGCAAGTTGCGCCGCCCCTTGCTGCTGCTGGCCGGTGGCGAAGACCGTACCGTGCCGATCCGCGAAGTGATCAGCTATGCCGCCGTGCTGCGGCGGCTGGGCAAGGACGTGAGCCTGTACGTCGAGGCCGATGGCGGGCATTCGCCGAGCGAACCGTTGCCGCGCGAAGCCTACGTCTATCTGATGGAAACCATGCTGCACCGCTATCTCGGCGGCGCCAGGCCGGATGCACCCAGCCCGAAATTGCGCGATTACCTGAAGCCGTCGCTGCGCGTGGTGGCCAAGGACGTCGAATTCCTGCCGAAGCGCTAGCGCAACGCAGGCGCGAACCGCGCAAACCGCAAGGACGCCGGATCAACCGGCGCCCTTTTCGTTTCCGGCACCGGATTGGCGACCTCAAACCGTCGCCGGCAACAGCTTTTCCGGTTCCGGCTGCGGGGCCGCACTGGTCGAAGCAGGCGTAGCCCGGGGGCGCACCGAACAAGCGGCTGACCGAAGGCGGCTCCCTTATCCGCTCATGTCAAAGCGGACCAGCTTGATGCCCAACTGCAACACGGATCGCCTGGCCACCTTGGTCTTGCCGACGCCGGTCGGGCCGGCGAACAGGGCATTGCCGATCGGCTTGTCCGGATTGACCAGGCTCGCAGCGCGCCATCCTGGCGACGATGGTTTCCATTTGCTCCGGTGCGAGCCGTGCTTGCCGACCTCATGTCGGCAAGCAGCTCGAAAGAGACCATGGAGAGGGCATTGCTTTAATGCAGGTCATTGAATCAATTGCACCGAATATCCCTTCAGCGAGTGTGGCTCGCGTAGCGGTGGTGCGGTGTTTGGCCAATGAAAAAGCCCCGCCTTGCGGCGGGGCTTCTCGCTTTCATCGACCACGAAGTACGGCTTACTTGCCGAACTTGTAGCGCGCTTCCACGAAGAACGAACGACCGTACACGTTGTACAGGGCGTTGTTGTACGGGGTGGCCTCGTTGCCGGGGTAGCTGCGGGCCTGGTCTTCCGGGGTCTTGTCCAGGAGGTTGTTGACCATGAACGAGAATTCCAGGTTGTCCATCGGCGCGTAGTTCACGCTCATGTTGTACGTGATGTACGGCGCCCACCAGCCGGCACGCGGATCGGTGAAGCCACGGGTGTTGTACCCGACCCAGTTCGGCGTCTTGCCGATGCGGTTCGCGTAGACCGTGGTGGTCCACTTGTCCTTGTTCCAGGCCACCGACAGGTCCGCGCGGGTCTTGGCGTACGCGTCGTACACCCACATGGAGTACGGATCGCGCAGCAGGTCGATCGCGGGATCGCCCGGCAGCGGGGTGACCGTGTGCTTCAGCGTGTTGGTGTAATTGCCGGCGAACTTCAGCGCGCCGAAGCGGCCGATATCCAGCAGGTAGTTGACGCTGGCGTTGACCGCGCGCAGCTTCTGCTTGGCGACGTTGACCTTCGGCGTGAACACGGTCTCGATCGCGCCGGTGCCGTCACGCGTGATCCAGGCCAGCGCGTTCTGGCAACCCTGCGAACCGGTGTCCATCTGGCCGGTGCGGCAGTAGTACTCCATCAGCGACAGCTGGTCGGTGCTCTGCAGGTCGACTTCGTTCTCGATGTCCCACGCGAAGTAGTCCACCGACATCGACAGGTTGCTGCTCGGCGCCCAGACCACGCCCGCGCTCCAGACGTCGGCGGTGATCGGCTCCAGCTTCGGGTTGCCCGCCTGCTGGCCGAAGAACTGCGAGTCGTCGTAGGCGCAGTCGGCGGTGTTGCCCGGCAGGTAGCCTTCCTGGGCGCAACGGTAGTAGTCGGTCACTTCGTCGTAGTAGCCGCTGATGCCCTGGAAGGTGTCGGACAGGGTCGGCGCGCGGAACGCGGTGCCGTACTTGCCGCGCAGCAACAGGCTTTCGATCGGACGGTATTCCAGGCCGATGCTGTAGGTCGGCTTGTCGACGGTTTCGCCGTAGGCGTCGAACGCGTCATAACGACCCGACAGGGTCACGGTCAGCGGTTCCAGCACCGGCAGGCGCAGTTCGCTGGTGACCGCGTAGCGGGTGCGGTGACCGGCGCCGCTGACGGCGGTGGTGCCCCACACTTGCGATGCCAGCGTTTCCGGATCGGCGATCAGGCGCGCGTCGGGGGTGTAGTCCCAACCCTGGTTGCCACCTTCGACCACCACGGCCAGGCCGGCGTCGCCGCCCGGCAGCGAGAACAGCGAGCTGTTGGTCACCTGCGCGCGCAGCATGTTGTCCCAGGTCTTGCTGCGCGAGGTCGCGAAGCCGGTGAAGCTGGCAAAGTCGGCCGGCGACATCGGGGTGTAGAACGCCGCGTAATCCGGGCGGAACACCGGGTACAGGCCCTGCACCGGATCCAGGCCCAACTGCGGGCCGAGCACGTTTTGCTCGAAGTAGTCGTTGATCGGATCCGCCCAGCGGGCGAAGCGACGCTGC
Organism: Pseudoxanthomonas sp.; assembly: GCF_024710765.1. Taxonomy (GTDB): domain Bacteria; phylum Pseudomonadota; class Gammaproteobacteria; order Xanthomonadales; family Xanthomonadaceae; genus Pseudoxanthomonas_A. Next base: position 41,742 of record NZ_JANJUE010000214.1, read on the forward strand.
TTCAGGCGGTACTCGGTGCGGGTCAGGCCCAGATCCCAGTCCCAGTTGCCCAGCACGCCGTTGGCGCCGAAGGTCACCGAGTAGGAACTGCTGCGATCGGTGTTCATGATGTCGCGGTAGCCCTGGCCGCCGATGTCCTCGGGCGAGAACGTGCGCTGCAGGTTGACCAGCGCATCGAGGTCCGGATCGTAGAAGTAGCCGTACTTGGCGCTGGTGCTCCACCAGGTGTAGGCCGAACCGGTGGCGTACTTCACCTCTTCATGGCTGTACAGCACATCGCCATAGAGCTGCAGGCTGTCGCTGACGTCGAAGGTGGCGTGGCCGTAGGCCTGCGCCGATTCCTTGCCGTTGGTGATGGTGCGGTAGCCCGGGGTGGTGAACGAGCCGCAGTACTGGCCGAAGCCCGGACGGTTCTGCAGGCCTTCGCTGCCGCCGAACTGGCCACCGACGGTGGAGCAGTTGTTCGGATCCAGGAAGAAGTAGCCGTTGTTGGCGGCCTTGATGCCGCCGTCGGCCGCGTAGTTCCTGTAGCCGGCGACCAGGTAGTCGCGGCTGGCCAGCGGCGCGGTGTAGCCGTTGACGTTGTATTGCTTGGTCAGATCGCGCTGGTAACCCCAGATCGGATCCTTGGTTTCGGCCTGGATGCCGGCCAGCACGTTCAGGCGGCCGTCGTAGCCGGTGAAGCCCTTGGCCAGGCTGACGCGGAAGCTGTCGCCGCCGCCGTCACCATAGGCGCCGCCGCGCACGCTGAGCGCGCCGCCGTCCATGTTCTTCTTCAGGATGATGTTGATGACGCCGGCAATCGCGTCGGAACCGTACAGGGAGGACTGGCCGCCCGGCAGGATCTCGATGCGCTCGACCAGATCGATCGGAATGCCGCTGATGTTGTTGAAGGTATCGCTACCGTTGTACAGCGCCGGATAGTTGGCCATCGGGCGGCCGTCGATCAGGTACTTGGTGTAGCCCGGATCGAGGCCGAACATGCTGACCGTCTCGGCGCCCTGGGTGAACGAGGCAGAGGTCTGGCCACCCTGCACGCCGCCGGTGGAGAAGGCGGATTGCTGCAGGGCATCGGCGATGCTGGTGAAACCGCGGGTCTTGATGTCCTCGGCGGAGATCGTTGTGACCGGGGTGAAGTTCTCCAACTGGGTCTGCGGGATCAGCGAACCGGTGACCGTGACCTTGTCGAGGTTGGTGGTGTCGCCGGCGGGAGCGGGGGAGGTGTCTTGAGCAAAAGCGGCGGTCGGGGCCAACAGGACGGCGACCATCGCCGCGGTCAGGCGGCTCCGCTTGATGTTGCGAACTGGCATTGCTTGTTATTCCTTGGAGCAGATTGCAAAAGGTGCGGCCCTTCGCGCTGTTCCCTCAGCCAGACCACAGAGTTCCCCGAATTCCCGGGGCCGGGGAACTTAACACGTGTTTAACCCCTGCTGTAATGTCTGTTACTGTTTGTGAAGACGAATGGACAGGCTTGGTTAAGCGGCAGCCAAAAAGAAAGCCCGGCTTGCGCCGGGCTTTCGGTGTTGCAGTACTTCGATTTGCTCAGTTGAACTTGTAGCTGAAATTGACGAATACCTCGCGTCCGATCGGGCTGAACGCACGCCAGAAGAACGGATACGTGTTGAAGGTGTCGTCGCGCGGAGCCAATTTGTCGAACAGGTTGTTCACCGCGATGCCGACCGTCGCCTTCTCCGTGATCTTCTTCTGCACGGTGGCATTCCAGATGATGTACGGCGCGATGCGGCCCGTTTCAGCCCAATTCGGCAGCGAGCCCCAGCGATAGCCGTTCAGATTTGCTGCCCAATCGTTGCGCTCCCAGTTGACTTCCCAGTTTGCGCGGCTGCGGAAGTTGAAGAATTGCTTGTGGTCGCGAAGATTGCGGATTCCGCTGCCGGGGAACTGTTCGTCTTCCAGCTTCAGGACGTGCGTCCAGCCCACGCCGAAATTGAAGTCGCCCCAGCGGTCCGTATCCCAATGGTAGCGCCAGCGCGCATCGACACCCGTGGTCCGGAGCATCGACTGGTTGAACGGGAACGAGGAGTACGAGTCGATTTCGTCGTCATTGATCTCGTCGACGCCCGTGCGGGTCACAAGGCCGGTGAAGAACGCGCAATCGGCAGAGTTCGGATCAACAGCGTTGCCGTCGCGATCAGTGCCGAGGAGGCAGGCGGCTTCTTCGCGCAGCAGGTAG
>NZ_JANJUE010000429.1 GCF_024710765.1 Pseudoxanthomonas sp.
CCGGGACACTGAATACAGGAAATACCGAAAATGAATTTACGGTCAAACAACCTGAAGAAATTTAATCATTCCATTTTACCGGGGTAATGGTTTTATTCTCCCAGTCTCTTCTTAAAATTCCGTAACCGGCACAGTCATACCTGTTGCCTTCCTTATCCGGCCATGCCAGGCGGTAATGCGCTTCCTTTACAAAACCGCAATGCTCCAGAACACGCCTCATAGCTAAATTATCAATTCTTGTAGTTGCTTCAAAGCGCAGCTTATTGGGATAATTTGTAAACACAAAATCAGTCAGCCAGCTTACAGCTTTTTTGCCGGTTCCGTCTCCGCGGAATTCTTCTTTTATCTTAATATCAAATAAAGGTGTTTCATCGTCATCGGTGCTTTCACCAAGATCGAACAGCCTGATAACTCCGATAAGCAAATTATCAACGGATTTTTTTATTAGGAATGTTCTCTGGCCGCTTCCGGTAAAATAACCGCTCTCAAACTGTTTTAACAGCTTTTCTTTTGGAATTTGAGTGGTACTGTGAAACTGCCAGCAGCCGGATGAAAGAAATTCAACCAGGATTTCTTTCTCCTGTATTTCAAACTCAGTAATATTAATACCGGTAATGGTCATTTAGCTGCAGCTGCAGACATTTCCTTTTTAATCTTTTTTATCAGCCCGGGTCCTTCATAAATCAGGCCGGTATACAACTGAACAAGTGATGCCCCAAGGTCCAGTTTTTCCCTTACATCATCATATGAAGAAATACCTCCGCAGGCAATTACGGTCAGTTTTCCTTCAGCTTTTTTCATAATATATTTTATCACTGAATTCGAGATAGGCTCAAGCGGCTTGCCGCTTAATCCCCCGCTTTCATACTCACCTTCCGGCAGGGTATCCCTGGAAATGGTGGTATTCGTAGCAATAATACCGGTAATATTATTATCTATTGATACCCGTATAATATCATCAAGCTCTGCTTCGGTAAGATCCGGCGCAATCTTAAGATAAATATCTTTTGCTGTATCAGAAAAAGTAGTATCCAGCTCTTTATTTAGCTGCTGCAGTGATTTAAGGATTTCATCAAGATATTTTTTCTGCTGAAGCTGCCTTAAGCCTTCGGTATTTGGCGAGCTTACATTTATTGTAAAATAATCTGCAGATTCAAAACATTTTTCAAATGAAAATTTATAATCCTGGTATGCATCATCAAGCTCAGTATGTTTATTCTTTCCGATATTTACCCCTACGATAAAATCACTGCTTATTTTTTCTTTGGATGCTTCGAGGTTCTTTTCAAATTCATCTGCGCCGCCGTTATTAAATCCAAGCCTGTTTATCAATGCACCATATTCCGGCAGACGGAACATTCTGGGCTTCGGATTTCCTTCCTGCGGCAGAGGGGTCACTGTTCCAGCCTCG
>NZ_JANJUE010000113.1 GCF_024710765.1 Pseudoxanthomonas sp.
TCAATGACTTGGAGGCAAATGGCGGGCTGGGCGGGAGGGATCCGGCCGCGGGCCGGGGGGCGAAGGCCGGCGGTGCCGGCCGGCCGCGAACCGGTGTTCACGGGGGAAGCCCGAGCCCGCCCTCTTGCAGGGCCCTGTTCCACCGCCGATGAAGGCCGGTGACCCTTGGTTTCCCAACAGTCACCCTAGTTGGTCGATGGACAGCCGGTCGTGGGAAGGGGTCCCAGCCTTCGCTGGGACGACGGCAAAGGGCGGGATCCTTTTTGACTGTCCTATGGTGCCCCTCGCCGACCGGGGATAGCCGGTCGCCGAAATGGGGCCCAGCCTTCGCCGGGACGACGGTGCGACTCTCCTTGATCCGCATCCCGCCAGTTTCCCCCGGCCAGGTCCAGGCAGGGGAAAGATTCGTCATCCCGGCGAAGGCCGGGATCCATTGTGATTTGCGCTGCCGCCCCTGGACGGCGGCCACCGTGCCATGGCCACGGCACGGCGAGGCACCGCCCGTGCCGGAACCTTCCGGCCTCAACGCCCTTTCTGCTCCACGATCCAGGCGTCGATGCGTTTCTCCAGCGCCTCCAGCGGGACCGAGCCGGTGTTGAGCACTTCGTCGTTGAAGGCCCGCAGGTCGAACTTCGGCCCCAGCGCCTTGGCCGAGCGCTCGCGCAGCTCGGAGATCTTCAGCTGGCCGATCTTGTAGGCCAGCGCCTGGCCCGGCCAGGCGATATAGCGATCGATCTCGTTGACGATGTCCTGGTCGGTCTTGGCGGCGTTGTCCTTGAAGTAGGCGATGGCCTTCTCCCGGCTCCAGCCCATCGAATGCATGCCGGTATCGACCACCAGCCGTACCGCCCGCCACATGTCGTAGGTCAGCTGGCCGAAACGGTCATAGGGATCGTCGTACAGGCCCATGTCGTAGCCCAGGCGTTCGGCGTACAGGCCCCAGCCCTCGCCGTAGGCGACGAAATAGGCGGTCTTGCGGAACATCGGCAGGTCCGGCAGTTCGATGCCGCGCGCCATCTGGAAGTGATGGCCGGGCACCGCCTCGTGCAGCGACAGCGCCATCATTTCCCACTTCGGCCGGGTCTCCGGCTTGTACAGGTTGACGTAGTAGTACCCCGCCCGACTGCCGTCGGCGGCGCCGGGCTGGTAATAGGCGGTGGTGGTGTCGGGCGCGGCGTTGTCCGGGATCGGGCGCACGCCGTAGGGCAGCCGCGGGATGGTGTGGAAGGCTTTGACCAGTTCCGGGTCGATCCGCTTGGAGAGCGCCTGATAAGCCTCCAGCAGCTCGGCCGGGGTCTTGTGGAAGTACTTCGGGTCGCTGCGCAGGTGGTCGAAGAAGGCATGCAGATCACCCTGGAAGCCGACCTGGGCCTTGATCTTCTCCATCTCGGCGCGGATGCGCGCGACCTCCTTCAGGCCGATCGCATGGATCTGCTGCGGGGTCAGCGGCGTGGTCGTGTAGTAGGCGGCCATCGCCGCATAGAAATCCTGCCCGTCCGGCAGATCCGTGGCGGCGATGCTGGCGCGGCTGGCCGGCAGGTAGTTCTGGTCGAAATAGGCCTGCAGCTTGCGATACGCCGGCACCACCCGCTCGCGGATGACCTGCTGGGCTTCCTGGCGCAATCCGGCCCGGTCGGCTTCCGGCACGCCGTCGGCGAACTTCAGGAACGGCCGGTAGAACGGACTCCTGGCCGGGTCCTCGACGATCTGCGCGGCAATCTGCGCCGGCACCCGCTGCATCAGCACCTTCGGCGGCAGGTAGCCTTCGGCCACGCCCCGCTGCATCAGCACCAGGGTCTGGTCGATCAGCGTGTCCAGGCCACGCAGGCGGGCGATCCAGTTGCGATAGTCCTGCGTGCTGGCGAACGGCACCACTTCGGCCATGCCGTCGGCCAGTTGCACGCCGCCCTGGTGGCCGATGGGTTGCAGGTATTCCTTGAAGCGCTGGCGCGACACCGCCTGCTGCAGGTTCCACTCGAAGGTGTCGTAGTTGAGCTGGTCGGCCGGCGACAGGCCGTCGCGACCGATCGCGCGCAGCTTCTCCAGCGCGGCCCGGTCACTGGCCTCGCCGCGGGCGATGGCCTCCAGGCTGCGATCGCTCCAGCGGTCGTTGTAGCGGTTGTCGCCGTTGTAGCTGGCATTCTCCGGGCTCTCCCGCAGGCCCCGCTCCCATTCGGCCGCGAACAGCGCTTCCAGCGAGGCATGTTTGTCGGTGGCGGTCTGCGCGCGCAGCGGCGCGCAGACGGTGGCGGCCACCAGCGCGGCCAGCATCAGTGAACGGAACATCGAGCCTTCCCGGTGCGGAAAGCCCGGAAGCTTAACGTCTGCCCCGGCCAGCCGGCAGTGCCGGGACGGCCGCGGACCTCAGGCGGCGTCGGCCTGGGTGGTGAAGCTCTCGCCGCAGCCGCATTCGGCGGTGGCGTTGGGATTGCGGAACAGGAAGGTCTCGCCCAGGCCCTGCTTGGCGAAGTCGATCTCGGTGCCGTCGACCAGCGCCAGGCTGTCGGCGTCGACATAGATGCGCACGCCGTCGAACTCGAACACGGTGTCGCCTTCGCGCTCGTCGCGGGCCAGGTCGGCGACGTGGCCCCAGCCGGAGCAACCGGTACGGGCGACGCCGAAACGCAGGCCCAGCGCGCCCGGGGTCTGCGCGACGAAACGCTGCACGCGTTCCAAGGCGACGGGGGTCAGGGTGATGGCCATGTGTTCCTCCAGGCGGGATATCGATTATAGGCCGTGGGCAGGGCGTTCGGCCCGCCGCTCCGGTAAACTCCACCGTTCCATAAATAGTCCTGTTACGGAAGGATTCAAGTCATGACGGTGGTGAGCGTCGAACATGCGCTGGCGGGCAAGATCCCGGCCGGTGGCGAAGTCACGGTACGCGGCTGGGTGCGCACACGGCGCGATTCCAAGGCGGGCCTGTCCTTCGTGAATGTCAGCGACGGCTCCTGCTTCGCGGCCATCCAGGTGGTGGCGCCCAGCGACCTGGACAACTACGAGTCCGAGATCAAGCGCCTGACCGCCGGCTGCGCGGTGATCGCCACCGGTACCCTGGTGCCCTCGCAGGGCCAGGGCCAGAGTTTCGAGATCCAGGCCAGCCGGCTCGAGGTCATCGGCTGGGTGGAGGATCCGGAGACCTATCCGATCCAGCCCAAGGCGCACTCGCTGGAGTTCCTGCGCGAGGTCGCCCACCTGCGTCCGCGCACCAACCTGTTCGGCGCGGTCACCCGCATCCGCAACTGCCTGGCCCAGGCCGTGCACCGGTTCTTCCACGAGCGCGGCTTCTACTGGATCAGCACGCCGATCATCACCACCTCCGACGCCGAGGGCGCGGGCCAGATGTTCCGGGTGTCCACCCTGGACGTGGCCAACCTGCCCCGCGACGGCAAGGGCGCGGTGGATTTCTCGCGCGATTTCTTCGGCAAGGAAACCTTCCTGACCGTGTCCGGCCAGCTCAACGTCGAGGCCTACTGCCTGTCGTTGAGCAAGGTCTACACCTTCGGCCCGACCT
>NZ_JANJUE010000255.1 GCF_024710765.1 Pseudoxanthomonas sp.
ACGGGCGACGTGATCGAGATCACCGAAAGCCGTCCGCTCTCGAAGACCAAGAACTGGGTCGCCACCCGTCTGGTGACAAAGGCCTCGTTGGTGTAAGCCTTCGCGCGCCTGCGCTGCAAAGCCTGTCAAAACGACCCACAATGTGGGTCGTTTTTCGTTTTGGGCGCCAGGTTGCAGGTGCGCCACTTCACCATCCACGGTTTACAGGAGACCAGCATGATTCAGATTGGCGACACCCTTCCAGACACGACCTTGATGGAATTTATCGAAGTGGAAGGCAACGGCTGCAGCCTGGGTCCTAACCCGGTGCAGGTGGGCGCAGCCACCGCAGGCAAGACCATTGCACTGTTTGCTGTGCCGGGCGCCTTCACGCCCACCTGTTCAGCCAAGCATGTACCGGGTTTTGTGGAGAAGGCCGCCGACTTCAAGGCTGCCGGTGTCGATGAAATCTGGTGCCTTGCCGTCAACGATGCTTTCGTGATGGGGGCCTGGGCGCGGGATCAGAAATCGGCAGGAGCCGTTCGCATGCTGGCCGATGGTGACGCGACTTTTGCCAAGGCTACGGGCCTGACGCTCGATCTGAATGGCAAGGGCCTGGGGCTGCGCAGCAACCGTTACTCGATGCTGGTCAAGAACGGCAAGGTCATCAGCCTGAATATCGAAGCACCAGGCAAGTTCGAGGTCAGCGATGCAGATACGTTGCTGGCGCAGGCCCGCACTGCTGCCGCGAATTGACGATTCTGTTTGTGCAGGTGGCCACGGGGGGCAGGACAATGTCCACACGCAGGCAGGATGGATGCACCATCCTGCCCTCTGCGTTCTTCTGAGACGTCAAGCTCATCGCAGCCAAGTTCGCGACGTCTGGCGGATGCTTCCTGCTGCCATCCCTCGGAAAAAGAGGCAGTCGGATTTGGCGTTGTAGCGGCTACGGGGCACCAGGGGCAGGGCTACAATGGCAGCAAGATTCGTGCCCTGTGCACGCCATGGCCGCCATCGGCGGCATGCCTCATCCGGAACGCTGCATGGACCACCATTTCCCCATTTTTCCAGGACGCCACCACGCGGGTGCGCGTGTTTTGCGGCCGTCCCAGGGCGGTGCGCAGCATGCCCGCCGGATGGCATTCGGTTTGCTGGTGTTGCTGGCGATGGGTAGCGCAGGATCGGCGATGGCGGAAAAAGCCGACCGCGCCAAGCCGATGAATATCGAGGCCGACGCCCTGCGCCACGACGACCTCAAACAGACCAGTGTATTCACCGGACGTGTCGTCATGACCAAGGGCTCGATTGTGCTGCGAGGCGCCCGATTGGAGGTGCGCCAGG
>NZ_JANJUE010000256.1 GCF_024710765.1 Pseudoxanthomonas sp.
GATATTGGTCTGACCGATGGCCGACCCTACGACAAGGCGCTGACCGATCGCGCCGAGCAGGAACTCAAGCGCCAGTACATCAACAAGAGCTTCTACGGCGCCGAGGTGGTGACCACGGTGACGCCCATCGAGCGCAACCGCGTCAACCTCACCTTCTCGGTGGTCGAGGGCGAAACCGCGCGCATCAAGGATATCCGCATCGTCGGCAACAAGGCCTTCAGCGAGTCCACGCTCAAGGGGTTGTTCGATCAGGACACCGGTGGCTGGCTGAGCTGGTACACCAAGTCGGACCGTTACGCGCGCACCAAGCTCAATGCCGACCTCGAAACCCTGCGCTCGTATTACCTGCAGCGCGGCTATCTGGAATTCCGGGTCGATTCGACCCAGGTCGCCATCTCTCCCGACAAGCAGGATATTTCCATCACGGTCAATGTGACCGAGGGTGAGCGTTTCGTGGTCTCCAGCGTCAAGCTGGAGGGCAACTTCCTGGAGCGCGAAGACGAGTTCAAGTCGCTGGTCACGATCCGCCCTGGCGAGCCCTACAACTCCGACCAGGTGGCCGAAACCACCAAGGCCTTTGCCGATCATTTCGGCAATTTCGGCTTTGCCTTCGCCCGCATCGAGGCCGTGCCCGAGGTGGACCGAGAAAACAATCGCGTGGCCCTGGTGCTGCAGGCCGATCCGGTGCGCCGTGCCTACGTGCGCCGCATCAGCGTGACCGGCAACAACCGCACGCGTGACGAAGTGGTGCGGCGCGAGTTCCGCCAGTATGAGGCTTCGTGGTACGACGGCGAGAAAATTCGCCTCTCGCGGGACCGGGTGGACCGCCTGGGTTATTTCACCGAAGTCAACATTGAAACCCAGGAAGTGCCTGGGGCGCCCGATCAGGTCGATCTGGTGATCAATGTGGCCGAGAAGCCTACGGGTTCCCTGCAATTGGGAGCAGGTTTTTCCAGCGCAGAGAAACTCTCTTTTTCTTTTGCCGTGAAGCAGGAAAATGTTTTTGGTTCGGGCAATTACCTGGGGGTGGATGTCAATACCAGCAAGTTCAAGCGCACCCTGGTTTTCAGCACCACCAATCCGTATTTCACACCGGACGGCATCTCGCGCACGCTCGACCTGTACTACCGTACCGACAAGCCCTACGAAGACCAGGGCGGCAATTACGAGCTCATCACCACGGGTGGGGGCGTGCGCTTTGGCGTGCCGTTCACGGAAATCGATACGGTGTTCTTCGGTGGCGCGCTGGAGCAGACGCGCATCAAGGCCGGTACCAACATACCCGCAGCCTATCTGGCCTATGCCGATCGCTACGGTGCCTCCAGTACGTCCGTACCGCTCACCATCGGCTGGTCGCGCGATAGCCGCGACAGCGCACTGGCGCCCAATGTGGGCCGCTTGCAGCGGCTCAATACGGAATGGTCCGTGGCCGGTGACGCGCGCTACGTGCGTGCCAACTACCAGTACCAGCAGTACGTACCCCTGAGCAAGAAATTCACCTTGGCCTTCAATGGCGAGGTGGGGCTGGGCAAGGGCATGGGGGGACGGCCCTTCCCGGTGTTCAAGAACTTCTATTCGGGCGGTCTGGGATCGGTGCGCGGTTTCGACCAGGGCACCCTGGGTCCACGCGATGTCACAGGCGCCTCCTTGGGCGGGCCGAAAAAGTTGACCTTCAATGCCGAACTGATTGCGCCGTTCCCGGGTGCGGGCAATGACCGCACGCTGCGTGTCTTTACTTTCTTGGATGTGGGCAATGTGTATGGTGATGGCGAGAAAATGCGCCTGAGCGATATGCGTGCGTCAGTCGGGGTGGGTTTGAGCTGGATATCCCCCCTCGGTCCCCTGCGTTTGGCCTTTGCCAACCCGGTACGCAAGTACGCGGGCGATAGAATCCAGAAATTGCAATTCCAGATTGGAACCTCCTTCTAATGAAAACCCTTTCTCGTCACATCGCCATTGCCCTTGCTCTCGGTTCCCTGGGTGCCGTACTGCCTGCGCAGGCAGAAGAGTTCAAGGCCGGCTTCATCCATACCGACCGCGTCTTCCGCGAAGCCAGCACCGCCAAGGCGGCACAAGCCAAGTTGGAGCAGGAGTTCTCGCGCCGCGACAAGGAACTCAACGATCTGGGCAACACGCTGAAGACGGCCACCGAGAAGTTCGAGCGCGATGCGCCCACGCTGTCGGAAAGCCAG
>NZ_JANJUE010000030.1 GCF_024710765.1 Pseudoxanthomonas sp.
AACCACCTCAACATTCCCAAGCCGCCGGCCGGCCAGCCGACCCTGCTGACCTGGGATGAAGTGACCACCGCGTTCCACGAGTTCGGCCATGCGCTGCACGGCATGTTCTCCAACGTGCAGTACCCCTACTTCAGCGGCACCAGCGTGCCGCGCGACTTCGTCGAGTACCCCTCGCAGGTCAACGAAATGTGGGCCGACTGGCCGTCGGTGCTGAAGAACTACGCCAAGCACTACCAGACCGGCGAAGCCATGCCGCAGGCGCTGCTGGACAAGGTCATCGCCGCCTCCAAGTTCAACCAGGGTTTCGCCACCACCGAATACCTGGGCGCCGCCATGCTGGACCAGCGCTGGCACCAGATCGGCGCCGACAAGGTGCCCGCCGCCGACGGCGTCGTGAAGTTCGAAGCCGACGCGCTGGCCGCCGACGGGATCGACTACAAGCCGGTCCCGCCACGCTACCGCACGCCCTACTTCAGCCACATCATGGGCGGCTACTCGGCCGGCTACTACGCCTACATCTGGTCCGAAGTGCTGGACGCCAACAGCGTGGAGTGGTTCAAGCAGCATGGCGGCCTGACCCGCGAGAACGGTGACCACTTCCGCAAGACCCTGCTCTCGCGCGGCGGCAGCGTGGACGCGATGAAGCTGTTCCACGACTTCGCCGGTCACGATCCCAAGATCGAGCCCCTGTTGGAAAAGCGCGGCCTCACCGCCCCCGCCAAGTAAGCACAACCGTCCTCGTCGCAGTAACCATCACGCCACCTCCGGGTGGCGTGATGGTATGTGCCCCTCACTCCCCCCCGCTTCTACCTCCCCCTTTGAAAAAGGGGGATTGAGGGGGATTTGCTTTTCCGCACCAAGAGCAACGCAAGAGCGCCTCTGTCTCTCCCTTTCAAAAAGGAGGACCGAGAGCTATTTGCCCTTACCCCCTCCGCACAAGCCGCAAACCCACCAGCGACACCAACCCGCACGCGATCACATACAACGCAGGTGCATTCGGACTCCCCGTCAACCGGATCAGCTCCGTCGAAAAGAACTGCGCAAAGCCACCGAAGATCGCAATCGCCACGCAATAGGCAATCGACAAACCCGTCGCGCGCAACCTCTGCGGCAGCACTTCGCTGACCAGCACCATGGTCGCCGGCGCGGTCATCGACATCGGAATCGACAGCAGTCCCACCGCCACCAGCAGCCGTGCGAGGCTCGGCGCGGCGTTGATCCACGCGAACGCCGGATACGCCATCACCAGCAGCGCTAGCCGCGACCACAGCACCACCGGGCGGCGTCCCAAGCGATCGCACAGCCAACCCGCGAACGGCGACAGCAGCACCTGCACCGCCGCGGCCACGCAACCGGCCCAGATGCCCAGCGACAGCGGCATGCCCAGCTGGCTGACCGCGTAATTGCTGAGGTAGTACACGATGATGTAGGTCGACGACGCCAGCCCGATCATCAGCAGGATGCTCGCCGTCAGCTCGCGCCGGTGCGACCACAGCAACGCCATCTGCGGCGTTTCGGCCTCCGCCGGCTGGGACGACATGGTCTCTTCCAGCCGCCGCCGGATCAGCAGGCCCACCGGAATCACCAGGATGCCGAGCACGAACGCCGCCCGCCACCCCCAGGCATCCAGCGCCGCCGGTTCCAGCAGATTGCTCAGCAGCAAACCCACCAATGCGCCGAACAGCGCCGCCAGCCCTTGGCTGAAAGGCTGCCAGCTGGTGTAGAAGCCACGCGAACGCTCATCCGCGTACTCCATCAACAGCGCCGTGGATGCGCCCATCTCGCCGCCGATGGCAAAGCCCTGGATCAGTCGCGCCAACAGAATCACCAGCGGCGCGGCCATGCCGATCTGCGCATAGGTCGGCGTCACCACGAAAAGCAGCGAGCTCAAGCCCATCAGCCACAGCGTCAACGCCACCGCAGGCTTGCGTCCCACCCGATCCGCGTACATGCCAATCAACAGACCGCCCAACGGCCGGGTCAGGAAGCCGACACCGAACGTCGCGAACGACAGCAGCAACTGCCCGGTCGGATCCGACACCGGAAAATACAATCGCCCGATCAGCGTGGCGAAGAAGCTGTAGACGACGAAATCGTAGAACTCCAGGCCGTTGCCGACGGTGATCGCACTGATGGCATGGACCCTGGAAAGCGGCCGGCCGGAAGCCTCACTCCCGGATGTGATCTTGGTAATTGACATGGTTCTCCCCTCTGGAGCGATGGAGATCGCACGGCGGTTCCGCCCAGGTCAACTAACATTGGCACAAGCTGCGACCCAGGTTGCGCGGCAAACGTTTTCATCACTTTTGCGTTTGCAACCGGCGATTCGTCCCCAAGTTGTCGCCCCGTCCTTGCCTGGCTTCCCTGAATTCAAATGAAGGTCAGTAACAACCGAACAGGTCAGCCCCCTTTGCAAAAGGGGGCGGGCGCCTGCAAAGCAGGCGACGGGGGATTCGCTCTTCGCGTCAAACCAGGCTCCCCTGCACCACGTCCTGACCAGCCCTCCGACAACGCTCCACTTCACCTGCCACACACCGCGTCAAACAACGCTTCGTACCCCAAAGCCACACACACCCATCACCACACCGAAACAGTGAGCCCGGAAACACTGAAGCCAAAACGCTCAAAGTTAGTCGACACCGCACCACCTCATCGGCAGACTCCGGCGTCAGGAGTTCAGAACCTCCAGATAGCGGCACCACCCCCGTCATTCCGGTGGAATATTTTTTCTTTTGCACCATCACCGGATGGTGGCCGGCGCAAACTCCTTCGCCGGGAGGGTGGTGAATACAAGACCCATTCGGGGAATAAACCCGCCGACTATCTGCGGTTCTGACCTCCCGGCTCCCGGCCGCACTCGCGCGCGCCGGGGTTCTTCAACGAAGAAATGGAGGTCCCATGACCAACTTGCGTATGGTCTATGTGTTGGAAGAAGAAACCCAGCTGAATCTCATCCAGCTGCGTGATCACCTCAAACTGCTGTCCCTGCTCGCCAGTCCCCGCTTCCGCAAGGACGAGCACCACAGCCTGCCCATCCCGCTGCAACCCCTGAGCGACTGCTTCGCCAGCCTCGCCAGCGAAGCCAACCACGTCCTCGACCGCCTCC
>NZ_JANJUE010000036.1 GCF_024710765.1 Pseudoxanthomonas sp.
GTCGCCTCGGTGCAGCGGGTCACCGACATCATGGCCGAAATCGCCGCCGCCTCGCAGGAGCAGTCCGCCGGCATCGAGCAGGTCAACCAGACCATCACCCAGATGGACGAGACCACCCAGCAGAACGCCGCATTGGTCGAGGAGGCTTCCGCCGCCGCCCGCAGCATGGAAGACCAGGCGCGCCTGCTCAGCGAAGCGGTGGACGTGTTCGTCATCGACGGCCACGCTCCCGCCGCGCGGATGCCGGCGCCCGTGGTCGCCGCGTCGACGCCCGTCGTGCGGACCCCCGCACGCCCCGCGCCGCGCAAACCCGTCGCGCCGGTCCGCCGCAAGCCCGAACCGGCCCTGGCCGATGGCGACTGGCAGGAATTCTGAGCCGGGAAGCGATTGCCTCCCCCTTCGAAGAAGGGGGACCGAGGGGGATTTGCTTTCCCGAACAGCCAATCCCCCATCACCCGTCGACGCGGGACCCGCCCCCATTGATCCGCCATCCGGCGGTTGAAAAGCGCTTGCTTTTCGCCAAGCGCCAATGCCCCGTCACCCGCTGACGTGGGTGCCTGCCTCCGTTGATCCGTCATTCGGCTGCTGAGGAACATTGCAAAGGAGGGCCATTCGATGCGGATTGTCCGCCGCATCGCGCCGACGTCCTCACCACGCCCCTGCATCCATCGAACAAAAGCGCCATTACCGCTAAAGCCCGGCGACGCCCGGCCGATGCTGTGATCTGCAGACCGCACCCCCATCGGCCTGGTGATACTCCCGTCCTCGCTACCGGCCAATTCCATGATCCGTTCCCTCCGGCAATTCGTTGCCAGCAGCGTCGCCACCCGCCTGATGTCCGGTACTGCCCTGATCGCCGCGCTGGCGTTCGGCGTCACCGCCCTGATCACCTATGTGCGCAGCAGCCATGCGCTGATGGATGGCGCCCACGCCAGCATGCAGAACCTGGCGCAGGCGGAAGCCGAGCGCATCTCCGGTGATCTGGAGCGCGCGTTCTCGACCAACGAGACCCTGCGCGACAGCTTCCTCAGCCAGCGTGCGCACAGCGGCCTGGATCGCGCCACCGCCAGCGCGGTCATCCGCCAGCAATTGCAGACGCATCCGGAATGGATGGGCGTGGGCACCATCTGGGAACCGCAGGCCTTCGACGGCAAGGACGCGGAGAACGTCACCACCCCGGGACACGACGCGACGGGACGGTTCATGAGCTACTGGGCCTGGAGCAACGGCGAACCCATGCTGGAAGCGCTGCGCGACTATGAAGTGCCCGGCAACGGCGACTGGTACCTGCTGCCACGCAAGCTCAAGCAGCCGGTGGTGCTGGAGCCGTACGAATACGAGATCGGCGGGCGCAAGGTGCTGATGACGACCCTGGCCACGCCGATCCTGGAAGACGGCCGTTTCGTCGGCGCGATGACCGTGGACTTCGCCCTGGAGTCCTTGCAGAAATCGATCGCCAAACTGCGGCCGATGGGCGAAGGCCATGTCCGCCTGCTGTCGCCGGCCGGCACCGTGGTCGCCGATCCCGATTCGGCCAAGGTCGGCCGCAAACTGGAGGACGCGGACACCCGTTCGGTGCTGGCCAGCATCGCCAAGGGCGAGAGCGTGTTCCGCGAAGTGAACGACACCGCGCGCGACAAGGAGATGGTCGAGGCCTATGTGCCGTTGCAGATTGGCGCGGCATCACAGCGCTTCGCCCTGGGCGTGGCGGTGCCCCGCTCGCTGCTGATGCAACAGGCGCGCTCGCTGCTGTGGACGATCATGCTGGTCGGCCTGGTCGCCGCCGGTGTCCTGTGCGGCGCGCTGTACGTGCTGATGCGCCGGCAGGTGCTCAAGCCACTGGCCGAGGCGGTGCGGGTATCGCATGCGATCGCCGACGGCCGCCTGGACAACCGCATCAACCAGGACCGCAGCGATGAACTGGGCCAGTTGCAGGGCGCGATGCAGCGCATGCAGACCCAGATCCATGCCCTGATCGACGTGCTGGGCGAAATGACCCGGCGGCACGACGAAGGCCAGATCAGCTATCGCATCGACGACGCCACGTTCCCGGGCGAGTACGGCCGCATGGTCCGCGACACCAATGCGCTGGTCGCCCAGCACATCGGAGTGAAGATGCGCGCGGTCGAGGTGATGCGCCACTACGCCGTCGGCGATCTGTCGGTGGACATGGAGGATCTGCCCGGCGAAAAGGCGGTCATCACCGAGGCGATGCGCGCCACCAAGGCGAGCCTGTCGGCCATCAACGTCGAAATCAAGCGACTGGCCAGCGCCGCGGCCGCCGGCGACTTCAGCCAGCGCGGCGACGTGGACCGCTACCAGCATGACTTCCGCGACATGGTCGCCGGCCTGAACCAGCTGATGGAAACCACCGACGGCAACCTGGCCCAGGTCTCCCAGCTGCTCCAGGCCATCGCCCGCGGTGATTTGACCACCCGCATGGACGGCGACTTCCACGGCGTGTTCGCCCGCATGCGCGACGACGCCAACGCCACCGTCGCCCAGCTGACCGACATCGTCAGCCGCATCCAGGACGCCTCCACCGCCATCAACACCGCCGCCGGCGAGATTGCTTCGGGCAATGCGGATTTGTCCCGCCGCACCGAGCAGCAGGCCGCCAACCTGGAGGAAACCGCCGCCTCCATGGAAGAGCTCACCTCCACCGTCCGCCAGAACGCCGACTCCGCCCGCCAGGCCAACCAGCTCGCCATCGGCGCCGCTTCGGTGGCCTCGCAAGGCGGCAACGTC
>NZ_JANJUE010000333.1 GCF_024710765.1 Pseudoxanthomonas sp.
TCTTTCCGCGCCGTAACCGGATCATCAGCGGCATGTCCCTCGGTACATTGATCGTGGAGTCGGACGAGAATGGCGGCGCCATGATCACAGCCACAACGGCGCTGGACCAGAACCGTGAACTCTTCTGCGTTCCCGGTTCCGTCACCGAAAAAAAGAGTTACGGTACCAATAAACTCATCAAGCTCGGTCAGGCAAAATTGGTGCAGTCCGTGGAGGATATCATCGATGAACTCCGGAATGCCTTGCGTCCAGTCCTGACCGCCCCGCCTTCCGTGCGCGAATCCCCTCAGCTGAATGCATTCGAGCAGCGGATAGCGGACGTCCTGACCGCCGAACCGATGCAGGTGGACACGATCGCCGAACTGACCGGCCTCTCCTCTTCCGACGTTCTGGTGAACCTTCTCGGTCTGGAATTCAAAAGTGTCGTCCGGCAAATGGCCGGTAAAATGTTCCTGAAGGCCTGAACTTCCTTCTCACAGTGCTGCCGGTCCTCTGCCGATTCGTCTTTCCCCTTCCGAAAAAATATCGTATCTTTCCCCTGAAAATGTTTATTATCGGTGAAATAACGGTAGACGATTCCATCGCTGGAACGAAATTTGCATGCGACCTGCAGCTCTGCAAAGGTGCCTGCTGCACGTTCCCCGGCGGCCGCGGCGCACCGCTCACCGATAACGAAGCCGTGATCCTGGAACGGATCTATCCGACCGTCCGTCCGTACCTTCCCGCTGAACACACCGCCGTCATTGAGCGGACGGGGATCATCGAAGGTGATCCCGGAAACTATGCCACTCCCTGCGTGAACGGCCGGGCCTGCGTTTTTGTGTATTTTGACAACGATATCGCCAAGTGCGCCATCGAAAAAGCGTTCCACGACGGGAAGACGGAGTTCCAAAAACCGATCTCCTGTCATCTGTTCCCGGTACGGACACGCCGGAACGGCACGGAGATCCATTATGAGTATTTCAGTGAATGCGATCCGTCACTGGAACGAGGACGCCGCGAGGATATACCGCTGCACCGGTTCGCTGCCGGTCCGCTCGCACGGGCGTTCGGCACGGCGTGGACCGATACCCTGAACGAAACGATCACGAACGAACAACGATAATGCTGCATCTCTCCCAACAACAAAAACTCCTGCAGAAACTGACGCCGCAGCAGATCCAGTATCTGAAGCTGCTGCAGCTCCCGACCTTGGCGCTGGAGCAGATGATCAAGACCGAACTGGAGATCAATCCCCTGCTGGAAGAGGGTGTGGACGGTGAGACGGATGTGGAACAATCCGCCGACACCACTCCCGCTGCCGTGGAAGAGGTGAAAGCGGAGGAGGAAGAGAAGAAGAAGGATGAGTTCACGTTCGAGGATTTCCTGAGCGACGAAGAGACGTTCGCCCCGCGGCGCGAGGTCCAGCAGCAGAATGATGATGAGGAACGGGAAGAGATCCCCATCGCCGCGGTGACGCCGCTGGCCGAGAAACTGATCGATCAACTGCATCTCGCCGACGTGACGGAGATGGGCATGCTGGTGGCGGAAGAGATCATCGGCAACATCGACGAAGACGGATATCTGCGGCGGGACCTTGATGCGATCGTCAACGACATCAATCTGAGCCACAAACTCCATCTCACCGTACCTCAGGTGGAAGAGGTCCTGTATATCATCCAGCGTCTGGAACCCCCGGGGATCGCCTCCCGTTCCCTGCAGGAATGCCTGCTCATTCAGCTGGAGTTCTCTAAAGCGGACCAGCGGCTGGTAGAGTACGGACGGAGACTCCTGCGCGACCATTTCGACGAGTTCACCAAGAAACATTACGAGAAGATCGCCGAGATCCTGGGCATCACCATCGACGAGGTGAAACGGATCCTCGAGATCATCTCGCATCTCAATCCCAAGCCGGGCGAGGGGACCATCGACGCCCAGCAGAACTACCTGACCCCCGATTTCATCGTCACGAAGGATGAGGATGAGTTCATCATCCAGCTGAACGACAAGAAT
>NZ_JANJUE010000300.1 GCF_024710765.1 Pseudoxanthomonas sp.
CTGGGCGGGCTCGACCACCTGCTGGCCATGCTCGCGGTCGGCCTCTACGCCGCGCGCCAGGCCGGCGCTGCCCGCCTGCTGCTGCCCGCCGGCTTCGTGCTGGCGATGCTCGCCGGCGCCGGCCTGGGCGCGCTCGGCCTCGCCCTGCCGGCGGTCGAGGCCGGCATCGCCGCCTCGCTGCTGGTGCTCGGCCTGCTGGTCGCGCTCGCCGCGCGCCTGCCGCTGACGGCCAGCCTGGCGCTGGTCGCCGCCTTCGCGCTCTTCCACGGCCACGCCCACCACGCCGAGATGGGCGACGCCACGCTGCTCGGCTACAGCCTCGGCTTCGCGCTCGCCAGCGCGACCCTGCACGCGGCCGGCCTGGCGCTCGCGCGCGCCTTCCCCGACAGCCGCGGCGGACGCCTCGCGCTGCGCCTCGGCGGCGGCGGGATCGCCGGCGTGGGCGTCGCCCTGCTCGGCGGCTGAAGCGTTCCTCGGCACGACGGCCGCGCCCGGGCTACGGCGGCCCCGGGGCTGCGGCCGCTTCGAGGCTTCGGTGGCCTCGGGACCAAGGCGGTGCCAGGCCTAAGGCGGCGCTACGGCGGCGCGGCCCGGGGCGACGGCGTCCTGCCCGCGAAGCTCACCGCCTCCGCGTCGAAGCGCTCCACCAGCCAGTCCGCGGTCGCGGCGACGCGCGCGAGCGGGCGCGCGTCGGGGTGGATCAGCATCCACAGCTCGCGGTGCAGGATCGGTTCCGCGCCGGACAGGCGGACCAGGCCGGGGTCGGCATCGGCCACGAAGCAGGGCAGCAGGCCGTGGCCGATGCCACCGGCCACCGCGCGCACGAGGCCGCGCAGGCTGCTCGAGCGCAGGCGGATACGGCCCTCGCCCAGCATGGCGTGCAGGCGGCGCATCTCCGGGGTGTGGTCGAGGTCCGCGTTGTAGGCCACCCAGTCGCCGGCGCTCACCGCCAGGTCGCCGCGCGCCGCGCCGTAGAGCGCGAAGCCGACCTCGGCGAGCTTGCGGATGAGAAAGTCGCCGCTCGCGGGGCGCGCCAGGCGGATGGCGATGTCGGCCTCGCGGAGGGCGACGTTGAGGTTGTCGTTGGTGGCGACGAGGTCGATGCGCAACTCGGGATGGCGCGCGTACAGGCCCGGCAGCCGCGGCGCCAGCCACTCGCCGATCAGGGCGCTCACCGCGGTGATCCGCACCACCCCGCCCACCACGCCGGCGCCGGCCTCGGCCAGGCGGGTGATGCCGGCCACGTCCTCCTCGATGCGCGCGGCGCGCTCCAGCACGCGGGCGCCCACCGCGGTCGGCCGCCAC
>NZ_JANJUE010000063.1 GCF_024710765.1 Pseudoxanthomonas sp.
GAATGACCGGGAAGTGGCTTTTCCACATCCCCCAAAGGGCGATGACCCCGCCGGTTGACCTCGGCGCCGCGCCTCGCGGTAACTCCCCGCCAAAGGCAATGAGGCCGTCGCAACGGCAGCAAGCAATGAATGACCGGGAAGTGGCTTTTCCACATCCCCCAAAGGGCGATGACCCCGCCGGTTGACCTCGGCGCCGCGCCTCGCGGTAACTCCCCGCCAAAGGCAATGAGGCCGTCGCAACGGCAGCAAGCAATGAATGACCGGGAATTGGCTTTTCCACATCCCCAAAGGGCGATGACCCCGCCGGTTGACCTCGGCGCCCGCATCAGTCGATACCGTTGCTGCCTTCCGGCCCTGGCGGGGTTTTCAACCTAGCGTCGCGAGGGACCGACGGGGTCACCATAGACGAGGGCCGCGCTGCGCGCGGCCCGTGAACTGCTCGAAATCTGGCGGAGAGAGGGGGATTCACTCGGCGCTGCGCACCTCGCCCTGCGGGCGGCTTCGCCGTGCAAACCGCTACGCGGTTTGTCGAACCCGGGGGTTCTCACCCCCTCCCCATGTCCCGGCGAAACGTCACGGACATGGAGCCTTCACTACGTCATTCAATCTGGCGGAGAGAGGGGGATTCGAACCCCCGAAGCGCGGTTTAGACGCTTACACACTTTCCAGGCGTGCTCCTTCAACCACTCGGACACCTCTCCGGGTCCCCGAAGAACCTGCCGGTCCCGCGGGGAGTCGGGCATTCTACGGAATTTCCCCGGGCAGGGCAAAAGCATCCGGAGGGCTCATCGGGAGGCGCACTCGACGTCATAGGCCGACACGGTGGGCGGTTCGTCGCCGACCGTGGTCACGTGCAACCGTGCACCGCCGGCATGCGCATAGTTCACCGCGCAGAAGCCGTATCCGGTGCCCGAACAGGTCTCGAATTCCGGCATTCCCTCGGCGCGATAGCCTTTGGCGGCGTCGTATCCGGCTTCCTCGGGAGCTTCGGGCGGATCCGGGCGCCAGCCCTGCCGGGCCAGCAGCTTGCGGACTTCCGGGATCTCCTTGCCGCGAAGATTGGGCAGTTCCAGGCGGCCGCAGAACGTTTCCCGTTCAGCCACCGGCACCACCGTGATGGTGTCGGCGCCGAACTGCAGATCGGCGTGGGCGATATCGGGCGGCGTGCGATCGGTGATCCGGACCCGGTCAGGCAGGGAGGTTCCGGTGACGCCACCGATCAGGCCCCCGCTGTCGTCATCCGACGCATCGCCGTAGACGATGGCGGCCAGCGCCGGGCCGCGGAACACGAAAATGTTGCCGTCGGCGATGAAGCAGGTGCCGCTGGTGCCTTCGCCGCCCCGGCTGAACGCGCCCACGCTGGTATGGCCGGCAAGCGGGACCTCGCTGGTGACGTACCAGCCCCGGGCCGCGACGGCGCGGCCGGCGGCGGTCTTCGGCGTGATCACCTGCATCCGGCAGAAATGGCCTTCCTCCAGCACCTGCGGGTCGCGCGGCGGCGGCAACGCGTCGCGGACGGCGATATGCAGGGCCTTGACCTGGCTGTCGACCGTCGGGCCGTCCGCATACGCGGGAGACGCCACGGGCAGCAGGCAAAGCGCGGCCGGAATGGCCGAAAAGCGATGGAACATGCGGATCCTTGTCGTGGACGCGTCCGGCGTCCGTCCTGGCCGGCAGTGTAGCGGCCGGGAACCGGCCTGGGCCGAGACCGGGTGTGGCAAAATCCACCGATGAGCTATCTCGTCCTCGCCCGCAAGTGGCGTCCGAAGCGCTTCGCCGAACTGGTGGGGCAGGAACACGTGGTCCGCGCGCTCAGCAACGCGCTGGATACCGGCCGCGTCCACCATGCCTTCCTGTTCACCGGCACCCGCGGCGTCGGCAAGACCACCATCGCCCGCATCTTCGCGAAGTCGCTGAACTGCGAAAAGGGCACCAGCGCCGATCCCTGCGGCGAATGCGCCGCCTGCCTGGACATCGACGCCGGCCGCTACATCGACCTGCTGGAAATCGACGCCGCGTCGAACACCGGCGTGGACGACGTCCGCGAAGTGATCGAGAACGCGCAGTACATGCCGTCGCGCGGCAAGTTCAAGGTCTACCTGATCGACGAAGTGCACATGCTGTCGAAGGCGGCGTTCAACGCGCTGCTCAAGACCCTGGAAGAGCCGCCGGAACACGTCAAGTTCCTGCTCGCCACCACCGACCCGCAGAAGTTGCCGGTGACGGTGCTGTCGCGCTGCCTGCAGTTCAACCTCAAGCGCCTGGAAGAGCCGCAGATCGCCGGCCAGATCGCCAAGATCCTGGGCGCGGAAGGTATCGAGGCCGATGACGGCGCGATCCGCCAGATCGCCCGCGCCGCCGATGGCAGCCTGCGCGACGGCCTGTCGCTGCTGGATCAGGCCATCGCCTACGCCGGCGGCGCGCTGCGCGACGAGGGCGTGCGCACCATGCTCGGCACCGTCGACCGCACCCAGGTCGGGGCGATGCTGGAGGCCCTGGCCGAAGGCGATGGCGAGAAGCTGTTGCAGGTGGTCGCCGCGCTGGCCGACTTTTCTCCCGACTGGGACGGCGTGCTGGAAGCGCTGGCCGAAGCATTGCACCGCATCCAGGTGCGCCAGTTGGTGCCCGGCGCTGGTCTGGACGGCGACCACGGGGACGCCGAACGGTTTGCCTCGCGGCTGCGCCCGGAAGTGGTGCAGCTGTGGTACCAGATGGCCCTGGGCGGACGCCGCGACCTGCCGCTCGCGCCGAGTGCGCGCGCCGGCTTCGAGATGAGCGTGCTGCGGATGCTGGCGTTCCGCCCGGCACCGGCGGGCGAGGGCAGGGTCGAATCCGCCCCGGCGACCCAATCCACCCCTGCACCCGCATCGGTCTCGGCCGCGCCCGTACGCGAAGCGGCGCCGGCAAGGCCGGCAGCGCCTGTCGCCGAACCCGCGCATGGGCGGGCCCCGGTCACGGCAGGCAGCACCCGGCCGGCCCCTGCACCGAACGATGACACCCCGCCCTGGCCGGTCGAGCCGCCGCGCGCGGCTCCGAGCCCGACGCCGACGGCAATCGCACCGTCCCAGGCGATGACGCCGCCGCCTGCTCCTCCCGCTCCGGCTCCGGTGGCGGCATCGCCAGCGGAAGACCGCGCGGCCGATCGCGATTTCGCCTTTTCCTCCGACATCGGCATCACCAACGCCGATGTCTGGATGCATTTCGCCGGCAGCAGCGAACTCAAGGGCGCGACCCGGCAACTGGTCGAGAATGCCGGCTTCGTCGGCTACGACAGCGGCGTGCTGCAGTTGTCGCTGGATCCCGGCTTCGACTACCTGCGCTCGGAACGTTCCCTGCGCGATCTGGGCGACGCCATCGCCCAGCGCTATGGAACCGCGCCCAAGATCGTATTCCAGGCTGCGCCGGCGGCGTCGGAAACATTGCGCCAGCGCACCGATCGCGAGCGCGGCGAACAGCAGGCCGCCGCCGAGCAGGATTTCATGAACCACCCGGACGTGCAGCGCCTGATCCAGCAACACGGCGCGAAGGTCGTACCGGATTCCATCCGTCCATTCGAAGAGTAAGCACACATGCGTGGAAACATCGCCCAACTCATGCAGCAGGCGCAGAAGATGCAGGAGAACCTGCAGCGCGCCCAGGAAGAAATCGCCAAGCTGGAAATCACCGGCAATGCCGGCGGCGGCATGGTCAGTGTCACCCTGACCGGCGCCAAGGAATGCCGCAAGGTCCGCATCGATCCGTCGCTGCTGGGTGACCAGGAAATGCTGGAGGATCTGGTGGCCGCGGCCTTCAACGATGCCTCCAACAAGATCGACACCGAATCCAAGTCGCGCATGGGCGCGCTGACCGCCGGCATGCCGATGCCGCCGGGCATGAAGCTGCCGTTTTGAACCACTGAATTCCCCACGTCGATTCGCATGCCCATGTCGCCGCCGACAACCTTCGTCTATGCCCATCTGAATGCGCGCCTTCGTCCACTCGACAGGGCCGAGCTCTACGAGGGT
Source organism: Pseudoxanthomonas sp. (assembly GCF_024710765.1). GTDB lineage: Bacteria > Pseudomonadota > Gammaproteobacteria > Xanthomonadales > Xanthomonadaceae > Pseudoxanthomonas_A. The sequence continues at coordinate 4,005 of NZ_JANJUE010000063.1, forward strand.
CCACTGCAGGAAGCGCTCGAGGAGTCCGGGATGGCCGAGGTCACCGGGGGCGGCACGATGCAGGCGCAAAGCGGCGAAATCGAGTACTGCGGCATCGATCTGGACGTGCACGACATGGACAAGGCGGTTCCCCAGATCTGCAGCCTGCTGGAGCAGATGGGGGCGCCGCGGGGATCCCGGCTGGAGTTCGAGCATGCAGGCGTGCAGCAACAGGTCGCCTTCGGCAAGCTCGAGGGGCTGGCGATCTATTTGAACGGTACGGAGCTGAAACCCGAGGTCTACGCCGAATCCGACGTCAACCACGTCTGGTCGGAAATCGAGCGCCTGCTGGAAGGTGCCGGCAGCATCCAGAGCTATTGGGAAGGGCCCGCGGAAACGGCCCTGTACCTTTACGGCGATTCGGTCGACGTGATGCGGGAACGGATCGCCGGCTTCATGGCCGCGTACCCCCTGTGCGAGCGGGCCCGCTACGAAACCATCGCGTGACCACCTCCCTGCTCGAACAACTGATCGAATCCCTGCGCGTGCTGCCGGGCGTGGGCCAGAAGACCGCCCAGCGCATGGCTTATCACCTGCTGGAACGCGAGCGCGAGGGCGGCAAGCACCTGGCCGGGACCTTGGCGGTGGCGTTGGACCAGATCGGCCATTGCGGGCAGTGCCGTGATTTCACGGAAGGCGAAATCTGCGCGATCTGCGCCAGTGGCAGCCGCGATCGGCATCTGCTGTGCGTGGTCGAATCACCGGCGGATCGCCTCGCCATCGAACAGGCCACCGGCTATCGCGGCGTGTACTTCATCCTCCAGGGCCGGTTGTCGCCGCTGGACGGCATCGGCCCGCGCGAGCTGGGGCTGGATCAACTGGGCGAGCGCCTGAAGCAGGGCGAGGTCAGCGAACTCATTATCGCCACCAATCCCACCGTGGAGGGCGAGGCCACCGCGCACTACCTGGCGCAACTGGCGCGCCAGCACAGCGTCAAGCCGAGCCGGCTGGCCCACGGCGTGCCACTCGGCGGCGAACTGGAGTACGTGGATCGCGGCACCCTCTCGCACGCCTTCGGCTCGCGCAGCGAGATGCCATAGCAGGGCCATGCTGACGGGATTCGCGGCATCGGGCGGAGGGGCGCTATCCTTCCCGAATCCCGAATCCCGAATCCCGAACTTATCGCCATGACCCAGAACGACACCCTGTTCGGCAAGATCCTCCGCCGCGAGATTCCCGCCACCATCGTCCATGAAGACGACGACGTGCTCGGCTTCAAGGACATCGCACCGCAGGCGCCGGTGCATGTGCTGTTCATTCCCAAACACGTGCTGATTCCCACCATGGACGACCTGCTGCCGGAGCAGGCCGCGCTGGTCGGCAAGCTGGTGCTGGCCGCGGCCGAGTACGCACGCCGGGAAGGCTTCGCCCAGGACGGCTACCGGGTCGTCATCAACTGCCGCGAGCATGCGGGGCAGACCGTGTTCCACCTGCACCTGCACCTGCTGGCCGGCGCTCCGCTGGGGCATTTCGGTGTGCCGGGTCGCTGAGTTGCGGTGATGTGGTTCCCCGGTTTCCGCCCACCTTGCCGATGTCCGAATTCGTCATTCCAGCGCAGGCTGGAATCCATGTCCGCGTGGAGTCCGGTGCATCCGCGGTGATTCGCTGTTCCGTAAAATGGATTCCGGCTTGCGCCGGAATGACGACGGAGAGCATCCCGATGACCGCAGCGCTTTCTGGACGCGGGAACACACCAAAAGAAAACGCCGCTCATCGAGCGGCGTTTTCGCATCGGGTGACCGGTCAGGTCACAGGCCGGTTCACCACCAGCCCCAATAACCCCAGCGCGGGCCCCAGTAGGGACCCCAGAAGGGGTCGTAGAACGGCGACGGACGAACTTCGACCTCGCGCACTTCCGGCCACAGATAGACCACGTCGGCGTCCACCTTCGGCAGGCGATAGTCGTATTCGCCGATGCGGGTGTTTTCGTAGCTGTTGATGCGGCCGACGAAGGTCACTTCGCGACCGGGTGCGAACACCGCCGGATCATAGAAACCGGAGCGGCAGGCGATGAAGCGCCCGTCGGTCGCGTCGGGCGCGGATTCCATCGGCCGGCCGGTGGCGTTGAGCGGGCGCGAGACCAACTGGAAGCAGGTGCTGTCCTGGCCGGGCTTGGTGTCGATGATGCGGCCGCCCCAGCGGACCTGAGAACCCACCTGCGCGCCGGCGACGGCATCGCGCGGGGTGACCGGGGTAAACGTGCCCTGCAGGGGCTGCGGGGCGGTGGCGCAGGCGGCAAGGGCCGCCACCGCGCCGGCAAGCAAGAGGTGACGAAGCTTCATGGAAATCTCCTTCAGGGCCGATGGCGGCGCAGGTCGCGAACCAGCGCGGGAATGTCGCTCACGGCGGCAGCGTAGCGCGCTTCGGCGAAACGTTGGCTGAGCGGAACAAGGCTCGCGCCTGCGGTGGGATGGCTCGCCGCCACCCGCTGTGCCCATGCCAGCGCGGGTTCATGTGGTTGCCGCGCCAGTCCCAGCCTGGCGTAGCGCGCGCCCAGCGCATGCCAGGCCCGCAGCAGCGGATCGCGTTCGCGCTCGCCCCGCGCCAGCAGCCAGGCCATGGCGCCCAGGGCAAGCAGCGCGGTCAAGGCGAACACCGAGCCCAGGCCGGTCGTATCCAGGCGAGGCAGGCCAACGCGACGCAACAGGTCCTGCTGCCGACGCGCGTCGAACCCAAGGACGAAATCGTTCCAGCCACGCCGCAGCCAGTCGCTGGCGTCGAACAGCGGATTGCGTTGCAACGCGCCATTGCCGGCGGCACCCAGTCGATCCTCCAGGGTGTCGAAAATTCGCTCGGGAGCGACCGCGGCCGTCGGATCCACCCGTACCCAGCCACGCTGTGGCAGCCATACCTCGCTCCAGGCATGCGCATCCATCTTGCGCACGACCCAATAGTCACCGAAACGGTTGCGATAGCCGCCGGCATAGCCCACCACTACCCGCGCCGGTATGCCGGCCGAGCGCATCAGCGTGGTGAACGCGGAACTGAAATGCTCGCAATAACCACGCTGCTGGTCGAACAGGAACTCGTCGACGCCGTCGCGGCCGGGCAACGGTGTTTCCAGCGTGTAGGCAAAATCGCGGCGAATCCAGGCCATGGCGCGGCGCACGATGGCCAGATCATCGGTGCCGGCTTCGCGGCGCCATTGCGCCGCCAGCGCCCGGGTGCGTGGATTCAGTCCTTCCGGAAGCATCAACGCGCGTTCACGCAGCAGTGGTGGCAGATCCGTGTCGAAGCTGGCCGGCGGCGCCGATTGTGCGCGCCAGCGGGTCACGCCGTTCATGCGCTGCCGGGTGACCAAGGTCCTATCCCGATCCAGGCGGGCATCGGCCGGCGCCGCCAGCGGCAGATCCAGCGCCACCAGCCAGCGCTGCTCGGTCGCCTCAATCATCATTTCGTAGTCCCAGCGCGGCGATGGCTGCGAGGACGTGGCATTGGCCGAAAGCGGCGGCATCCCGCGCGCGCGGGTCCAGTCGCGGCCGTCGAAATCCCACAGCACCAGTCCGCGCCAGTACATTTCATCCGGCGTGGGCGTGGCACCGAAGAACTGCACGCGCAGGGCAGGCGTGTCGTCGGCCATCAGATCCAGCCAACCGCCGGGCGACATCCGATCCGACAGGCCCGGTTGCGCGAGTGCGCGTTCCGGCACGCCCCATAACGGCGTGGGGAAACGCGGAAACAGCCAGAAGGTTGCCAGCATCAGTGGCAGGCCGAGCAGCAGCAAGCGCCCGACCGCCCTCAGGTGCTGGCGGGCGGGAAGGGCGGGCGCGCCTCCCGCCGGTACGTCCGCATCGGCCAGCCGTGACAAGGCCAGCAGGGCGGCACTGACCCCGAGCGTCGCCAACAGCAGGGTCAGGGGGCCTTGGTCCAGCAGGAACGCCGAGAATGGCGCGAACAGGGCGAAACCCAGCAGGCTGCGCGCGTCGCGCAGGCTGACGGTTTCGGCGGGTTTGAGCGCGAGCATTGCCGCCAGCAGTGCGCAGCCGGTGTCGCGACCGAAGCGCATGCCCATCACCGTCAGCACGCCACCGATGATCGCGATCGCCAACAGAAGCCGCAGTAGGCCAGGCACCGGTCGCCGCCAGGACAGGCCGGTCATGACCACGGCCAATGCGGCGGTGCCCAACGCCAATCCGGTCGGCAACTGCAACAGCAATACGAGCATGCACAGAGCGGTGGCCGCCAGCACCCACAGGCGATTGGCGCGGTCCAGCGGCGAAGCGGCGCGGGCCGACGTGCTAGGCATCGGGCAGCAACGCCAGTGCGCGCAGGCAGGCATGCCGATGCGCGGGTCCCTGCGAAGGACCGAGCACGGTTTCTCCCGGCAGGCGCAACCGGTAACGGCGGCCTTCGCGTTCGGCCAGATCCACCCAGTGCGCCAGCCGGCGGATGCGCTGCTCGCCCGGCAAGGCGGCGAGCGCGCTCCAGGCCAGTTCCACCTCCACGCCCACCGGTTGCTCGAATTCGCGTACCAGCAACTGGTCGCGGCGCGCGGACGGCTTCCAGGCAATGGCGCGCAGCGGGTCTCCGGTGCGATAGGCGCGCAGGTGGTGCACATCCTCGCCACTGGCCTGTTGTCGCGCGCGAGTGCCGCCGCCGCCAGTTTCGGGCAGCGGCGGTCCATGCGCTTCCGGGGCCGGATACACCAGCAGGGATTGCCTGGGCCAGAACCAGGCCCAGGCGTGCGCTAGGCCCAGCGGCTGCGTCGTCCAGATCCGCAGGCGACCGGGATCCAGCCAGCCACGCCGGTGAGTGGGCAGATTCAATTCCGCGACCACCGCATCGGTCATCGGCGGCACCACGCCGGTCACGTCCTCGCATGCCAGGCGTAGCCCGCGGCGCGCGCGGTGATCCCGCGCCGACAGCGCGATCTGCACCCGCAACGGCTGCCCGGCCGCGACCGGCTCGGCGGACAGGGCATCCAGGCGCAGGCCGGACAACTGCAGGTGCGCCACGATCAGGCTGGCCAGTCCCGCCGAAGCCAACAGCAGCGCCAGCAGCAGCGCCGGGTTGTTGTTGTAGTTCAGCGCGCCGACCAGCATGGTGCCGACCAGCAGCGCGTAGAACAGGCCGAACCCCGTAGGCAGCACGTAGACGCGACGACGGTCCAGCCGGATCGGCAGTGATTCGGGCTGGCGCGGTCGCGCGAACCGCGATAGGCGTCGGTTCGCGCGTTGCCTCAGCGTCATCGCCATGGATTCAGTCCACCGCCACCGCGTGCAGGATCGCCTTGGCCAGCGCCACGGTGGAATCGGCTTCCGCCTCGGCGACCAGCCGGTGCGCCGCCACCACGCCGAACAAGGCTTGGATGTCTTCCGGCAACACATGCTGCCGACCGAGCAACAGCGCATGCGCGCGGGCCGCGCGCAGCAGCGCGATGCCGGCACGCGGCGACAGTCCCACGCGCACGCCCGGATGATGCCGGCTGCGCGCCAGCAGTGCCTGCACGTAGACAATCAGGGCTTCGCTGGCGTGCACCTGGTTCACCGCGGCGCGCAGTGCGATCACGTCCTCCGAACTCAGCAGCGGCATCGTCTGGGCGATCAACGCGCGCCGATCCTCGCCGGCCAGCAGCGCGCGCTCGGCCTCCGCGCCGGGATAGCCCAGGTTGAGCCGCAGCAGGAAACGATCCAACTGCGAGTCGGGCAGGGGATAGGTGCCGGACAGATCCACCGGGTTCTGGGTGGCGATCACGAAGAACGGATCCGGCAGGCCGTGGGTGACGCCGTCGAGCGTCACCTGGTGTTCGGCCATCGCTTCCAGCAGCGCGCTCTGGGTGCGCGGCGGCGCGCGGTTGATTTCGTCAGCCAGCAGGACCTGGGTGAACACCGGGCCGGGATGGAACTGGAACTGCCGCGCCGCGCCGTCGTAGACCGATACGCCCAGCACGTCGGCGGGCAGCAGATCCGAGGTGAACTGCACGCGCTGGAAACCCAATCCCAGCGTGGCGGCCAGCGCGTGCGCCAGCGTGGTCTTGCCGAGCCCGGGCAGGTCCTCGATCAGCAGGTGCCCATCGGACAGCAGCGCCACGAACGCCAACCGCACCTCGTATGCCTTGCCCAGCACCAGCGCGTTGACTTGTTCCTGCGCGCGCTTCAGGGCGTCGCGCAGGGCATCGGATAGCATAGGCGGCGTGGGTGGGGTGGGCATCGCGTGCTCTGGACCTGACAGTCGGGATGAAGAGGAAGTGTAGCGGCATGCAGGACGTGGCAAATGCGAGAAAAGTGTTTCTGGCCGTGTGGCTGGTCGCATCCGTGATCAAGGTCGTGATCGCGGCCCGGTTGCCGCTGTTCGTCGACGAGGCGTTCTATTGGCAGGAGGGGCGCCACCTTGCCGCGGCCTACTCGGATCTGCCCGGCCTCACCGCCTGGCTCACCCGGCTCGGCACCGAACTGGGCGGCCAGCATCGGCTCGCCCTGCGCGCGCCATTCCTGATCATGGCGGCGCTGATTCCCTGGCTGATCGCGCACATCACCCGGCGCTGGTTCGACGAAACCGCCGGCTGGCAGGCTGGCACCCTGACCGTGCTGATGCCGCTGTCCGGCACCCTGGGACTGCTGGCGCTGCCGGATGTACCGATGGCGCTGGCGGCGGTGCTTTGCCTGGATGCCGGCGCGCGCCTGCTGCGCGAGATCGATGCGACCTCCGCCGCCGAGCTCGCGCTGGGCCTGGCGATCGGTGCGCTCAGCCATTACCGCTTCCTCGGCGTGATCGGCGTGGGTTTCGTCGCCCTGCTGTGCCTGCCGGAGGGGCGCCGCCTGCTGCGCGATCCGCGGATCTGGATCGCGCTGGCGGTGGGCGTCGCCGCGTGGGCGCCGTTGCTGGCCTGGAACCTGGAGTACGCCGACGCCGGCCTGCGCTTCCAGTTGGTCGATCGCCATCCCTGGTCGTTCCAGCCCACTGGCGGGTGGTTCGTGGTCATCCAGGCGCTGATGGTCACGCCGCTGCTGTTCGCGGCCCTGATGATCGCCGGCGTACGCGCCAGCCGCACCACCGTCGGCGCGCCACCGCAATGGCGCTACTTCGGCCTGCTCGGCATGGCGTCGACGCTGGGTTTTTTCGTGCTGGGCTTCTTTGCCGACGTCGAACGGGTAAGTTTCCACTGGCCGTTGCCCGGCTACCTGGCGCTAATCCTGGCGGTGCCCGCGCTGATCGGGACCTGGCCGCGCTTCTGGCGGCGCGCGCTGTGGGCGCTGGCCGGTGTCGGCGTGGTGGCGATGCTCGCCTACTACCTGATCGCATCGGTACCGACCTGGCGCGAACGCTTCGCCGCGGAGAAGTACTACCCCTACAACTTCGCCGGCTGGTCGCATCTCGCGCGTGCCGTGCGCGAGGAGCGCACCCGCCTGCCTGGCGAAACTACCTTGCTGGCCGGCAGTTTCAAGGTCGGTGCGGAGCTGGGTTTCGCGCTCGACGATCCGGACATCCGCGTGCTGGATCATCCGCTCAACCGCAAGCACGGCCGCGCGCCACAGTTGCAGCTCTGGAAACTGCAGGACGATGGCACCCGCGATACACCGGTGCTGCTGGTGATCGGCCACGGCGACGTGCAGTACAAGCACCTGCTGGACTACTACCACACGCTGTGCCGGCAGGTCGGACCGCTGCCGCCGCCACGCGTGGTCAACATCGACCACGGTCACCAGCGCTTCCTGCTGTTCGCCCTGCCGAAGGAAAAAGCGAAGGGGCCCTGCGTGGCGCCGGCGATGGCGTGGATCGACACGCCGGTGTCGCGCGCGGGCGTGCCGCCGCGCTTCCCGGTGCAGGGCTGGGCCTTCAAGGAAGGCGTGGGCCTGAAGGGGGTCGACGTGCTGATCGACGGCAAGCCGGTGGCCAAGGCCGAGTACGGGCGGCCCGAACCGGGGGTCGCCGCGTTCTGGCGGATCTCCAACGATCCGCAGCACCCGCGGGTCGGCTTCCGTGCCGAGATCGACGCCTCCGCGTTGCCGCCGGGCCGTCATTGGCTCGGCCTGCGCCTGCACGGCAACGACGGCAGCGTCGAGGACTGGGAAGAGCGGCCGATCGACATCCGGCCCTGACGTGCCGACCGGCGCCCGCCATCACGCGGCGCCGGTGCGGTCCTCAGGGCAGATGGAACCTGGCCGCGCGCAGCAGCCGCGACAGGGCGATCAGCGGCAATCCGATCAAGGCGGTCGGGTCCTGCGAGTCGATGCCCTCGAACAGGGTGATGCCCAGCCCCTCGCTCTTGAAGCTGCCGGCGCAGTCGAACGGCTGCTCGGCATCCACGTAGCGTTCGATTTCCTCGGCCGACAGCGCCCGGAACCGCACCGTGGTCACGTCGCTGGCCTCGTGGAGGGTGCTTTCCGCCGGGGTTCCCTCCTGCAACGGGGCTTCGCGCAGCAGGCACAGCGCCGTGTGGAAGCGGATGGCCCGGCCGGACATCGTGGTCAGCTGGGCGATGGCGGCGTCCCGATGGCCCGGCTTGCCGATGGCCTGGCCGTCCACCTCGGCCACCTGGTCGGCGCCGATGACCCAGGCCTCGGGGTGGTGGGCGGCAATCGCAGCGGCCTTGAGACGGGCCAGGCGGGCCGCCAGCGCGGCCGGGGCCTCATCCGGTAGGGTCGTCTCGTCCACGTCCGGGCGGGCCACATGGAAGGGCAGACGCAGCCGTTCCAGCAGTTCGCGGCGGTAGCGGGAGGTCGAGGCGAGCAGCAGGGGCATCGTGGCGGACCGGGGAAAGGGGCGGGCAGTCTGCCGAGCGGGGCCGCGTCCGGCAATCCCTTATCCTGTGGCGATGGGACAGGTTTGACAGCTCGGCGCGCAGTCCTTAACATTCAGCGGCTTATGTCCGCGAATACGCCCGAGATGTTGGATGCTTGGCGCATGGTCGCGGCACGGCGCAGTTTCGAAGGCCGCCTGCCGCTGTCCGCCATGACGCGCTTGCAGGGTCTGCTGAACGATACCGAAGGCGACGCACGCTATACGATCGAATTCGATCAAGACGCGCTGCGTGTGCCGTACGTGGAGTTGAGGATCGAGGCGCAGTTGCCGCTGGTGTGCCAGCGCAGCCTGCAGCGATTCCTGCTTCCGGTCAGTCTCGTGCAGCGGCTGGGTCTGGTGCGCGACGAGGCCGACGAGGCCGCGTTGCCGCCGGACTACGAAGCGCTGCTGGTGCCGGAGGACGGCATGTTGCACCCGGCGGATCTGGTGGAGGACGAACTGGTCCTCGCCGTTCCGGTGGTTCCGGTCAATCCGGAATCGGACGCGGTGGAGCGTGACTGGCCGGCGCAAGAGGAAGAATTGGCAAAGGCCAACCCGTTCGCGGCGCTGGCCTCGCTGAAAAAGAACTAGCCGCTTCGGCGGTCTGGCAATACGAATCGCAGATTCATTTCAAGTTTATAGCTGGAGCAATCCCATGGCTGTGCAGAAATCCCGAGTCACCCCGTCCCGCCGTGGTCAGCGCCGTTCGCACGACGCCCTGACCGCCAAGCAGCTGTCCACCGATCCGACTTCCGGTGAAATCCACCTGCGTCACCACGTGACCGCCGACGGCTACTACCGCGGCAAGCAGGTCATCGTGCCGAAGACCAA
>NZ_JANJUE010000336.1 GCF_024710765.1 Pseudoxanthomonas sp.
CATCTCGACCTGCCGAGCGCTACAGATTCACGCAAACGCCACTGTGGGCAAGGCTGATCACCAGAAGGACAAGAATCAGGCCGCCCGCGATCTTGCAGCAGCCATCGGCAGTGCCGACAACGATCTGATTGCACGTCCCAAACTCCGGGCGGTTGGATGAGCCGTAGCAGTAGGGCAGCACGAGTAATCCGCTTTATTGAGGCTTACTGTCGGGTTCCCGAAGGCGTCCATGTCGGTTGCCCGATGAAGCTGGCGATCTTCCAGAAACGCTTCATCAAGGCGATCTACGACAACCGCAAGGGCACTCGGAAGGCGTTCCTGTCCATCGCCAGGAAGAACGGTAAGACAGCTCTGATCGCAGCGCTTGTGCTCGTGCATCTAGTCGGCCCCGAGGCGAAGCAGAACAGCCAGATCGTCTCCGGTGCCATGAGTCGCGAGCAGGCGGCGATCGTCTTCAACCTCGCCTCAAAGATGGTCGCCCTGAACCCGGCACTGGCTGAGATCGTGCGGGTAGTGGATTCGCGCAAGCAGCTCTTCGGCCTCCCGATGAACGTCGAGTACAAGGCACTCGCCGCCGAGGGGAAGACGGCACACGGCTTGAGCCCGGTTCTGGCGATCCTGGACGAAGTAGGGCAGGTGCGAGGCCTCACGTCGGAGTTCGTCAATGCGATCACGACGGCGCAGGGTGCGCACGAAGCGCCGCTCCTGATCGCGATCAGCACGCAAGCCGCCAACGATACCGACCTGTTCTCGATCTGGCTGGACGATGCAGAGAAATCCGGCGACCCGACGATCGTGTCACACGTCTACGCTGCGCCCGCCGATTGCGAGCTAGATGACCGCAAGGCATGGCGGGCAGCGAACCCGGCCCTGGGTCTGTTCCGCAGTCTGAAGGACACGCAGCAGCAAGCGGCCGAGGCGATGCGGATGCCGAGCGTTGAAAGTACGTTCCGAAACTTGACGCTGAATCAGCGCGTGTCTGTCGTGTCGCCGTTCATGAGCCTTTCCACGTGGAAGAGCTGCGGTGCTGCGTCCGGCTATCTCGACGGGCTCGAAGTCTTTGGCGGACTCGACCTGTCCGCACGAACCGACCTAACTGCCCTCGTGCTGATCGGCAAGGACAGCAAGGGAAACTGGCACATACAG